>JAILEM010000136.1 GCA_024687745.1 Lachnospiraceae bacterium
ATGTTACGGAATTTCCGATATATGATACGGAGATGCTTATAAACTGGGAACGGCGGATGACGGAGTAAATGTGAAGGAATACAGATTCAGAGCAGATGGCGACAACAATCAGATAAGGATAGACAAATGCCTTGCCGATAATTATGAGGAGTTATCAAGGTCATATATCCAAAAGCTCATTAAGGACGGTATGGTGAGCATAAACGGGAAAAAATGCAAGGCAAGCACTGCTGTCAACGAGGGAGATGATATCTCCTTTACGGTTCCCGATGCCGTGATACCGGATATTGTGCCCGAAGATATAAAGCTTGATATCTTATATGAAGACGAAGATGTAATAGTTATAAACAAACCCAAGGGTATGGTGGTCCATCCCGCACCAGGGCATTACAGCGGGACTCTTGTAAATGCGCTCATGTATCATTGCAGGGATCTCTCGGGTATTAACGGGGTATTAAGGCCCGGAATAGTACACAGGATCGACAGGGATACAACGGGAGTTCTTATCGCCTGCAAAAATGACAGGGCGCATGAGATAATAGCAGCCCAGCTTAAGGAGCACAGTATAGACAGGGAGTACTATGCCATAGTGTATGGAAATCTTCCCGATGACAAAGGGAGCATAGATGCCCCGGTAGGCAGGGATAAAAAGGACAGAAAAAAGATGGCTGTCAATTATGAGAACGGAAAGAAGGCAGTTACGGATTACGAAGTCCTTGAGCGCTTCGGAAAATATACTTATATTAAATGTATATTGAAAACAGGGCGTACCCACCAGATACGTGTACATATGACATCCATAAACCATCCGCTTTTGGGAGATACGGTTTATTCGGACCATAAGTCGCCTTTTAATCTTACGGGACAGACTCTTCATGCGGGGACACTGGGTTTTAGCCATCCCTCAACAGGGGAGAGGATGATCCTTAAGGCAGAGCTTCCGGAATACTTTGAACATCTTCTTGAAGTATTAAGGATGAAAAGGGAAAACGGAACCATATGACCGTTATATAATTATAAAAATATCTTTGACATCTGTGTTTATGCGTGTTAGAATACTTGAGTATGCCGCTTGGCGGGGTTTTAAAGCGCGACTGTAATGCCGCCACCGAAGCTAGCGAGTAAATAATATAGGAGGTGCCCGATGTACGCAATAATCGCAACAGGCGGAAAGCAGTATAAGGTTTCTGAAGGTGACATCATCAGAGTTGAGAAGCTCGGTGCAGAGTCCGGTGAGCAGGTAACCTTTGACAATGTACTTGCCGTTTCGGACGATAAGCTTTTGGTAGGCAGTGATGTGGCAAATGCATCAGTAGCCGGAACAGTACTTGATAATGGCCGCGGTAAAAAGGTCATAGTTTACAAGTATAAGAGAAAAAGCGGATATCATAAGAAAAATGGTCACAGACAAGCATACACCGAAGTTAAGATCGATAAGATCAATGCCTGACAGGGTGAAAGCTTATGATCAAAGCTCTTGTTACAAGATCTTGTGATAAAGGATATGTATCATTTGTCTGCAGCGGTCATGCGGAATATGCAGAACCGGGAAGTGATATAGTCTGTTCTGCGGTATCCATGTTAGTCTTAAATACGGCAAATGCCATAGAGGGACTGACGGATAATAAGATCAAAGGCAGGGATAATGACGGCGAGATAAGACTGGATTTTCCGGACGGTCTTGACGACAAAGGAAAACTTTTGATGGATACCATGATCATGGGACTTGAGCAGGTCGAAAAAGATTACGCAGATTTCATTAAACTATCATATAAGGAGGTGTAGGAAATGTTTGAATTAAACCTTCAATTCTTCGCTCACAAAAAGGGAGTCGGTTCTTCAAAGAACGGAAGAGATTCCGAAGCAAAGAGATTAGGTGCCAAAAGAGCAGACGGCCAGTTCGTTAAGGCCGGAAATATATTATACAGACAGAGAGGCACAAAGATCCATCCCGGTGTCAATGTAGGACGCGGCGGGGATGATACATTGTTTGCCCTTGTAGACGGTATTGTCCGTTTTGAAAGACTTGGAAGAGACAGGAAGCAGGCATCCGTTTATCCGAGAGAGGATTGAAATAAGTATTTTAAACGTTTAAATATTTATATTTAGCGTTCTATCAGAAAATAACAACTGATTTATCGAGTATTTACACCACAGAAGGGTTCATCCCGTCTGTGGTGTTTTTTCATGATATCAGATAAAATAAGTTCCAAAGCAGGGGAGTCATAAAACATAAGATCGCTTGTTTAACGGCTTTTTTTAAGAATTATCACAATGTACGATAACGTTATCGTAAAAATGTATAAAAAAATTAAAATCAAGGTAGACATTTTGTAAGTATTGTAGTAAAGTATCTTTTAGATAAATTTTTATCATAAGGAGGATTGACATGAAAAGGAAATTATTGGCAACATTGTTATCTGCAGCTATGGCAGCTTCAATCTTGGCAGGTTGCGGCGGATCAGCAGCAGCAACAGCACCCGCAGAGGAAGCTCCCGCAGCTGAGGAAGCAGTAGAAGAGGAAGCTCCCGCTGAGGAAGAAGCAGAAGCTCCCGCAGAAGAAGCAGAAGCTCCCGCAGAAGAAGCAGAAGCTGAGGCAGGCGCAGTTGAAGGTCTTAAGGGACCCATCAGCATGGACGGTGCAACAAATGAGTTGGCTTACAAGGGTAACATCAGCTATATGCATTTCTCAACATCTGAAGAAGCAGACGGAAATGGTGGTTCAGATGCACACAGAACAGCTATAGCAGCATGGGAAGCAGGACATCCCGACATCACTCTTGAACAGGAAGTTCTTGCAAACGGCGACTACAAGACACAGATCGCTACATATGCTTCATCTGATGAACTTCCGGATGTATTCTTACTTCAGGGTATGAATACCATAAGCTGGGTTAATCAGGGACTCGTTGTTGATATGACAGACTATATCAAGAACTCACCTTATGCAGACCAGTACAATATGGACTATCTTGTTCCTTTTACAGTTGATGGCAAGTATTACGGATTCCCGGTACTTACAGGTGGAACATGTACTGTTGTTGTTTATGATTCTGACATGTGGGCAGAGGCAGGCTATGATGAATTCCCCACAACATGGGATGATGTAGAAGCTGCAAAGGCTTACTTTGATGAAGAGGGTATCGATACTCTCGGATTTGGTAACCAGGGACAGTGGAATCTTAACTCCTGCTTCGTATCCTGTCTCGGATATCAGTACACAGGAACACAGTGGTTCTCAGATATCATCGCCGGAAACGGAAATGCTTCATTTACAGATCCTGAGTTCGTTGCAGCACTTAAAGAGACACAGTATCTCTTCCATGATGCAGGTCTTTTCAACAGCGATTTCAATATGAAGACAAACGAGGATGCTCGTGAGCTTTACATCGCAGGTGACTGCGCAGCTTATATCTGCGGTAACTGGGATGTTGATTACATCAAGGAAACGCTTAAGAATGAAGATCCCGAGAAGTATGCAGCTACAAAGTTCGCAGTTCTTCCTCAGGCAGCTGATGCAACAAAGTATGAGAAATTCCAGAATATCGGACTTGGTTATTCAGTAGCAGTTAATGCTAAGGTTGCTGAGGATCCCGATAAGCTTGCAGCTTGTATCGATCTTGCACAGTATCTCACAGGCCCTGCATTCGCAGAGTATGTTGGCGGAAACTATGCACTTGGCGGATTCTGCAAGGCTGATATCGATCTTTCATCACAGGATCAGTTCGTACAGGATTTCTACAACTTCTCATATGTTGACAACAAGGGTTGTGAGATCTATGACTCATATGTAGACGGTTCTGTATGGTCGGTTCTCAATACAGAGATGCAGGAAATGGTTAACGGAGACAAGGATCCCGAGACTGTTGCGGCTGATACCCAGGCAGCATATGAAGCTTATCTTGCAGGTAAGTAATTGACAGTTATTCAATGAATTAAATGTGGGGCAGCCTTTATGACTGCCCCATAAATATTTCTGGAAAAGTAATCGAATGGGGGATTAATATGCTTAATTCAATAAGACCAAAAAACAGGGTTATATTCGGATATCTTTTGATCCCGGTCGCTTTGTTTATATTCACGGTTTTTGTTCCGCTCGTAGCGGCGCTTTTTTATAGTTTTTTTGACTGGAAGGTAGGTCCCAACAAGACCTTCAACGGACTTGAAAACTATGTAAGGCTTTTGAATGATGAAGTATTCTGGTCTTCATTCAGGCATAATATCTTTCTGGTCGTATTCTGTATTGTGGGTCAGGTCGGAATAGCTTTTATACTCGTTATGGTAATAAGCTCGAAGCTTGTAAAAGCAAAGAGCATCCACAGGACCTTCGGCTTTTTCCCGAGCACGATATCTGCAGTATGTATAGGTTTTATCTGGCAGATGATATACGATCAGAGAAAGGGTCTTCTCAACTATTTTCTGGTTGCCATAGGTAAGATCCCCAGCATGAAATCGGGACCTGTATGGCTTAACGATCCCGAGAAGATCATGCTGCTCGTTTCCATTCCTCTTGTATGGCAGTATATAGGATATTATATGGTCATCATACTCTCGGCTGTTGCATCGATAGATACCGAGGTTCTTGAATCTGCAGAGATTGACGGTGCAAACGGTATACAGAGGGCAAGATATATCATACTTCCTCTTATAAAGAGCACTCTGCTTGTATGTATTACCTTATGTATCGCAGGTAATATGAAGGCATTTGACAATATATTTGTAATGACCAAGGGTGGTCCCGGATATTCATCAATGGTTATGGCGATGTACGGATATAAAACCTCCTTTGAAACCGGTTACTTAGGATACGGCTCATGTATTTCGGTCGCTATCTTTGTACTCTCCCTTGCCGTTATAGGCGGATCCCAGGGTATACTCGGTTATCTGACAACAGATGAATATGACCGTAAGGAAGCCAAGTTTGCAAAGCAGCGCGACAAGGAGATGCGTGCCGCGGCAAAGGCTAAATATGGGAAGGGAGGATTGAGATAATGGCATCAGAAAAAATTCTTCAGACTCAGGCCGTAAAAAACGTGACTACAGGACATAAGGTCAGGGATAATATCCTCGGAGTCATTCTTAACATAATAATGTGGATATTCTCCTTAAGCTGTATCTTCCCTCTTATATGGATGGGATATTCGTCATTAAAGCTTAAGAGAACCTTTAACAAGGATATTTTCTCTCTTCCAAAGGAGCCGACATTATCCAACTATGAGAGGATTCTTGTAAATCCGGATTACAATATCGCTTCTTCGATGATAAACAGTGCAAGAACGACGATAATCTCCGTATTTTTGATCGTATTGTTTGCATTTATAGTCGGATACATACTGGCAAGGTGCCGTTTTAAGCTTAACCGTCCCATATATCTGATGTTCCTTATGGGTATGCTTATCCCGGTACATTCGCTGATGGTTCCGATATATATAATTTTTTCAAAGGCGAGTCTGTTAAACAGATGGTATACACTGCTTTTACCTTATCTGTGCTTTAACCTTCCGGTTTCTCTGTTCCTTGTGGAGGGTTATGTAAAGGGAATACCTACAGCCCTTGAGGAAGCTGCTTCCATAGACGGATGTTCGTTCTCAAGATCTATGTTTTCGATAATCCTTCCGATATGTAAGCCTATCCTCACAACAGTGGCGATCATCAATGTATTCGGATGCTGGAATGAGTTCTCGTTTGCCCTTATATTACAGAGTAAGGCCTATCAGACCGTTCCTCTGGCACTTAAAAACTTTACGGGACAGTTCAATTCCGACTTCCCGAAGATGATGGCAGCGATGCTTTTAACAATGTCGCCGGTAGTTATATTCTACTTTGTATTCAGTAAGCAGATCATCAAGGGTATGGTCGCCGGAGCGGTAAAGGGTTAATAAGTTAATAAATAAGATATACGGAGCTGTCCGCAACCGGGCAGCTCCGTTTAGTTGGATAATTATATCTGAAAATATTTCTATCACTATGGAGGCATGGATTTATGAAGGAACTCTTTAATGACGGATGGAGCTTTTTAAAAACGGATAAGGATGCTGAACTTTCAGACACAGAGGGGAGGGAATTTATTCCCGTAAGGATCCCGCATGATTATCTTATCGGGCAGAGCGAAAACTTATATGAGGATTCCGCAGGCTTTTACAAAAAGGAATTTGTCATAAAGCCTGATCCGGGGAAAATATACGGACTTTATTTTGACGGTGTATATATGGAGGCAAAGGTCTACCTTAACGGAGTTTTCTCAGATGAATGGAAATACGGTTATGTGAGCCATTATGTCGATCTTACCTCGCAGCTTAAGGACGGGGTAAATACAGTTATCGTCAGCTGCAGGCATATCTTTCCAAACAGCAGGTGGTATTCGGGAGCAGGTATATTCAGGGATGTTTTTTTTACAGAAAAAAATAAGACCTCCTTTGTGACAGACGGATTATACCTTTCCTGTACGAAATTGGGTGATGCCTCCTATGAACTTAAGGTCAATGCAAAGATAAACAGATACGCCGGCTCATCTGATCTTGTCTTTTCAGTTTCCATAGATGAGCTTTCCTTCAGGGAGGAAAGGAGTATAAAAGCAGATGAGGATAAAGCTTTTATAAGAGGGGTCGTTCATGATGTAAGGGAATGGTCTGTCGAAGAAGGTGTGCTATATAAGGTAAAACTCTGTCTTTATGACAACAGTAAAAATCTTATCGATGAGGAAGAGATAAGATACGGCTTCAGGACAATAAGCTTTGATACTGATAAGGGAATGTTTTTGAACGGAAAACATATAAAGATAAACGGGGTGTGCGAGCATCACGATCTTGGAGCACTCGGAAGTGCCTATGACCATGAGGCCATGAAAAGAAAGCTTAAGATATTAAGGGGGATGGGTGTAAATGCCATAAGAACAAGTCACAATATGCCCGCATCGGACTTCCTTGAGCTTGCCGATGAAGAGGGTTTTCTTGTCATGGATGAGGCCTTTGATATGTGGTTAAGATGTAAGACCAAATATGATTACGGAAGGTTCTTTAAGGAATGGCACGAGAGGGATCTAAGGAGCATGGTCAGAAGGGACAGAAATCATCCTTGTGTATTCATGTGGAGTATCGGAAATGAGATATATGATACTCATGTTGATGAGGGCGCTTTAGAGCTTACAAAAGAGCTTGCGGAGACAGTCAGGAGCGAGGACCCTTATGTAAATGCCGTGACAGTTCTCTGCTCAAATTACATGCCCTGGGAGAACACCAGGAAATGTGCGGATGTTCTAGGGTTTGCCGGATATAATTACGGAGAGAGATATTATGATGAACATCATGACAGATTTAAGGACTGGTATATATTCGGATCTGAAACGGGATCCACAGTGCAGAGCAGGGGGATATATCATTTTCCGCTTTCCGAGACTGTCCTTTGTGATGATGATGCACAGTGTTCGTCGCTTGGCAACAGTACGACCTGCTGGGGAGCAAAGAACCCCGAATTCTGTATAATAACAGAGAGGGACAGGGAATATTCGCTTGGACAGTTTCTGTGGACAGGCTTTGATTATATAGGAGAACCCACGCCTTATCAGACAAAGAATTCATATTTCGGACAGGTTGATACGGCCGGTTTTGTAAAGGACAGCTACTATATCTATAAGGCGGCCTGGAGGGATCATAAAAAGGACCCCTTTGTCCATATTTTCCCGTACTGGGATTTTAATGAGGGGCAGATCATAGATATAAGGGTTGCAAGCAATGCGCCGAGGGTAGAGCTTTTCTTAAACGGTGAGTCCTTAGGTATAAAGGATATCGATCACAGACATGGGGATAGGTTCAGCGGAGATTACAGTGCAGAATACAGGAAGGGTTTTCTTAAGGCGCTTGCCTATGATGAAGAGGGAAAGGTAATAGCCGAGGATGTAAGATATTCCTTTGGAGATCCTTACTCCTTAAGGATAAGTTCATTTGAGGATAAGACATACCTTAAGGATGATCCCTCGGATATGATCTTTCTTACCGTTGAAAGTCTTGATAAGGACGGACATCCCGTTGAAAATGCAAATAACAGGATTTATGCGGAGGCAGAGGGAAATGCGTATATAGCAGGGATGGATAACGGGGATTCCACAGATCAGAATGAATATAAGGGATACAGCCGGCGGCTGTTTTCGGGAAAGCTCCTTATCATGGTCAGGGCTAAGGGAGAGGGCAGTGACAGGGCAGTGATAAAGGTCTTCTCAGAGGGACTTGAGAGTGCAAGCTTTAATATAGAAGTCAGAGCCGCAGATGATAAGAAGATAAAAGGCATGAGCAGATGCATAGAGACCTTTCCCTGCTCTCAGACTTTTGATGACGGGATATGGGTCAGGAAGATCGAATTAAAGGCAGAGGGAGAGAAGAATTTCAGGCCGGGATATCAGGAGACAGAGGTAAGGGCTGAGATATTCCCCGAAAATGCCTTTCTTTCTCTGAGGCATCTGAAATGGAAAACCTTAGCCATGGACGGATGTCCATCCTATGTGGGACAGATCATAAAATGTGATGATAATATGGCGATCGTAAGGGCAAGGTCTGACGGGAGCTTTTATTTAAGATGCTCTGTTGATAACGGAACAGAATATGACAAGGTCATATCCCAGATAGAATTCAGGGCAGAGGGGTTGGGAAAGCAGCTTATCGATCCGTATGAATTCGTATACGGAAGCCTGTATTCATATAACGAGGGTGAGCTTGGAAACGGTAATGAGCACGGTGTTGCAACAAAGCCCGAGACAAGGACGGTAATAGGGTTTGAGGATATGAACTTTGGCTCCTTTGGATCGGATGAGCTTTGTGCCGAGATCTTTGAACTCGAGGGAGATCCCTGCCCCGTGGAGATCTGGGACGGAATACCGGAAAAGGATGGAAGCTTAATGATATGCCAGAAGATATATCACAAGCCAAAGATCTGGAATGTATACCAGAAGGAGGATTTTAAGCTGGATAAGAGGCTTAAGGGGATAAGCAGCATATATTTCGTATTCAGACAGATGATACATCTTAAGGGCTTCAGATTCAAACCGGAAGACAAGGCTTTTGCCTGCTTAAACGGTAATGACTGTGACAATATCTACGGAGATTCGTTTATAAGAGAGGGAGATATCATAAAAGGGATAGGCAATAATGTATCCGTGGAATACAGCAATATGGATTTTGGGGATAAGGGAGCAGGGAGCCTTGAGATAAAGGGATATACACATCATCCCAATAATACGATACATCTGATGATAGAGGATGTGAAGGATCCCAAAATGAACAGAAGGGAGATTATCGAGTTCAGACACAGTGAAAAGCCGGAAACAGAGAGCTTTACATTTGAGAGGGTAAAGGGAATAAAAAATATAAGATTACTCTTCCTCCCCGGATCAGATTTTGATCTGTACGAAATCAGATTTAAACCATAAGGTATTATTTTTGATGATCATTGGAATATTTATAAAGGTTATGATATAATCATTTCCTGTTGATCCTGTATAAGTGCCTTTAGGCATATGAATGTTTGATGGTTTAAGCTTTTTGGAGATAAAGTATGTTTGCAGACAGAGCAAAAATATATGTGAAGAGTGGAAAGGGCGGAGACGGACATGTGTCCTTCCGTCGTGAAAAATATGTGCCAAACGGAGGACCTGACGGCGGAGACGGCGGAAAGGGAGGAGATGTCATTATCGAGGTCGATGAGGGTATGAACACCCTCGTTGATTTCAGACATAAGAGAAAGTACACAGCAGGAGACGGAGAACCGGGCGGAAAGAGAAACCGTACCGGCAAAAGCGGTGAGGATATCGTTTTAAAGGTTCCTATGGGTACTGTCCTTAAGGATGCAGGCAGCGGTAAGGTCATAATAGATATGTCAGGGGATAATAAGAGGGTCGTTCTTTTAAAAGGAGGCAGAGGAGGAAGCGGAAACCAGCATTATGCCACCTCCACCATGCAGGCTCCCCAATATGCAAAGCCAGGGCAGAACGGTATTGAAATGGATATCTTCATGGAGCTTAAGGTCATAGCCGATGTAGGGCTTTTGGGGTTTCCGAACGTGGGAAAATCCACCTTCCTGAGCAGGGTGTCAAATGCGAGGCCTGAGATCGCCAACTATCCCTTTACAACACTCAGTCCGCATCTTGGCGTTGTCGATATGGAGGATATAGAGGGTTTTGTAATAGCGGATATCCCGGGACTTATAGAGGGCGCTTCGGAGGGAGTGGGTCTTGGACATGATTTTTTAAGGCACATAGAGAGAACAAGAGTCATGATACATATCGTGGATGCGGCAGGTGTTGAAGGAAGGGATCCCATAGATGATATTTATAAGATCAACAAGGAGTTAAAGGCTTATGACGAAGAGCTTTCGAAGAGACCTATGGTCATAGCCGCAAATAAGCTTGACTGTCTTTCCGAGGAGGAAGCCCTTGAAATAACGGATAAGCTTAAAAAGGAATTTGAACCTGCAGGATTTAAGGTATTCCCCATATCCGCAGTGAGCGGCGAGGGTGTTAAGGAGCTCCTTTATCATGTCAGGAGGATGCTTGATGAGACAGATGAGAAGCCTGTAGTATTTGATCAGGAATTTGTCATAAACAGGGACAGTGATGAAGATGATCCCTTCACTGTGGAGTATGATCCAAAATATAAGGTATATAAGGTGGAAGGACCAAAGATAGAGAAAATGCTTGGATATACCAACTTAGAGGCTGAAAAGGGATTTGTATTCTTCCAGAAATTCTTAAGGGATAACGGGATCATAGACGATCTTAAGGAGCTTGGTATACAGGAAGGCGATACCGTAAGGATATACGGACATTCCTTCGAATTTTATGATAATTAGAGGTGATCATGAACAGTAAACAGAGAGCATATTTAAAAAGTCTTGCAGCTGCAACGGATATATCCGTACATATCGGAAAGGGCGGAGTCTCCCCGGAGCTCATAGAGGCTGTGGATGAGGCTTTGGAAGCAAGGGAGCTTATAAAGGTAGGTGTATTGAAGAACTGTCCCGACGATCCGAGGGAGATAGCTTCTGTCATAGCGGAAAGGTCCCGTTCGGAGGTTGTCCAGATCATAGGTAAGAAGATAGTGCTCTACAGGCCGGACAGAAAGAAGCCCAAAATTCTCCTTCCATTGTAATATCACTAAAAATACACAAAAATCCGTTGACTGCGGAAAAAATTATGATATAATAACAAACGTGCCGGCAAGGCATAATAATCCTTCAGTGGTAGATATCACGGGGAACTGAAGGGAGGGAAAATGAATGTCAAATGTTATAGTAAAAGAGAACGAATCTATAGACAGTGCTTTAAGGAGATTTAAAAGGAACTGCGCAAAGGCAGGCATCCAGCAGGAAATCCGCAAAAGAGAGCATTATGAGAAGCCTAGCGTAAAGCGTAAGAAGAAATCCGAAGCAGCAAGAAAGCGTAAATACAATAACTAAAAAGAGTGTTAAGGGACAGAGTTTTTTCTCTGTCCCTTTTATTATCCTTGCATTATTTTCCACTTATTGTTATAATACAAGATATTGTGGTTTGGATTGATAAGTACGGATAGATGTTGATTTTTATTATTTTGGCGGTGATCATTCTAATCGCCGTATATATTTATACAGAAAGTACCTCGATCTCCGTAACTGAGTATTTATATACCTTTGATAAGCTGAAGGCAGATGAATACAGCTTTGTGTTTCTTACTGATCTTCACGGCATGGTCTATGGAGGGGATAATGAGAAGCTCCTTGGGATGATCGATGAATTATCTCCCGATGCGATAATGCTTGCGGGAGACATGATCACTGCAGGGGACCCGGTATTTTTTAAAAAAACAGATGAAGACCGGATAGAGAGCATAGCATCCGAGAGCGGATGTCATGCAACCCTTTCCTTTCTTGAAAGACTCAAAAAAAAGTATCCCATATATTACGGGATAGGGAACCATGAAGAAAAGCTTAAAAGAAATCCCGAGATATATTCCAATGCCTGGGAGAGATATACCGGTTCACTTGAGGATATGGGACTGCATATACTTGAGAACGAAACGGTAAGGCTTGAGAAGGAAGGGATAATGATATACGGGCTGGATCTTGAACATAAATACTATCGTAAGATCGTGGACAGATCGATAGATGAGGATTATGTGGAGAGGATATTCGGACCGGTATGTGAGGATGCGGTTTCAATCCTTCTTGCACATTTTCCCGATCAGTTTGAAGGGTATGCAAGGTGGGGGGCAGATCTTGTGCTTTCAGGTCATGTCCATGGCGGAGTGATAAGGATACCGTTTCTCGGAGGACTTGTATCGCCTCAGCTTAAGCTTTTTCCAAAGTATGACTGCGGGGAGTTTAAGGAAGGAAAATCGACAATGATACTCAGCAGAGGAATAGGAACACATTCCGTGCCCATACGTATCAATAACAGAGCAGAAATAGTTTATGTGAAACTTAAAAGGGGAGAAAAACAATGAGTGCTATAAGCGTAAAGCTTGAGGTTTTTGAAGGACCGTTAGATCTTTTGCTTCATCTTATAGAAAAGAATGAGGTTGATATCTATGATATTCCCATAGTCCTTATCACGGATCAGTATCTTGATTATATAAAGCAGATGGATACAAGGGATATGAATATAATGAGTGATTTTCTGCTTACGGCGGCAACGCTGCTTGATATAAAGTGCAGGATGCTTCTTCCCAAGGAAATAAATGAGGAGGGCGAAGAGGAAGATCCCAGGGCAGAGCTTGTTGAAAAGCTTATCGAATATAAGCTCTATAAGTATCTTTCATATGAGCTTAAGGACTGTCAGATCGATGCGGTAAAGACCATGTTCAAAAAACCCACGATGCCCGCTGAGGTAGAGGAATATGAACAGCCGATAGATTACCGGGCCCTGGTCGGGGATATGGATCTTACAAGGCTTAATATCATCTTTAAATCAATGATGAAAAAACAGACAGATAAGATAGATCCCATAAGGAGCAGGTTTGGCAAGATAGAAAAGGATGAAGTGAATCTTGAGGAAAAGACTGCTTATATAGAAGAGTATATAAGAGAACATAAGGAGTTTTCCTTCAGGGAGCTTTTGGGAGAACAGAATACCAAAATGGAACTGGTCGTAACCTTCCTTGTGATCCTGGAGCTTATGAAAACAGGTGAGATAGTAATAGTACAACAGGAGTTGTTTGACGATATTATGATAACCTCGAGGATAGCGGCATAGATATGGAAGAAGTGATGGAACAGACCCCTGACAATAATGAAGAAGAAAAAAAACCCGTAAGTAACCCGGAAGCAGTGGTTGAAGCGGTGTTATTTTCCGTGGGCAATTCAGTAAAATATAAAAGACTGGCCGAGGTTCTTTTAATGGATGAGGATGAAACCATAGCCCTCGTAAGAAAGCTCAAGGATAAATATGACAGAAACAATAACAGGGGTATAACCATAATGGAGCTTGAGGACAGCGTACAGATGTGCTCCAAGGTAAATATGTATGAACACCTGATAAAGATAGCAAAGACACCGAGAAAGTATGAGCTTACCGAATCGGTGCTGGAGGTATTATCCATAGTGGCTTATAAACAGCCGGTGACAAGGATAGAGATAGAGAAGATAAGAGGTGTAAGCTCAGACCATCAGGTCAACAGGCTTATTGAATACGGACTCATACAGGAGCTTGGAAGGCTGAACGCACCGGGAAGACCGTTGCTTTTCGGGACGACAGAGGAATTCTTAAGGAGTTTTGGGGTTAAGAGTATTGAGGATCTTCCGATGGCCGCACCTGAAAGGGTCGAGGAATTTAAGAAGGAAGCAGAGGAGGAAATGTCCGTAAAGGTCGATATATGACAGACATAGACTGCAGGGCTCAGATTTATCTGAGCCTATTTTTTTATTTTTATAGTGTTATTTATTCGCAAGATATGTTATAATCTGTAACGGTGCACATTTTGCACCTTGAAGCATAATTCTTCGTTAAGTCTTATGACTGAACGTAAAAATCAACATAAAAACGGAGGGCTGAAACAAAATGAGTAATACTTCCACGGCAAGAGAGAGAATCAATTCTCTGCTTGATGAAAACAGTTTTGTTGAGATCGGTGCTTTAGTTACTGCAAGAGCTACCGATTTCAATATGGATCCCAAAGCAGCCGCTTCTGATGGTGTTATAACCGGCTATGGCCTTATCAATGACAAGGTCGTTTATGTTTATAGTCAGGATACATCCGTTATGGGCGGTTCAATAGGGGAAATGCATGCAAAAAAGATAGTCGGCTTATACAGACTGGCTATGAAGGTCGGAGCACCTGTTATCGGACTTGTGGATTCCACAGGACTCAGACTTCAGGAAGCAACCGATGCACTCAATGCCTTTGGCAGGATCTATAAGGCACAGTCTATGGCATCGGGTGTGATACCCCAGATAACGGCAGTGTTTGGAAACTGTGGCGGCGGTCTTGCGATAGTATCATCATTATCGGATATAACCGTTATGGAAAAGAGCGCAAAGCTTTTTGTCAATTCTCCCAATGCACTTGAGGGTAATTACGAAGCAAAGTGTGATTCCGCATCCGCAGATTTCCAGAGCAGCGAAAGCGGACTCTGTGACCTTGTGTGTGAGGGATCGGAGATATTTGATACATTGAGGGAGCTTGTAACACTTCTTCCCGATAACAATGAAGATACCGCTTCACTCGAATGCAATGATGATCTGAACAGACTTACAGAGGATTTCTCAGACTGTACGGATGATCCGGCGGTTGCTCTTTCAAGGATAGCCGATGATCAGATGTTCTGTGAGCTTAAGGCATCATATGCAAAGGAAATGGTTACCGGGCTTTTGAGACTCGACGGACTTACGGTTGGAGCAGTTGCAAACAGATGCGCGGTATTCTCAGAGGACGGAGAAACATCGGAAAAGTTTGACAGTCTTCTTACAGCAGACGGTGCCGAGAAGGCCGCTGATTTCGTCAACTTCTGTGATGCATTCAATATCCCGGTATTATCTCTTACAAACGCTACAGGATTCAAGGCAACGTTTGAAAATGAGAAAAAGATCGCAAGAGCTGCGGCTAAGCTTACTTATGCTTTTGCCAATGCCACCGTTCCAAAGATCAATCTCATAACACAGAAGGCATACGGAAGTGCATATGCGATCATGAATTCAAAGGCCATAGGTGCAGACCTTACTATCGCGCTTGAAAACGCTTCGATCGGCATGATGGATCCCGAAGCTGCCGCAAGGATCATGTACGCCGATGCCGATCCCGATACCGTAAAGGAAAAGGCCGGTGAGTACGGAAAGCTTCAGAACAGTATAGATTCAGCAGCAAGAAGAGGCTATGTCGATCAGATAATAGACGGAGCCGATGCAAGAAAGTATCTTATCGGTGCATTTGAGATGCTGTATACAAAAAGTGAGGATCGTCCTTATAAGAAGCATGGATCAATCTAGGAAGGGTATGGTGAACGTAATATGAAAAAATTCAGATTGATATTATGTTTTATGGTATGCCTCTTGGGATTGTCAGCCTGCAATGCAGAGACTCCGGTTGATCCTGAGTTATCCTCACGTCTTCAGAGTATGTCCCAGGCTATCATAGAGGGTGCACTTGCTCCGCTTGATGAAGAACAGGCTTCGATGCTCACCTCGATGGGCGCTGAATACATGGAATATGTATTTGAGAACTCGCTTGGAATGAAGGTGAACGGAAACGGTATGGTTACCGGTTTTGATTCATGGAACAGAGCGATAAGCGAGATCGGTGCTTTCAAGGAAATAACAGGCTATAACGTAAAATATAATTCAAAGGGTGACGGTATAATCGTCCAGGCCGATGTAACCTGTGAAAACGGTGACGGCCAGGTGGAGATCATTTATGAGGATGATCTTAATAACACTGTAAACAGTGTGGCGTTCAATGTGAACTACACCTTTGGTGAGAAGATGGGAAGAGCGGGACTTAATACTCTGCTTGGTATGGGTACGGTTTTTGTTGTCCTTATACTTATCTCCATCATCATCTCTCTGTTTAACTATATACCGAAGATTCAGGAAATCTTTGCAAAGGATAAGTTCGATGAAGCAGCTGCAGAAAGTATTCCCGAAAAGGCTGAAGAGGAATCTGAGGATCTTACCGACGATTCGGAACTTGTTGCAGTTATATCAGCAGCGATAGCTGCTTATGAACAAAGTACAAAAGGCAGTGCTGTCAGTGCCCGCGGGGCAGATGATTTCGTTGTCAGAAGTATCATAAGAAGAAAATGACTTTAAATACATATTAGGAGGAATTCATAAATGAAAAATTATACAATTACCGTTAATGGCAACGTATATGATGTAACAGTTGAAGAGGGCGCTAACGGACAGGCAGCTCCTGCCGCAGCACCAAAGGCAGCTCCCAAGGCAGCTCCCAAGGCTGCACCCAAGGCAGCTTCACAGGGCGCAGGCTCTGTAAGGATCGAAGCAGGTGCCGCAGGAAAGGTATTCAAGCTCGAAGCAAAGGTCGGTCAGGCAGTAAAGAAGGGCGATGCAGTTGTTATCTTAGAAGCAATGAAGATGGAGATCCCTGTTGTTTCACCTCAGGACGGAAAGATCGCAAGCATCGATGTTGCTGTCGGCGATACGGTAGAAGCAGGCGGATTACTTGCTACTCTTGAATAAAATGAAATAGAAGAATACGTGATTTGATCACAGGTTTAAAATGGAGGTCATAAAATGCAATATGTAGCTGAGACTTTAAGCAATCTCATACATCAGACAGCATTCTTCGGGCTTACCGGCGGTAATATCATAATGATCGCTGTAGCCTGCTGCTTTCTGTATCTTGCGATCGCTAAAGAATATGAACCATTGCTGCTTCTTCCTATTTCATTCGGTATGCTGCTTGTAAATATATATCCGGATATAATGATGACTATAGAAGAATCAACAAATGGTGTAGGAGGATTGCTCCACTATTTCTATCTGCTCGATGAATGGGCTATCCTTCCTTCGTTAATTTTCATGGGTGTAGGAGCAATGACGGATTTCGGCCCCCTAATTGCCAACCCCAAGAGCTTTTTACTAGGCGCATCAGCGCAGTTTGGTATCTTTGCCGCTTACTTTGGTGCCATAGCTTTGGGCTTTAACGATAAGGCAGCCGCAGCTGTTTCCATCATAGGCGGAGCAGACGGACCCACGTCCATCTTCCTTGCCGGTAAGCTTGGTCAGACTGCACTTCTTGGTCCAATAGCGGTTGCGGCATATTCTTATATGTCACTTGTACCTATCATCCAGCCGCCTATAATGAAGCTCCTTACCACGGAAAAGGAAAGAAAGATCAAAATGGAACAGCTTCGTCCGGTTTCAAAGCTTGAAAAGATTCTGTTCCCAATAATAGTTACGATAGTTGTCTGTCTTATACTTCCCACAACGGCACCTCTTGTAGGAATGCTGATGCTTGGAAATCTCTTCAGGGAGTCGGGTGTTGTAAGACAGCTTACGGAAACAGCCAGCAATGCTCTTATGTATATAGTTGTTATAATTCTCGGAACATCCGTAGGAGCAACCACAAGTGCTGAAGCTTTCCTGAATACAGATACTTTAAAGATAGTAGTACTCGGACTTATAGCATTTGCTTTCGGTACCGCGGCAGGCGTTCTGTTCGGAAAGCTTATGTGCGTCATTACACGCGGAAAGGTTAATCCTCTTATCGGTTCGGCCGGTGTTTCGGCAGTTCCAATGGCGGCCAGAGTTTCCCAGAAGGTCGGTGCAGAGGCTGATCCCACCAACTTCCTGCTGATGCATGCCATGGGTCCCAATGTGGCCGGTGTTATCGGTACTGCAGTAGCAGCCGGTACATTTATGGCAATATTCGGAGTATTTTGATCAATTAAACTAATCATGGGAAATCAAAGGATTCCCATATTGCAAAAATATCTTAAAGATAGTTTTTGTTAGGAGGAATAATATGTCTGAAACAGTAAAAAAACCAATCAAGATAACTGAAACCATACTGCGTGATGCACACCAGTCACTGATAGCTACGAGAATGCCCACCGAGGTCATGCTCCCCATCCTTGATAAGCTTGACAAGGTCGGATATCATTCACTGGAGTGCTGGGGAGGAGCTACATTTGATGCATCCCTTCGTTTCCTTAAGGAAGATCCCTGGGAAAGATTAAGAAAGATCAGGGATGGCGCGAAGAATACAAAGCTTCAGATGCTCTTCAGAGGACAGAATATCTTAGGATACCGTCCTTATGCAGATGATGTTGTATATGCTTTCGTTGAAAAGTCAATAGCAAACGGTATCGATATAATCCGTATATTTGACTGCCTTAACGATCTCAGAAATCTGCAGGCAGCCGTTGATGCCACAAATAAGATAAAGAAGCAGGAGGGAAGAGGAGAATCACAGATCGCCCTTTCCTATACCTTAGGTGATGCCTATACCTTAGAGTACTGGGCAGATACAGCAAAGAAGATCGAGGAGATGGGTGCCGATTCCATCTGTATCAAGGATATGGCGGGACTTCTTGTTCCCTATAAGGCTGCAGAGCTTGTTAAGACACTTAAGGAGAATACAAAGCTTCCTATCCAGCTGCATACACATTATACATCCGGTGTTGCTTCGATGACCTATCTTAAGGCTGTTGAAGCAGGTGTTGATGTTATCGACTGTGCAATGTCACCTCTTGCGCTCGGGACATCACAGCCCGCTACAGAGGTTATGGTCGAGGCATTCAGGGGTACACCTTACGATACGGGTTATGATCAGAATCTGCTCGCTGAGATAGCAGATTACTTCAGACCTTACAGAGAAGAGTGTCTTGCAAACGGACTGCTCAATCCCAAGGTGCTCGGTGTCAATATCAAGACCCTGTTATATCAGGTTCCCGGCGGAATGTTATCAAACATGGTATCCCAGCTTAAGGAACAGAATGCAGAGGATAAATATAATGAAGTTCTTGAAGAGATCCCCCGCGTACGTAAGGACTGCGGTGAGCCTCCTCTTGTCACTCCTTCATCACAGATCGTCGGAACCCAGGCGGTTCTCAATGTTCTTATGGGCGAGAGATACAAGATGGCTACAGGAGAGTTCAAGGATCTTCTGCGCGGTAAGTACGGTCAGACCGTTAAGCCCATGAATCAGGAGGTTATCGACAAGGTTATCCCCGGAGAGGAAAGATTTACCTCACGTTCTGCAGATGCCGCAGGTCTTACAAATGAGATGGATAAGCTCGAATCAGAGATGAAGCAGTATAAACAGCAGGATGAGGACGTTCTTTCATATGCACTTTTCCCTCAGGTTGCAACCGAATTCTTCAAATATCGTGAAGCACAGCAGACAGGTGTGGATGCGACAAAGGCGGATACCGCAAACGGTGCTTATCCCGTATAAGCCTTAAAGGTAAGAACAGATAAGGATTAAACAGAGGTCAAAGGACCATTGGTAAACAAGACAACGGTATGATTAAACTATATGCAGAGGTGGTTATAGATGGCTAGAAAAGAACAGATCACAAAGGAAGTGATCATAGAAGGTGCATTTGATCTTTTGCGTAAGCAGGGGATCGAGATGGTAACTGCAAGAAAACTCGCATCTCATATAGGCTGTTCAACGCAGCCGATCTTCAGGGTTTATGAGAATATGGATGCTTTGAATGAAGAATTATTTGAAAAGGCCAGGAACTATTACGAAGAGTTCTACATCAATTTCAAAAAAGAGAGTGCCATACCTTTTGTTGACCTGGGGATGAGCTATATAAGATTTGCCAGGGAAGAGATAAACATATTCAAGCTATTGTTTATGACACAGCATAACAGTGATAATACCATGTATGATCTTATCAACGGAAAGGATAAGGGCTTCGTCATCAAGGAGTTAAAAAGGGTCCACAACCTGAATATGGATAAGGCAAGCTCCCTGTTCATGAAGATATTCATCTTCATACACGGAATGGCCTGTATGTCTACCAACGGTGAATTTGATCTTACAAGAGATGAGGTCACCAAGATGCTTTCCGAGGTGATAAACAATTTTATAAAAAATCAGTAGATCGGAGATGGTGTTCGAAACGAACACCATCTTTTACGATTAAGGCCATAGGATATCAAAGAGCAGGAGAAAATATAATGGATCGGGAGAAGGTTTTATGAAGGTCTGTGTTGTGGGCGGCGGTCCGGCCGGAATGATGGCTGCGATAATGGCCGGAAGAAACGGACACAGGGTAACCGTCATCGAAAAGAATGAAAAGCTCGGTAAAAAGCTATATATAACAGGGAAGGGCAGATGCAACCTTACAAATGACTGTGACAAAGACACATTTTTTGACAACGTGATCTCCAATCCCAGGTTTTTGTACAGCGCATACAGCTTTATGGATACTAAGAAGCTGGAGGCTTTTTTTGAAGAGCTTGGTTTAAAGCTAAAGGTCGAGAGAGGAAACAGGGTATTTCCGGCATCAGATCACTCCTCTGATGTAACAGGAGCCTTAAAAAGAGAGATGGACAGACTTGGGATAACTGTCATCTACAATACCAGAGTAAGAAATCTGGTGCTTGACAATACTGAATTTACGGGCATAATTACCGATAAAGGGGAAGAGATATCCGCAGAAGGACTTATCCTGTGTGTCGGAGGCTCTTCGTATCAAAGCACGGGATCTAACGGAGAAAGTCTTATATTTTCGGAAATGCTCGGACTTAAGCATGTAAAACCCGAACCCTCCCTTGTGCCCCTTGTTACCAAAGAGAGATTTGTAAAAGATTTACAGGGACTTGCCTTAAAGAACATAAAGATATCGGTTTACAGAGATAAAAAAAAGATATTTGAGGATCAGGGAGAGCTTCTTTTTACACATTTCGGAGTAAGCGGTCCTCTTATACTCAGTGCGAGCTGTCATCTTAAGGAGGAGGATTACAAAAAGGACATAAGACTGGTCCTTGATCTTAAACCTGCGCTTGATGAAAAGAAGCTGGATGAGAGAATATTGAGCGATCTATCAAAATACAGGAACAAGCAGTTTGGGAATTCCTTAAAAGATCTGCTTCCGTCTTCCATGATACCTGTCTTTGTGGATCTTTCGGGTATAGATCCCCAAAAAAAGGTAAACAGTATCACAAAATGTGAAAGAGAGAAGCTTTTAAGGCTTTTTAAAGGCTTTGAACTTAAGATCACGGGAAACAGGGGATTTGATGAGGCAATAATCACAAGAGGCGGGATAAGTACAAAGGAAATAGATCCCGGTTCGATGAGACTGAAAAAGTATGAGAATATATATGCGGCAGGGGAAATGATAGATCTGGATGCCTATACCGGAGGCTTCAACCTTCAGATAGCATGGTCTACCGGAGCACTTGCCGGGAACAGCATATAGTTAACAGTTAAGGGTGAAGAAGAGAAAGGAAAAGATCATGAATGAAAGTATTACGGCAATAGCGATCGACGGACCCGCAGGTGCGGGAAAGAGTACGATAGCCAGGGCAGTTGCAAAAAAAATGGGATATATCTATGTGGATACGGGAGCCATGTACAGAGCCATGGCACTCTATCTTATAAGAGAGAAAATAAGCCCCGACGATAGGGAAAAAATAGAGAAGGCCTGTGATAATGCCGTTATTTCGATCGACCATATAAACGGCGAACAGGTAGTGCTTCTTGGTGAAGAAAATGTAAACGGCCTTATAAGGACGGAGGAAGTGAGCAGTATGGCTTCAAAGAGCTCGGCCAATGAAAGAGTCAGGGCAAAGCTTGTCGCACTTCAGCAGGAGCTTGCGGCAAAGAGAAGTGTCGTGATGGATGGAAGGGATATAGGGACAAAGGTTTTGCCAAATGCTGCAGTCAAGATATTTCTTACAGCAGATGCTGATGTAAGGGCAAAGAGAAGATATGATGAGCTTACATCAAAAGGAGTATCCTGTGATCTTAATGAGATAAAAAAGGATATCACGGAAAGGGATCATCAGGATATGACAAGGGCTATATCTCCGCTTAAAAAGGCCGATGATGCAATACTTGTCGATACTTCGGCAATGACCATAGAAGAGGTGACAGAGAGGATACTTTCTATTATAAACAGTAAATCAGTATAATAACTTATGTGAGGTTAAATGATGGAGAAATATGCGACGTCTACGGGGGGGAGTGTATGTGTAGCTGATAAGGCCGGATTCTGCTTCGGAGTTGAAAGAGCTGTGAATACGGCTTATAAGACAGCGGAAAGGGGCGGAACTCTCTATACCTATGGCCCCATAATCCATAACGAAGAGGTGACAAGGGATCTTTCCGGGAGGGGGATAAGCATAACCGAAGATATAGACTCCCTTAAGGATGAAGACGCTGTGATAATACTAAGGTCTCACGGAGTTAAAAGAAGCATTATAGAAAAGATCCGGGCCAGGGGATATGAGATCGTGGACACCACCTGTCCTTTTGTAAAAAAGATCCACAGGATAGTAGATGAGGAAAGCGCAAAGGGATGCCGGATCGTTATAGTCGGAAACAAAAACCATCCGGAGGTCCAGGGGATAGAAGGATGGTGCAATAATGAACCTTTCATTATAGAAAAACCCGAGGATGCCGAAAAAATATGCTTTGGAGAGAATGAAAAGGTATGTGTTGTGGTTCAGACAACATTTAACCATGAAAAATTAAAAGATTTAGTTGATATTTTAAAAAAAAATTGCTATCATGTTAATGTTGTGAATACAATTTGCAATGCGACAGAAGAGCGACAAACCGAGGCGCGTAATTTAGCCGGGAAAATGGATGCTATGATCGTCGTTGGCGGTGCCAGGAGCTCCAATACACAGAAATTGTACGAGATCTGCAGGGAGGAATGTGAGGATTCTTTTCTTATCAGGACTTTTGCGGATCTTGAGATCATAAAGATCAAAGCAGGATCTGATATATGTATTACAGCCGGAGCATCTACCCCAAATAATATCATTGAGGAGGTTCTGAACTATGTCAGAATTAACTTTTGACCAACTCTTAGACCAGTCTTTTAAAACGATCCATAACGGAGAGGTAGTTGAAGGTACTGTCATTGACGTTAAGCCGGATGAGATAGTCCTTAATATAGGATATAAGTCAGATGGAATAATTACAAGAGATGAGTATTCAAATACGCCGGGTATCGATCTGACTACTGCAGTTAAGGTGGGAGATACTATGGAAGCCAAGGTATTAAAGGTTAACGACGGTGAAGGTCAGGTTTCACTTACCTATAAGAGATTAGCACTTGACAAGGGTAATAAGAAGCTTGAGGAAGCCTTTAATAACCAGACCGTACTTAAGGCCAGGGTTACTGAAGTTTTAAACGGCGGAGTTTGTGTCAATGTAGAAGAATCAAGGGTATTTATACCCGCAAGTCTTGTATCCGATTCCTTTGAGAAGGATCTTACCAAGTTCCTTGATAAGGAGATAGAATTTGTCATTACCGAATTCAATCCAAGAAGAAGAAGGATAATCGGAGACCGTAAACAGCTTCTTGTTGCCGAAAAGGAAAAGAAACAGAAGGAGCTTTTGGAGCGTATCCATGAAGGTGATACCGTAGAAGGTGTAGTTAAGAATGTCAAGGATTTCGGTGTATTTGTTGATCTTGGCGGAACTGACGGACTTCTTCACATTTCCGAAATATCCTGGGGCAGGGTTGAAAATCCCCAGAAGGTATTTAAGGTAGGCCAGGAGATCAAGGTTCTGGTTAAGGAGATCAATGAAAACAAGATCGCTTTAAGTCTTAAGTTTGACGGATCCAATCCCTGGGATAAGGCTATGGAGAAATATGCTCCCGGCAATATCGTAACAGGTAAGATCGCAAGAATGACGGATTTTGGTGCTTTTGTTGAGCTCGAGCCGGGTATCGATGCCCTTCTCCATGTTTCACAGATATCAAGAGAACATATCAACAAGCCTTCGGATGTATTGAATATCGGAGATGAGATCACTGCAAAGGTAGTTGATTTCAAACTTGAAGAGAAGAAGATATCCTTAAGCATCAAGGCAACACTTCCTCCCGAACCAAAGGCAGAGGAAGAGAAGGAAGAAAGTGATGAGGATGTTGCTTCCGTTGATATAGAAGCAGTCGGAAAAGCTATGGAGGAAGAGGCCGCCAAGAAGGAGGCTATGGAAAGTGCAGCAGTTAATGAGGCTGCAGAGACTGATGCTGCAGATGATGCAGACGCGGAGGAATCAAAAGAAGAATAAAAAATAATATAGAGGTGACGTTTAATGGCAGCTATGGATTATGAAACATTCGAAGCTCAGGTTTTGAAAATGACAGGGATCGACCTTGTGGCTTATAAGGAAAAGCAGATGAAAAGGAGGATCGATACCCTTATTCGTAAGCATAATTCTACGGGCTATGAGGATTTTCTCCAGAAGCTTAAGACAGATAAATCTCTCTTTGATGAATTTATCAATTATCTGACGATAAATGTATCTGAATTCTACAGGAATCCAGAACAGTGGGCTCTGATGGACAAGGAGTTCCTTCCCGAGATGATAGGAAGATACGGTAAGAATCTTAAGGTATGGAGTGCTGCCTGTTCAACCGGTGATGAGCCCTATTCGCTGGTAATGGCTTTGTCAAAGCATATTCCGATGAATCAGATAAAGATCACCGCAACAGACCTTGACAAGCAGGTCATAGCACAGGCAAAGAATGGTCTCTATGCAGCAAAGAGCCTTGCGGGAGTTCCGTCGGATCTTAAGAATAAATACTTTAAGCAGATAGGTTCCTCTTATCAGATATCCGATGAGATAAAATCAAGAGTAGAGTTTAAGGAGCATAATCTATTAAAGGATCCTTATCCTGACAGATGTAATTTCATAGTCTGCAGAAATGTTCTGATATATTTTACCGATGAGGCAAAAGAAGAGATATATAAAAAGTTCTATAAATCACTGGTACCGGGCGGAGTTCTGTTTATCGGAAGTACCGAGCAGATCGTTAACCATAAGGCTTACGGTTTTGTAAGAAGGAATTCATTCTATTATCAGAAGCCCGTATGATCCTGACTCTTAAGGATCAGGATTTTTCAGTAAGATATTTAAGAAGTGCAGGAATGTATGTTTCCTGTACTTCTTTTATTTTAAAAAGAGCTTCATCAAATATAACGTAATCGGGGGAGGATGTTAAGGATGACTTAAAGAGCGTACTCCCAAAGCCCTGTCCGAATACCGGGATGAAGGAGGCGGTTTTCTTTATGCAGCAGTTATCCTTTTTGGCTCTTTCCCTTCTTGAACGGTCCACACCCGAAGCCATGCTCTTCAATATAACCGTATCTTCAAGGGGTAGATAATAATAATCCCTGTAGTTATCAAAATAGTGTCTGAGCGTACATTCCTTTACGGGTATCCTGACCGTCAGGGTATCATCTGAGAAGGAGATAAAAATATCCTCATTGAGTGATCTGAAATCTGAGGGAAGGGAGGCCTTTAAAACCGATTCTATAAGTATCTCTGTTCGTTTGTTACCATAAAGATCGCTGTATTCATTGATCCTGTAATTTTTAAAGGATATATCCGCTGAGGTAAGCTTTGTATATTTGAGGATGGGAAGGATGGAAAGCATCCCCTTAAGATCTTCAATGTTGTGGAAGAGAAGAGGTTTTAAAAGCTCTTCTGAGGGCTCTCTTACCATATCGTAATAGACAGGGATCAGATCCCTTCCGGTATAGGGATCATCACTGTGTATACCAAGAAAATCCTCTACGTTACGCTGCTTAAGGGATGAGAGTCCAAGGAGCTTTCCAAAGGGCTTTATCAGGGTATATATATCTATGCTCCTAAAGCCCTTTAAGGGATTATCGTAGCCGTAAAGCTTAGCCTTGTGGTCTATATAGGGAAGATCAAACCTTCCGCCGTTGTAATGGATAAGGGTATCAAAACCTTCCGAAAAGGAGAAAAAATCATCGAGAATAAAGTTTTCTTCCGAGGGCTTATCGGCAAACCATTGTAAGGTATGAAATTCATCATCACAAAAGAACCCTGCACCTATAAGGTAAAGGGTCGTCCTATCCCTTGAAAGACCGGTCGTCTCTATGTCAACAAAGAGGATTTTACGGCGATCACCTAAGGAATCGATATCAAAATCGGGGATCATATTACTGTAAACGTTTTCATATTCATGCATATTTAAATCTATAACATTTTTTGGGGATAATGTAAATATTGTTTAAATTTTAACGAATATGGGTTATAATTTGTTTTATGTGGGACGTGGCGTTTTTGGGAGTGACTTTTTACTATATAGTCAGTTATTTTATATTGTTCAGTGTATTTGGATGGGCATGGGAGAGTGTGTACGTTTCGGTCAGTGAGAGACGTCTTGTTAACAGGGGATATGTTGCGGGACCGGTATGTACTATCTATGGATGCGGCGGTCTTGTCATGTATTTCTGCCTTAAATTATTTACAGGTAATTTTATTGCCCTCTTCATTGGCGGGATGATACTCTGTTCTGTCCTTGAATACGTTACAGCTGTCGTAATGGAAGCCATATTCCATACAAGCTGGTGGGATTATACGGATAAAAAGTTCAACATAAAAGGCAGAATCTGTCTTGAGGCATCCCTTTTGTGGGGAGTTGCGGCAATATTTGAGTTTATGATCCTCGTTCCTCTCTGTGACAGATTTATCGGACTTTATCCCGAAAACTACGGCAGAACAGCATATATAGTATGCCTGTTTTTATATATCATCGATTTCATTTTTTCCACCGTTGCGGCCGTGGATGTTGCAAAGCTCATATTGAAGATGGAAAATATGCTTGATGAGTTTGTTGATACACTTAAGAGTTCGAGGATATATGCAACAGGTGAAGAGCTTATGATGCGTGTAAATACGATCAGACAGAATATCATAAGCGCAAATTATATCAAGAGGTATTCAAGAAGGATAGAGATCGTTCAGGCAGTGTGGGCCGACAATCTAAGGCAGTTAAATATACCGGAATCGGCTGCGGATGTTGCGGCAAGGCTCAGGGAAGCATTTGACAGGTTTCAGGATATTTCCAGGAAAGCACGTCTTAAACTCATGGAGAACCGTGTGATCAAAGCTTATCCCAAAATAAAATCACAGAAGAGATTCAGAGAATTACGCGATCAGACAGAATCTGACCGGAAAACAAATTAGTATATATAATAAAAGGAAGGTATCGTATATGGCGTTTACATTTAAAGGTGGTATACATCCTTTTGACGGGAAGGCACTTTCCAAGGATAAGCCAATGCAGGAGGTCTTCCCCGAGGGTGAGATGGTATATCCACTGTCACAGCATATCGGGAAACCGGCTGTTCCAATCGTAAAACCCGGAGAAAGGGTTCTTATGGGGCAGAAGATAGCGGAAGCTGACGGATTTGTTTCGGCTCCCATATATGCATCCGTATCGGGGACCATTAAAAAAATTGAAAAAAGAAGAGTATTGACCGGTGATATGGTCGAGAGCATCATCCTTGATAATGACGGTCTGTATGAGGAGGCCGAAAGGATCAGGGTAAAGCCCATTGCGGAAATGACAAGGGGTGAGGTGATAAACATAATAAGGGAAGCCGGAGTTGTCGGAATGGGAGGAGCAGGTTTTCCGACCCATGTAAAGCTCTCACCGCCAAATCCGGATAAGATATATTATGTGATAGCCAACTGCGCAGAGTGTGAACCCTATCTTACAAGTGATTACAGAAGGATGATCGAAGAGCCTGAAAAGCTTGTGAACGGTCTTAAGATAATGCTTGCCCTTTATGATCATGCAGAGGGTATCCTTGCAGTTGAAGATAATAAGCCCGACTGTATAAGAAAGCTTAAGGACCTTACCCTTGATGAGCCAAGGATCACTGTCAAGGAGTTAAAGACCAAGTACCCGCAGGGTGCTGAAAGACAGCTTATCTATGCGACCACGAGAAGGGCGATCAATTCTTCAATGCTTCCCGCAGATGCAGGATGCATAGTGGATAATGTAGATACGATCTGCGCAATATATTCGGCTGTTATAGAGGGAAGACCGCTTATAAGAAGGATAATCACAGTGACAGGTGATGCGGTAAGATTTCCAAGGAATTATGTTGTTCCCTGCGGGATGAGCTATGCGGATCTTTTGGAGGAGGCCGGAGGACTCACAAAGGAAGCGGCAAAGATAATCTCGGGAGGCCCCATGATGGGATTCAGTCTGTTTGATCTGAATGTTCCGACAACGAAGATAAGCTCGGCACTTCTCTGTCTTTCGAAGGATGAGGTCGCTGAGAGCAAGCCTACAAACTGTATCAACTGCGGAAGATGCGTGGATGTCTGTCCGGGAAGAGTGCTTCCCAGCAAGCTCTGTGATATGGCAGAGCATGGAGATATGGAGGGATTCTTAAAATATAACGGACTTGAATGCTGTGAATGCGGTTGCTGCAGCTTTGTCTGCCCTGCCAAAAGGCAGCTGACCCAGAGTATCAAATCGATGCGTAAGATGGCTCTTGCAGCCAGAAAAAAATAGATGAAGAGGTGTGTATAATTGAACGAGAAAAAACATGTTTCATCCAATCCTCATATCAGAAGCAAAATGTCCACTTCAAAGATCATGTTCTTCGTGATAATAGCTTTGCTTCCGGCAACGGGATTCGGTATATGGAATTTCGGTTACAGGGCAGCGATCCTTATTGCAGTATCTGTGGGCAGTGCTGTGTTAACAGAATTCATCTATGAGAAATGTATGAAGCTTCCTGTTACCATAGATGATCTGAGTGCTGTGGTCACAGGCCTTTTGCTGGCACTCAACCTTCCTTCGACCCTTCCATGGTGGATGGCCGCACTGGGAGCTGTATTTGCCATCCTGATCGTAAAGATGCTCTTTGGAGGACTCGGACAGAATTTTATGAATCCGGCTCTTGGAGGCAGATGTTTTCTTATGATCTGCTTTACGGCAAGAATGACCGATTTTACTTATGACGGAGTATCCACGGCCACACCGCTTGCGATAATAAAGGACGGAGGACAGGTTGCGCTCCTTGACATGATAATAGGAAGGATACCCGGAACCATAGGTGAGACCAGTACGATAGCCATACTTATAGGTGCAGTATTTCTTATATGTATGGGAGTCATAGATCTTCGGATCCCCGGGACCTATCTTATCTCCTTTACAGTTCTTATGGGACTCTTTTCCGGCAACGGATGGAATATCGAATATCTCACAGGCCAGTTATGCGGCGGCGGACTCATGCTTGGAGCCTTCTTCATGGCTACGGATTACACGACAACACCTATAACCGAGAAGGGTAAGTATGTATACGGACTTGCCCTGGGTATAATGACCTTTATACTGAGACATTTTTCAAGCTCTGCAGAAGGTGTCAGCTACGCGATCATCATATGTAACCTCTTAGTGCCTCTTATCGAGATGGTGACTATGCCCAAATGCTTTGGGAAGGGAGGCGAGGCATGATGAAGAATAATGTAAGGGCTGTGATAACCCTGACTCTTATCACACTTATCGCGGGTGCTCTTCTTGGCTTTGTATATGAGCTTACAAAGGGACCTATCGCGATACAGGAGGAAGCAACAAAACAGGCCGCTTACAAAAAGGTATTTGAGAAGGCAGAGGCCTTTGAACCATATGACGGATTTGATGCAGAAGGGTCAAAGGCGGTCCTTGTACAGGGCGGCTTTGAGGATGAGCATATTGAAGAGGCCCTCATAGCACTGGATGCCTCCGGCAACAAACTGGGATATGTTCTTACTGTTGTTACGATGGAGGGGTACGGAGGAGAAATAGATGTTTCCATGGGTATCGATAATGAGGGTACTCTTAACGGCATCGAGATCCTTTCGATCTCCGAGACAGCTGGTCTTGGAATGAAGGCTGATACGGATGAGTTCAAATCCAAATTTAAGGATAAGCAGGTAGCTCAGTTTATGTATACGAAGACAGGAGCTGCCAAGGATTATGAGATAGATGCTCTTTCGGGAGCAACGATAACAACAAATGCCATGGTAAATGCCGTAAACTCAGGTTTACTTTACTATCAGAGCATAGCAGGAGGTGAAGCAGTAAATGAATAAGACGATTAAACCTCTTATAAACGGTCTTATAACCGAAAATCCCACCTTTGTACTGATGCTTGGAATGTGTCCCACACTTGCGGTCACCACATCGGCAATAAACGGTCTTGGTATGGGCCTTACAACAACCGCGGTTTTGGTCCTTTCAAATATAGTTATCTCGCTTTTAAGAAAGCTCATACCCGACAGCGTGAGGATCCCTGCTTTTATCGTTATAATAGCTTCCTTTGTAACGATAGTGGAAATGCTGTTGAAGGCTTATGTTCCCACGCTTTATACGGCGCTTGGAATATATATCCCTCTGATAGTGGTCAACTGTATAATACTTGGCCGTGCGGAGGCTTTTGCTTCCAAGAACGGTGTTATCGCATCGATGTTTGACGGGATCGGAATGGGGCTTGGATTTACGATAGGTCTTACCTCTATCGGTATAGTGAGGGAGATCCTCGGAAGCGGCAAGCTCTTTGGATACATGATACTTCCTGAATCCTATGAACCCCTTACCATGTTTATCCTTGCACCCGGAGCCTTCCTTGTGCTTGCATTTCTGGTGGCTCTTTTAAATAAGATAAGGGATAAGAAGGGTAAGAAACCCCTTACGATAGGAACCTGCGATGCCGGATGTAAGGCATGTCCTATTGAAAACTGCAAAGGACGGATGAACGGATCGGACAAGGAGGATGGAAAGAATGAGTGAACTGCTTACGATAGCGATAGGATCAGCATTTATAAATAATGTTGTACTTTCCCAGTTCCTTGGGATCTGCCCCTTCTTAGGTGTATCCAAAAAGGTCAAGACGGCCGCCGGAATGGGATCTGCGGTAGTGTTTGTCATTACACTTGCCTCGTTTGTGGCGGGAGTGATATATAAGTTCCTGTTAGTCCCTTTTAATATTACCTATCTTCAGACCATAGTCTTTATTCTTGTTATAGCTGCCCTTGTGCAGTTTGTTGAGATGTTTCTTAAAAAGAAGATGAAGGGGCTTTACCGGGCACTCGGAGTTTATCTTCCCCTTATAACAACAAACTGTGCAGTGCTTGGAGTGGCGCTTACAAATGTTACAAAATCTTATGATATCCTTGAGGGGGTTATAAACGGATTTGCAACTGCTGTCGGTTTCCTTATCGCGATAGTCATACTTGCCGGAATAAGGGAAAAAACAGAATATAACAATATACCAAAAGCCTTTAAGGGAACCCCCATAGTTCTCCTGACTGCCTGCCTTATGGCAATGGCGTTCTTTGGCTTTTCGGGATTAAAGTAGGGAGGCTCTGTTATGGAAGTACAGGGTATTATAACAGCGATCGCCACAGTGGGCGGTGTCGGAATTCTTATAGGAATATTCCTAAGCGTATTCGGAAATATATTCAGGGTTGAGGTGGATGAAAGGGAAGAGCAGGTATTGAACGCACTTCCCGGAAATAACTGCGGAGGCTGCGGATACCCCGGATGCAGCGGTCTTGCTGCGGCCATAGTAAAGGGAGAGGCTATGGTAAACGGATGTCCCGTGGGAGGAGCAAGGGTCGCTTCGGAAATAGGAAAGATAATGGGAGTTGACGTTGAGGCAGGAGAGAAAAAGGTTGCCTTTGTAAAATGCGACGGAACCTGTGACAAGACTACAGTTAATTACGATTATTACGGGGTAAAGGACTGTGCCATGGTGGGCTTTGTTCCCGGAAAGGGACCCAAATCCTGCAGCTACGGTTGTACCGGATACGGAAACTGTGTGAAGGCCTGCAACTTTGATGCAATACATATAATAAACGGTGTTGCGGTAGTGGACAAGGAAAAGTGTACAGCCTGCGGACAGTGTATAAAGGCCTGTCCCAGAGGTCTTATCGAGCTTATTCCCTACGATGCAAAATTTGCCGTTGCATGCTCTTCAAAGGATAAGGGACCTGATGTTATGAAGAGCTGTCAGAGCGGCTGCATAGGCTGTGGTATCTGCGCAAAGAACTGTCCTAAGGAGGCTGTAAAGGTCACGGATTTCCTTGCTCATATAGATCAGGATCTCTGTATCGGATGCAGTATATGTGAACAGAAGTGCCCCAAAAAATCCATAAAAAGGCTGTCATAGTTAAGCTTAGTTTATTTTTTGGGCAGATCCTTTACATATCTGTCTGCCCCGGCTGAAAGAGATATCGTTCCATCCTTTTTTATTATGACAGCTTCGGTATCATTGATAGAATCTATAAGTGAGAGAGCTTTTTTTTCGCCTGAAAGAAGACAGGTCGTACTCAAGGCATCTGCGTCAGTACTTTCATCACATATTACAGTCACACTCAATATGTCCGTATCTGCCGGATATCCGGTGAAGGGATCGAGAATGTGGTGGTAATCTACTTTGTCAATTGTAAGAAAGCGTTCATATATGCCTGAGGTGACTACAGATCTGTCAGTTATATCAAGGGAGAGAGCAATTTGGGAAAGGTTGTTTTTCTCAGGAGCTTTTATACCTATTTTAAAATCTGAATATTTACCGTTTCCCAAAGGCTTTCCGTTAAGTGTCGTTATGTTTCCGCCAAGATCTATTATGGCAGAGGTAATGCCTTCTTTGATAAGCTCCTCTTTAAGCCTATCGGATATATATCCTTTGGCGATAGAGCCTGCATCTATACGGGCATTTTGATCGTTCAGTCTTACCGTATTTTTATCGCTGTTTATGACTATGTTCGAAGAGGATACGTGGGAGAGAGCTTCTTTAAGGCTTTTTTCATCCGGTAATCCCGTTATTTTGTTTTCCTTATCTTCAAAGCCCCATAAGAGGACCACAGGCTCTATGGTGATATCATATGAGCCCTCTGAGAGTCTGTTATAATAAAGAGCCCTCTCAAGAAGCTTTATCGTCTCTTCACTTACAGTTATTTCTTTTCCTTCCGAATGGTTTATTCTGTATATATCAGATCCCTCTTTCGTCTTGCTGAAAAGGTCTTCATACCGATCACAGAGATCAAAGCATTTCTCAAGGGTATCAGGGCTTCCTCCCTCATAGAGAGTTATATTTATAAGTGTATCAAAGGCAAATCCCTGTTTTGATATCGGCTCATTTACGATCTTATCACATCCCGTAAGTGAAAAAAGCAGGAGGATAATAAAGGTGAATGCCGTGATAATGAACAGGTTCTGCAAAGCTTTTGCATATACATCGTTTTTTCTGACACTGTGTATGGAAATTTTCATAAATACACCTGTTTGACTTTTGGGTTTATCATCTTATAATTAGGTTATCAGCAGACATGTTTTTTGCCCGGACCTTAATATCATAAATGAAGGCCAAGGAGGTGTCAAAGCTTAATATGTATAATCCTTATGACAATGAAGAAGAAAACAGAAACAGCATGAAGAAAATGACTGTCTACGGGATCGCCACCGCATCCCTGATAGTTCTTCTTTTCCTGCTTTTATTATATTATAACTCAAAGGAAAAGCAGGAGGCAGAACTTGTACAGAGAAAGGCCGAGGAGGAGAGAATAGAGGAAATACGTGAGGAAGAAGAAGCACTTGCAAAGCTTGAAATAGGTAAAAAGAATATCCGTTCAGAGGATCTTGATTTCTGGGACATGTATGATAAGGAAGATAAGAGTGTGGCAGAAGATGATACAACTGAGACACAATCCTATAAAGACATAAAAAAGACAGATGAAGTTGATGATAAGAATATCCTTAAGGACCAGACAGCAGATGACGGATATGATGATAAGACCGGGGAGATATCCGGTACGGGAGGTGCCATAAGAAGGCCGGATGATCTGCAAAATAACACTGACGAGGCTTTAAGGGAAGATATTACAGGCCCTGATGATACAGCCGCTGAAGCAGAGGAGACAAATGAAGAGGATAAGTACAATGACGGTGATCACATTGCCGTTAAGGACAGTGACGGAAATACGATCTATTATGAGATAGATCCCGACCTTTCAAAAAATGAGTATACCTTTGCATCAAACCTTTCTGTTGATGAGGATGACAGACTGATCTATGATGACGGGGATACAGAATCCCTCACAGGGGTGTTAGTATCAAAGGGAAGCGGTATCGTAGATTATGCAAAGGTTAAGAATGATGATATTGACTATGTGATGGTAAAGGTTGCACAAAGAGATGCAGATACCGGAGTTATCTCACTCGACGAAACCTTTATCACAAATTCAACCGGAGCCAATGTCGCAGGACTTCCCGTGGGTGCGGTTTTTTCCACGCAGGCTGTAAATGAGACTGAGGCTGTTGAGGAGGCGAATTTTACCGTGGCGGCAATTGCCCAGTACGGGATAAGATATCCTGTGGCTTTGCATGTTGACATGAGTGATGAGGATGCAAGGTCCTACGATCTTAAGATAAGGGAGAGGACAAAGTATGTAAAAAAATACCTTGATACCGTTGCGGCCTTTGGATTCAAGCCCATGATATATGCCGATAAAAATACCCTGATAGCGGGACTTGATCTTTCCAAACTGAGTGATTATCCCATACTTCTGACAGATATCATAGATGTTGATGATTCAAAAAACGAGGCATATAAACAAAATAATACGGATGAGTCCTCAAACAGGTCAAATACTGCGATCAGTGTAAGTGATTCATCTTCAGGGAATAAGTCTGAGAACGGAAATAATAAGGCTAAAACGGATGATGCTGCAGGATCTGACAAAAGCAGTTCTTCTTCAGTTACAATAAAAAAAGCAGGAAGTACATCCAATGAAAAAAACAGTTCCACATCCTCAACCACCAAAAAGGGGGAGGAAGAAGAAGCTGATCTGTCCGAGGCCGAGCCGAGAAAGAATACAAAAGAAACCGTCAGCTTAAAATCATGGTATACAGATTTTCCTTATGAATTCATGATGTGGAATTATTCCGACGAAGGTAACGTTGACGGAATTAACGGAGATGCCGATATTATCATAGGTTTTGAAGATTATTCCTGACATATTATCGACAGAACATGCAAAATTTTTGTTGTGAAAACTCACAAAAAATTTTACCAAAAACTATAATGTTTGTAGAAATAAAATAAAAATATCAGGAAATTTAGACATAAACAAAATATTGTGATATACTGTATAGGCGTCGTGAAAACGACCATTACTTTGTATTGTATTGTCTCTGTCTTTTCAGGGCTTTCAATTCTTTGTGGGGATTAATAATAAGGGGAAGATATTGTAAAGGAGTATCTTCCGAATGAGAGAGCACAGGATAAAAGCTCTTAATTTCATAAGTGTATTATCCGTTAAGACCTACGTCTGGTGTCTGTGTGTTACAGTCATGACAGTTTTTCTGTGTATCAGCTTTTTTACGACAGATTCTTATGACGGGGATCTTTCTGTCCGTGGGCAGGCTGTGAAGCCGACGGAAAGAGCGACCTATAACGATCAGACATATGTTATAGAGACGTTGTCTGAATTGGACAGCTCAATGGGAATGAACGGACTGACTGCCGGAATAAACAATATCCAGATCATTGATACCCTGACTGTAAAGACGCTTAGCAATAAGAAGGACGGTAAGGATATTGACAGACTGGATAACCCGTATCGTATACTTACGGCAGAGCAGATGGAGTCATTGAGTAACGGCTGCCTTCCCGGTAATGAGACCATCAGATCCAAAAAGAGGATATCTGTCGAGGATTATCTTTCTTTATGTAAGCTTGTTGAAGCGGAAGCCGCTACAGAAGACAGAGAAGGAAAGCGTCTTGTAGCCAATGTTATAATAAACAGGGTTTCAAGCAAACGTTTTCCGGATACCATTTATGATGCTATCTTTGAAACCGGTCAGTTTGAACCGGTGAGCAGGGGAGGCTATAATAAGGCAATACCCACAGATGATACAAAGGTAGCGGTGATCGGAGCGCTGAACGGTATGGATGATTCCTCCGGTGCACTTTATTTCCAAAAGAGCAGGGCAAAGATATGGGGCGATAAGGTTTATCTTTTCCGGTACGGAGCACATTCATTCTACCGATAGCCGGGAAAGGCTATAACAGAAATCAAAATTTAAGGTATGATAAAGCGGGATCTTTTAATGGATCCCGCTTAATTTATATATTTTATCCGATATCGTAAGGCCTGTATATATCCGCGCATAATCTGAGGGGGAGAGGTCATCTATGTAATTAAGCTCATATTTTTTCCCGAATCCCTTAGACATAAGAATATCGGCGGCTTTGTTATAGGCTATGGCGGCCTCTGTGCAGCTTTCGTACTCGCCTATAAGGTAATTTCCGTTTATCAGAATCTTAGCCTTATAAGTGATACGGTTGTTCTTTTTCTGCCTTATCACACCGTTATAGCTGTTGATGATCTCTATGTTTTCATATCTGTAATCATATTCATCGCCGTTAATGAAAACATAATCCCTTCCCGCGACGGCATGACTTTTTATCCCGTAACGGTGGCGCAGATTAAGCTGCATACCGTAATCGGCCACAAAAAAATGCCCCTTTCTTCTCTGGATGCGGTGACTTGAATAAAAGAAAATATCCTCTATATCAAATTTAAATACAGTGTCGCTGTCAAGATAGTATTCGATATAGGTATTCTGCAGATAAACGGGATTTTTAATGTAAACATCATTGTCCCTGAAATTTATGAGAGTTATATATTTATCATGACTTAAGAGCATTAAGGGATCATAATCCGTGATACCATAAGCCCCTTTAAGGATGTCAAGAGCATTATAATAAGCTTTTGTGGCGGATTCCCCGTTATCAAAGCTCCCTAAGCTTATGTGCTTGTTTTTGTATGTGACGGAGCTTCTGAAATACAAAGTGCCGTCTTTTTTATGTGCGGGATATACGCCCTTAAGACCCATGACATCACCTTTCAAACCCTGTTTTAAACAATTGACTGGGATTTATATATAATGTATCATATAATGTACACATAATAAACTCTTTCCAAGAATAAGGAGGGTAAAATGGCAAAATCAGCGAGACAAAAGCTTAAACTGTTGTACTTAAGGGATATTCTTTTGAGAGAATCGGACGAGAACCATCCGCTTAATGCTCCCGCCCTTATAAAAAGACTTAAAGATCATGATATAGAGGCAGAGAGAAAAAGCATCTACAATGATATAGAAAACCTTGCCGATTACGGAATGGATCTTTTAAAGCTTGACGGAAGGGACGGAGGCTATTTTGTCGGATCCTCCGATTTCGAACTGGCCGAGTTAAAGCTTCTTGTAGATGCCGTACAATCCTGCAGATTCATCACATCGAGGAAATCGGACCAGCTAATAAAAAAGATCTCTTCCCTCACAAATATATATGATGAAGAAAAGCTCAAAAGACAGGTGTATTCCGTAAACAGGATAAAAACCCAGAACGAATCCGTATTTTATGCCATAGATGACATAAATGCCGCGATCCTTGAAAATAAGAATATCAACTTTCTGTATATGAAATGGAATTCCGATAAGAAGCTGGTACCAAGACGTGACGGGGTAAAATACCATGTGACTCCCATAGCCCTTATCTGGGACGACGAATATTATTATCTTCTGGCACTTGATCTTTCCGATAATAAAAGAAAGCATTTCAGGGTGGATAAGATCAAGACCGTTGAAAAGCTTGAGGAAAGATCGGAAAGGCTAAAGGAGAAGATAGATATAGCCGGATATTCAAAAAAGGTATTCGGAATGTACGGCGGAAAAACAGAGTCGGTTTCGGTGAGATGTCCGGAGGATAAGGTTGGTATATTTATAGACAGGCTCGGAAGCGATATATCGATATTCAAGGAGGATAACGGGAAGGTAAGGATACATACCGAGGTCCAGGTCTCAGATGCCTTTTTCGGATGGATAGCCTCACTTGGGCCGGATATAGTTATTACGGGTTCCGAGGATGTCAGGAAGGGATACATAAGCTTTATCAAAGACCAGCTGAACAATTATATGTAAGGTCAGAAGTTATAAAAACGGAGGTTTGGAATGAAGAAAAATGTAAGAACGATCGTTGCTTTATTAATCATGATATCTGTTTTTGCTCTCTTTGGGTGCAGTGCAGAGACAGAGCCTGTAAAGGAGGAAGCTAAGGCAGTAGAAGAGACGGCGGAAAGCTCTTCTGAAGATGTAAAGCAGGATACCGTTTCCGGGACAGAAGAAGCAGAAAGCTCAGAGGAGGTATCGGAAGAACCTGAGGTAACGGTAGAAGCAGAAGAGGCAGAAGAGGAAACGGAAGACACCACCGGAGATCTTAAAGAGAACGCAGCTGATAAGGGAGAAACAGATGAGGCTGTGACAGAGGATGAAGGAAATACAAAGGATAATGATCAGTCCGGAGCGGGTTTAAAGGGCAGTACTCCTACGATAGTATGGCTTGGCGACTCACTGACACAGGGATCACTTGGGGATATGGATGACAATCTTCCAAACGCTCCTTATGAGAAGCTTAAGCAGCTCAGCGGTGCAAATGTTGAAGGCTATGGTTATTATGCATTTAAGACCGAAGAGATATTGTGGTCCTATACTGCGGAAAATGTGGCAAATCAGGTGCCCGATCCCGAAAAGATATATGTGTTCTGGGTGGGATCCAATGATTTCGTTCATGTCGGTTCTTCGACCAATACAGATGTAGACTTTGTCGCAGACCAGATAGATAAATTTGTTACAAATAATGCGCTTGATAAATATATCGTGCTTGGAACTACCTCAAGGTGGGAATTAAGGGAAAATGAAGAGCATCCCAGACAGAGCGATATCATAAACCGGCTTATGAGCGAAAGGTATGGAGATCGTTTCCTTAATGTAGATACAATCCTTAATGATGATACAAGTTATGTATTTGATTCGATACATCTGACACAGGAAGCTTATGACGGTGTGGCAGCCCTTGTATATGAAAAGCTAAAAAGCATGGGTTACCTTTAAGCCCTTTTGTCAGCTTGACAATCAGAGCACAGTAGACTATTATAATACCACAAGATATTGACGACGGTCTCCCAAACGCCACTAGATATGTCCGCGTTTGGGGGATTTGTGGTCTATAAACTACTGTATATAACATGATTTAAAAGGATGGACCGGCATTATGGGAAAAGAAAAAGAAAAAAAACAGGAAGAGATCAATTATGCTGAGCTTTATAAACCCAACAGGGAAATAAGGATGATCAAAAAAGACGGCACCAGAGAGAAGTTCAATGTTCAGAAGGTCATCGATGCCGTCGGAAAATCAGCATACAGGGCACTGACAAAGTTTACCGAAGAGGAGAAGGCTTTTATCTGCCAGAAGGTTGTGGATAAGGTAAATGAGATAGAAGGCGATGAAGTGCCTATTCCCGTTATGCATAATATAGTAGAGAGCGCATTGGAGGAAGTAAAGCCCATAGTTGCAAAATCCTACAGGGATTACAGGAATTATAAGCAGGACTTTGTCCGTATGCTTGATGATGTTTATAAAAAAAGCCAGTCCATCATGTATATAGGCGATAAGGAGAATGCAAATACAGATTCTGCTCTTGTATCAACCAAACGAAGCCTTATCTTTAACCAGCTCAACAAGGAGCTGTATCAGAAATTCTTCATGACCACGGAAGAGATACAGGCCTGCAGGGACGGATATATATATGTGCATGATATGTCAGCAAGAAGAGATACGATGAACTGCTGCCTTTTTGATGTCAATGAAGTCTTAACAGGCGGATTTGAAATGGGAAATATATGGTATAACGAGCCAAAGACCTTAGATGTGTGCTTCGATGTGATAGGTGATATAGTACTATCGGCCGCATCCCAGCAATATGGCGGATTTACTGTTCCAAGCGTTGATCTTATCCTTGAAAAATATGCCGAGCTCTCATATCAGAAGTATATAAAGAAGTATATGGATCTTGGTATAGACAGGGAAAAGGCCGAAGAGGTGGCTTATAACGATGTTGAAAGAGATTATGAGCAGGGCTTTCAGGGCTGGGAATATAAGTTCAATACCGTGGCTTCCTCGAGAGGAGATTATCCCTTCATCACAGTTACCGCAGGAACAGGTACGGGGAGGTTTGCAAAGCTTGCAACGATCAAGATGTTGGAGGTCCGCAGAAAGGGTCAGGGAAAGAAGGATTGTAAGAAGCCGGTTCTTTTCCCCAAAATAGTATTTCTGTATGATGAAAATCTTCACGGACCGGGCAAAGAGCTTGAGGATGTCTTTGAAGCGGGAATAGAGTGTTCGGCCAAAACAATGTATCCTGACTGGCTATCCCTCACAGGTAAGGGATATATAGCTTCCATGTATAAAAGATACGGAAAGATAATATCTCCCATGGGCTGCAGGGCATTTCTGTCCCCCTGGTATGAAAGGGGAGGAATGTATCCCCAAGATGACGATGATGTGCCTGTTTTTGTGGGGAGGTTCAATATCGGTGCAGTATCCTTACATCTGCCCATGATCCTTGCAAAATCAAGACAGGAATCCAGGGATTTTTATGAGGTCCTTGATTATTATCTTGAGCTTATAAGGGGACTTCACAAGAGGACCTATGCATATCTGGGTGAGATGAGAGCCTCCACCAATCCGCTCGCATACTGCGAGGGCGGCTTCTATCAGGGCCATTTAAAGCTTACCGACAAGATAAAGCCCTTACTTAAATATGCCACAGCATCCTTTGGGATAACGGCATTTAATGAGTTACAGGAGCTTTATAACGGGAAGAGCCTTGTGGAGGACGGAGAGTTTGCCATTGAGGTGCTTGAGTATATCAACAAAAAGATAGAGCAGTTCAAGGAGGAGGATCATAATCTTTATGCCATATACGGGACTCCCGCAGAAAGTCTGTGCGGACTCCAGGTACAGCAGTTCCGTAAGAAATACGGAATAATCGAGAATGTTTCGGACAGGGAGTATGTATCCAATTCCTTCCACTGTCATGTTACGGAGGATATCACCCCCATACAGAAGCAGAACAAGGAATACAGGTTCTGGGAGCTTTCAAACGGAGGAAAGATACAGTATGTCAAGTATCCGATAGATTATAATATCGATGCCATAAAGACACTTGTCAGAAGAGCCATGGATATGGGACTTTATGAGGGAGTCAATCTTTCTCTGGCATATTGTGATGACTGTGGACACCAGGAGCTTGAGATGGATGTATGTCCCGTATGCGGAAGCAGAAATCTCACAAAGATAGAGAGGATGAACGGATATCTTTCTTATTCTCGTGTGCACGGTGATACAAGGCTTAATGAGGCCAAGATGGCTGAGATCGCCGAGAGAAAAAGCATGTGATCCGGTCAGATCATTATAAGATATATTTGGAGAAAAATTTAAAATGAGATATCATAATATAACAAAGGATGATATGCTGAACGGAGACGGACTAAGGGTCGTCTTGTGGGTATCAGGCTGTAATCATTGCTGTGAGGGATGTCAGAACCCGGTGACATGGGATCCAAACGGCGGACTTCTATTTGATGAAGCAGCAAAGCAGGAGATATTTGAAGAACTTGAGCATGATTATATTTCGGGGATAACCTTCAGCGGCGGGGATCCGATGCATTCCGCAAACAGGATGGATGTTAAGGAGCTCATGAAGGAGATAAAGGAGAAGTATCCCGATAAGACTATATGGATGTATACCGGAGCTCTCTGGGAGGAAGTAAAGGATTCGCCCATAATGCCCATGGTAGATGTTTTGGTGGACGGAGAGTTTGAGATAGATAAGCTTGATCCCAAGCTTTTATGGAAGGGGTCTAAGAACCAGAGAGTCATCGATGTAAAGAAAACTCTCGCAGGGGATGATCCGGGGATTCCTGTTTTATACTGCGGAGATTATGAACGTTTGGTACATTGAGGTAAGTATGACAGCCCGATACACGGACAGTGAGTTTTGGAATCAGGAGGAGAGATGCAGAAGATAGCCAGATTTTATAAGGTTTCGTATTCACAGTTTGAGAGAGACTGGATGGACAGCTTTGGTTCGGAGCCTGATGAGATAAGAAAGATATATGAGGAGATAAAGCTTCCCAAAAGAGCGACAAGGGGATCGGCAGGTTATGATTTCTTCAGCCCCATAAATATTGAGCTCGGACCGGGTGAAACCGTTAAGATACCCACAGGTGTCCGGGTTTCCATAGAGGAAGGCTGGGTCCTTAATCTGTATCCAAGGAGCGGACTTGGGTTTAAATACAGGCTTCAGCTCAATAATACGGTCGGTATAATCGACAGCGATTATTATTATTCCGACAATGAAGGCCATATTTTTTCAAAGATCACAAATGATTCGAATGAAGGACGGACGATAAGGATCTGTTCGGGAGACGGATTTATGCAGGGTATTTTCACGGAATACGGCATAACCTATGATGATGATGTTACAGAAGTAAGAAACGGTGGCTTTGGAAGCACCTCAAAATAATAAAAACCGATTATCGGCGGATACCTCGCAGCATACTGCGGGGTATTTACATATACGCAGGAGAAGGGAGCCCTGATGAGAAAACACCTTATCAGTAAGGTTAGAGAGGGAAGCATAGCAAAGGAATTTGATATAGTTCCCGGCGATAAGCTGACGGCCATAAACGGTAAGGAGATACTTGACTATTTCGATTACGAGTATTATATTACCGAAGATTATCTTGAAATGTATATAGAAAAGGAAAACGGTGAGGAGCTCATACTTGAGATCGATAAGGATCCCGAGGAGGAGATAGGGCTTGAATTTAAGACCGGAATGATGGATAATTACCGCTCCTGCTGTAACAAATGTATATTCTGCTTTATTGACCAGATGCCAAAGGGTATGCGGGAGAGTCTTTATTTTAAGGATGACGACTCAAGACTTTCATTTCTTCACGGAAATTATATAACATTAACCAACATGTCAGATACCGATATCGAGAGGATAATAAAGTACCACATGTCTCCGATATACATATCATTCCAGACTACAAACCCTGAATTAAGATGCATGATGCTCGGAAATAAAAATGCGGGAAAGGCTCTTGAAAAGGTGGACAGACTCTTCAGGGCCGGCATTGAGATGAACGGACAGATCGTTCTCTGCAAGGGTATAAACGACGCAGAAGAACTTGAAAGATCGATCAGCGATCTCTCTGAATATGCGCCCTTATTAAGGAGTGTTTCGGTCGTTCCGGTGGGACTTACCAAATTCAGGGAGGGGCTGTATCCTCTTGAACCCTTTGAAAAAGAAGATGCAAAAAAGACCATAGATCTTATCGAAGGATGGCAGAATAAGATGTATAAGAAATATGGCTATCATTTTGTCCATGCCTCGGATGAGTTTTATCTTCTTGCAGAGAGGGAGCTGCCGGAGGAGGAAAGATATGACGGATATCTCCAGTATGAGAACGGTGTGGGAATGCTGAGGTCACAGACGGAGGATTTTGGGGAAGCGGTCGGAATACTTTCGGAAAGAGCAAAAACCGATGAAGGACTTAAGAGAAAAGAAAGGGAAGTATCCATTGCAACAGGGCTTCTTGCCTTTGAAACGATAAGAAGCATGGCATTAAGGATAAATGAGATACTGCCCGGCATCAGGATAAATGTATATCCCATAAAAAATGAATTCTTCGGGGAGAGGATCACGGTTACGGGCTTACTTACAGGGCAGGATATAATAAGGCAGCTCAAAGGAAAAAGACTCGGCGAGATCCTCTTACTCTCCGAATGCCTTGCAAGGGAAGAAGAGCCTGTTCTCCTTGACGATATAACCCTTGAAGACTTGGAAAAATCTTTACAAGTAAGGGTGGATATTGTAAAATCAAACGGTATGGATTTGATTGAAAAAACAGTGGGAGAAGTGATAAATGAGCAGACCGATCGTAGCAATAGTTGGAAGACCTAATGTTGGGAAGTCTACTCTTTTTAATGCCTTAGCCGGTTCAAGGATCAGTATCGTAAAGGATACACCCGGAATAACAAGGGACAGGATATATGCAGAGGTCTCCTGGCTTGATCATAACTTTACCCTGATCGATACGGGAGGTATCGAGCCGGACAGCTCGGATGTCATACTTTCGCAGATGAGAGATCAGGCCCGGCTTGCAATAGATAATGCCGATGTCATCATTTTTATGACAGATGTAAGACAGGGGCTTAACGATTCCGACCAGAAGGTCGCAGATATGTTAAGGCGGTCAAGAAAACCTGTCGTACTTGCAGTCAACAAGGTAGATGATATAAAAAAATTCGGCAATGATGTTTATGAATTCTATAATCTCGGGATAGGAGAGCCCTACCCCATATCCTCATCAAACAGGATGGGGCTTGGAGATATGCTCGATGAGGTTACGGCCCATTTTCCGAAGGATACGGAAAATGAAGAGGAGGATGAAAGACCAAGGATCGCGGTAATAGGAAAACCTAATGTGGGGAAATCATCCATCATAAACAGACTGATAGGGGAGAACAGGGTAATAGTATCGGATATTCCCGGAACCACACGGGATGCAGTTGATACTTATGTTATACATAATGACAGGGAATACATTTTTATAGACACTGCAGGTTTGCGCAGAAAAAAGAACGTAAAGGAAGACCTTGAGCACTATATGGTATTAAGGACTGTAGCCGCAGTTGAAAGAGCCGATATCTCCGTGCTCGTTATCGATGCTACGGAAGGCGTTACGGAACAGGACGCAAAGATTGCGGGTATAGCCCATGATGCCGGAAAAGGTGTCATCATAGCCGTAAATAAATGGGATGCTGTCGAAAAGAATGATAAGACAGTCTATGAGTATGAAAAGAAGATAAGGAATACCCTTTCATTCATGCCCTATGCCGAAATAATATTCATCTCTGCCTCAACCGGACAGAGGATGAATAAATTATACGAGCTTATAGACACGGTCGTATCCAATAATTCCATGAGGATACAGACAGGAGTCCTCAATGAGATAATGACAGAGGCCGTAGCTCTAAACCAGCCTCCCACGGATAAGGGGAAGAGGCTTAAGCTTTTCTATATGACCCAGGTGGCAGTCAAGCCGCCTACTTTTGTTATCTTTGTAAATGACAGGGAGCTTATGCATTTTTCCTATACGAGATATATCGAGAATAAGATAAGGGAGGCCTTTATCTTTAAGGGGACGCCCTTAAAATTTATAATAAGAGAGAGAGGGGAAAAGTAACAACGATGGTCAGGTTGATCTGTATTTTGATCGGATATGCCTGCGGGCTTATACAGACCGGGTATATCGTCGGAAAAATAAAGGGTGTTGATATAAGGCAGCATGGCAGTAAAAATGCCGGTACCACCAATATATTAAGGACGATGGGACTTAAATACGCTCTGATAGTTTTTGCGGGAGACGTTTTAAAATGCGGACTGGCTATACTGATAGTCCATTTTATGTTTAAGGGAAGTTATTCCGACATCCTGCCGTTACTTAAGGTATATGCCGCAGCCGGAACGATAATCGGGCACAATTATCCTTTTTATATGAATTTCAGAGGCGGAAAGGGGATCGCAGCAACCGCGGGTCTTGTTTTCTTCACATTTGGTCCGATAATGACCTGTCTGGGGTTGATAACCTTTTTCGGTCTGTTCTTTATCACACATTATGTATCTTTGGGCTCTGTATGTGTATATATCGGAATAATAATCGAGGGACTTATACTGAGCCATAACGGGTATTTTGGTGAGGCAATAGCCACAACCCATTTTGCCGAATTCAATATCCTGTTATTTCTTCTGGCATGTATGGCCTGGTGGAGACATAAGGAAAATATCAAAAATCTCATTAAGGGGACTGAGAGAAAGACCTATCTTAAGGGGAAACCGGAGATAGATGTTGATAAAAAGGAGAAGCAAAATGGCTAAGATAGGAATAATAGGTGCAGGAAGCTGGGGTACCGCTTTGTCACTGGTACTTAATGATAATGACCATGAGGTCACTGTCTGGTCTGTTCTCGAGGCCGAGATAGAGATGCTCAACAGGGAACATGAACATAAGGACAAGCTTCCGGGAGTAATGATACCCGAAAGTATCACATTTACAACAGATCTGAAGCTTACCTGTAACGATAAGGATCTTCTTGTTCTTGCCGTACCTTCACCCTTTACAAGAAGCACCGCACATATGATGTCTGACAAGGTAAAGGACAACCAGCTCATATTAAGCGTGGCTAAAGGAATCGAAGAAGATACCTTAGACAGATTATCGGAAATAATCAAAGAAGAGATACCCAACGCAGCCGTTGCCGTCATGTCAGGTCCGTCACATGCGGAAGAGGTCAGCAGAAAGATACCGACGACCTGTGTTGTCGGAGCGGAAGATAAAAATACCGCAGAATACATCCAGGATCTTTTTATGAATCCCAATTTCAGGGTTTATACAAGTCCGGATATACTGGGTATAGAGCTTGGAGGAGCACTAAAAAACGTAGTGGCTCTTGCGGCTGGGGTAGCTGACGGACTCGGGTATGGTGACAATACCAAGGCTGCTCTGATCACAAGAGGAATAGCCGAGATCACAAGATTGGGAATTAAAATGGGGGCCAATATAAAGACCTTTGCCGGGCTTACCGGTATCGGCGATCTTATAGTCACCTGCGCAAGTATGCATTCGAGAAACAGACGAGCCGGTATACTGATCGGTCAGGGTAAGACCATGCAGGAAGCCATGGATGAAGTGAAAATGGTAGTGGAAGGTGTTTATTCCGCCAAGGCGGCGCTTGCCCTTTCAAAAAAATATGATGTTAAAATGCCCATAATAGAGCAGGTCAATCTTGTCCTGTTTTCGGATAAACCGGCCAAGGAAGCCGTAAAGGACCTTATGCAGAGGGATAAGACAGATGAGATAACCTGGGAGGGATATTGATGGATTTTACCAAGGACGGATTCAAAAGTACAAGTACCTATATTGCGTCAGAAGAACTGATGAGTGCGGTGAATGTGGCAAGAGCACTTGAAAAGCCGTTACTCATAAAGGGAGAGCCGGGAACCGGAAAGACAATGCTTGCCAAAGCCATTTCCGAATCGCTTGGGATGGAAATGATACCCTGGAACATAAAGTCCACGACCAAGGCTCAGGACGGTCTTTATATGTATGATACCATACAGAGACTTTACGACGGACAGTTCGGGGAAGAAGGTGTGGATGATATCAAAAGATATATAAAGCTTGGAAGACTCGGAGAAGCCTTCACAAGAGAAGAACAGGTCGTACTCCTTATAGATGAGATAGACAAGGCCGATCTTGAATTCCCCAATGATCTGTTATGGGAGCTTGACAGGATGGAGTTCTATATTCATGAGACAAAGGAAACCATAAAGGCAAAGCACAGGCCTATAGTGATAATCACAAGCAATGCAGAGAAGGAGCTTCCGGATGCCTTTTTGAGACGCTGTATATTTCATTATATCGAATTTCCCGACAGGGAGCTCATGAAGGAGATCGTTCATGCCCACTTTGAAAATGTCGAGGATAATCTTCTCAACAATGCATTAACGGCATTCTATGATATAAGGGATATGAGAGAGATAAAGAAAAAGCCTTCCACCTCCGAGCTTATCGACTGGATAAGAGCTTTGATGTTAGGCGGTATACCTGCGGAAAAGATAGTAAAAGAGCTTCCGTTTGCAGGTACGATAATCAAAAAGGACGAAGACTTAGAAGCAGTTAAGCACAGGACATAGAAAATGTTTACCGACTATTTTTATTTTCTCAAAAATAAAGGAATGGATATTTCCCTCAGCGAGTGGCTCTCACTTATAGATGCACTCGATAAGGGTCTGTGCGCTTCAGGCATTACCGGGTTTTATTATCTGTCCCGAATGATACTCCTAAAGAGTGAAAATGAATTTGACAGATATGATGCCCTTTTTGAGGAATATTTTAAGGGTATACACAGGGATGAATATGACGATATCTCCGACCAGATGAAAAAATGGCTGGATAAATCGGATTTTGCCAAGGCTGCAAGAGAAATGGAGGAAGCAAAAACATTTATAGACGGCGAGGCAAACCCCATAGATAACGAGGAGGTCCTCGAAAAATTCAGGGAAAGACAAAAGGAACAGGACAGCGAGCATAACGGAGGAAACCAGTGGATAGGAACTATGGGCAATTCTTCCTTCGGAAATCTCGGCGGACATATGGGTGGCGTAAGGATAGGGGGTACTACGGGTTACCAGTCGGCCTTTCAGGTCATCGGGGAAAGAAAATTCAGGGATTTCAGAAATGACAGGGTCCTTGATAACAGGCAGTTCATGGTCGCGTTGAGAAAGCTCAGGCAGTATTCAACAAGACTTGATATCCCCAAAAGCGAACTGGATATTGATGAAACCATAAACAAAACCTGTAATAACGGCGGATACCTCAGCATTGAAATGATGAGGCCGAGAAAGAATACGGTCAAGCTCCTTTTGCTGATGGATTCCGGAGGGACGATGATTCCCTACAGTAATCTGTTGAATGAACTGTTTCAGTCGGTGAATAAATCCAACCATTTCAAGGATGTTAAGACGTATTATTTTCATAACTGCATATATGCAAGATTATACAACACACCGGAATGTGAAAATGGCGACTGGATAGAGACCGAATGGATATTTAAGAATTTGGATGACAATTATAAGGTCATAATAGTCGGGGATGCCGCAATGGCACCTGAGGAGCTTTATTCCACAACAGGTAACTACAGGGGCCCAAATGACGGACTTTCAGGTTATGAATGGCTCAATCTCATGAAAAAACATTTTAAAAAGATCATATGGCTCAATCCCAAGATGGCTCCGGGGCATGCGCCGTGGAGAGAGGCTGAAACCGCTGTAAAGGGCATCTTTAAGATGAACAGGCTTACGGTAGACGGACTAAAGGATGGAATGAAATATCTTATGCAGGCAAAGTGAGGTATGAAGATGTACAAGATAATGATCATCGATGATAATATGACAAACCTGATAATGGCAAAGAAGGTTCTCGAAGATATATATGAAATAGTCCCGATGTCCACGGGTACCATGGCATTGCAGTTTCTGAGGGAAATGCCCGATCTTCCTGACATTATAATGCTGGATATAGACATGCCCGATATAAACGGATTTTTCGTGCTCTCAGAAATAAAAAACACTCCAAGGCTTATGAACATACCAGTCATCTTTCTGACGGCCCATTCCGATCCAACGACAGAGATCGAGGGTTATAATCTTGGCGCCTGTGATTATATAACCAAGCCTTATACCACCTCCATACTCAGAAAGAGGATAGATCTTCATGTCCAGATGATAGAGCAGGACAGAAGGCTCAGAAAATATAATGATTCTCTCTCAAAGACCTTAAATGAGAAGATCCATAACATAGTGGAGCTTGAATTTGCCATAGTTGAAATGTTCATGTCCCTCATGTCAAGCAGATCGGTACTTGTTTCCGATCATTGCGAGAGGGTTTCGAAGTATATGGATCTGTTCTTAAATGCCCTTATAGAGCAGGGAGACAGGCAGATCAACAATGATGATCTCAAGATCATCATATATGCGTCCAAAATGCATGATCTTGGGAAAATGTGCATGCCGGACCGCTGTCTTGCAAACCTTGGGGATCTGACCCTTATGGAAAAGGAATATAATCATGCCCACACGGTGCTTGGAGCAGAGGCTGTAAAACGGGTCATCGATGCCATCTCAGGCAACCAGTTCCTCGCCTATACATATAACATGTGCAGATCCCATCATGAAAGGTGGGACGGTAAGGGTTATCCCGACGGTCTGATGTCCACAAACATTCCTCATGTGGCAAGGATACTTGCAATTGTTAACAGCTATGACAATTTCAGGCACGATAATGACGGTCAGGAGCCTCTTAGTCATGAGCAGGCTATGAACAGGATCAAGCTTTGGGCAGGAACACATTTTGATCCGGATCTCGTTGATGTATTTCTTACGATCAATGAAGAGATAAAGAATCTTTTGTAGAACAGGTAACAGGTATATGCAGGAGAGTTTGAAGAAATTTCAGTCTAAATATTTCAGCAGGGATCTGGATATAGAACTGCGTGTATTTAACATTACCCATATTCTGATGGGCTTTTCCACACTTATATTCATACTGCTCGTATTTCTGGTCGTTGATAATGACCGTACGATCGGGATGATCTTTTGCGTGGGAGCCTTTTCTTTTTTCACCTTCTATGAGGCTAACAGGACAAGACATTACGTTGCCTGCGCGATAGCGATGTCCTGCGTCATGAATCTTGTAATGCTTCCGATCATCTATTTTTCTTATAATAAGCAGCTTTGTACGATAGCTATATATTTCCTTTTCGGACTCATCTACAATAATCTGGTCATACCCAAAAAGTATTCAACACCTATATCTGTCATTGATGTCCTGGCATATCTTCTGGTAATTTATGCAGGAAACAGATATCTTGAATACGGACCTGCTTCTGCCACGACTGACTTTGCAAAATCAGGTGATTATATCATAGCTCTTATCGCAAGTGGATTTGTCGTGCTCGTTTCGGGCTTTGTCATCAGATACAAGAAGAGACTTTTGAATAACGAGATCAATAATTTTAACAGACTTTATGAGGATGTCATCGAAGCGGGTAAGGTTCAGGATACATTTCTTGTAAACATGTCCCATGAGATAAGGACACCGATGAACTCAATCATGGGAAATACCCAGCTTTTGCTTGATAAGGAGCTTGACGACGAGGTCAAAAACAATCTGTATGGCATCTATAATTCCTGCAATGTTCTCCTTTCGCTCACAAATGAGATAATGGATCTCTCAAAGACCAACGAAAGCGAGATAGTACTTTATAACAGCAGATATGATATAGGCGAGCTTCTCACCGAGATCGTCAGCATGATATCCGTAAGACTGACTGATTCTGATGTGGAGTTTATAGTAAAGATAGAAAGTGACATTCCCAGATATCTCTATTCCGATTCGGGGAAGCTAAGGCAGGTTTTTATAAATATCCTCAATAATGCCATCAAGAATACGGATAAGGGCTCCATAACGATGTCTGTCGGATGTGAATATAAGAGAAATAATGAGATAAATCTTTTGTTTGACGTTACGGATACCGGCAAGGGTATAGATAAGACCGATCTGGATGAGCTTTCAGGTATAGTTGAAGAAGCCAAGGATGATAAAAGGTATAAGGACAGTGTCTCAATGGAATATGCGGGCATCAGTCTTACCCTTTGTAAGGATATACTTGATAAGCTGGATGGGATAATAAAGGTAAACAGCGAATACGGTGACGGGACAACGGTATTCACCTCTATTCCCCAACAGATAGATTCCACCGAAAAGGTCGTTGAGATAAGGGAACCCGAAAAAATAAATGTTCTCATCTATGAAAACGGGATCCAGAAATCGATGCATTTAGACGGCATAATAAAGAGCCTGAGACTAAAGAGCTATGTGGCAAGCACCAATTCGGTATTCTTATCAGAGATAAGGTCAGATGATTATACCCATGTATTTATCTCAAATGAAAATTATATAGAAAACATCGATGCGATAAAAAAGAATACAGGCAGAAAAGAGCTGATAGTCATATCTGACATTTCAGAGCTGCCGTCTCTAAATGATAATATCCATGCATTGATGAGGCCTGTTCAGCTTATCAATGTTTCGGCATTATTAAACGGAGAAACGGATGCGCTTACCCGCAATAAGGCGGAAGATAAAAAGGTCATCATGCCTCAGGCAAATGTCCTTGTCGTGGATGATAATCTCACAAATCTCATGGTTGCCGCAAATCTTCTTAAAAAATACAGGATAAGTGTAACAACTGCTTTGTCGGGTAAGGAGGCTTTGGCACTTATCAGGGAAAATGATTACGACCTGATCTTTCTTGATTACATGATGCCGGACATGGACGGTGTGGATACCCTGTATGCGATAAGGATGCTTCCGGATCTTAAATACAGGGAGGTACCTGTCATAGCACTTACTGCAAATGTTGTAAGCGGGGCAAGAGAGATGTTCTTTCGAAACGGTTTCGATGATTTCATCGCAAAGCCCATAGATATTAATATACTTGAAAACTGTCTGAAGAATTTTATACCAAAGGAAATGCAGGAAGCAGTCTGATCTGTTAATGCGAAATACATTGAAGTCACATTAAGGGTGTAGATAAGAAGTTGAAAAAAACATTAGCTGACATCAAAACAAAAATTGTTCAATTTATGACCGATGATACCAATATAGATGCCAAGAATCTGTTTTACTGTATCATCTATGTTATCACCGTCTTTTTGCTCATAGGTTTTTATTATATTTTTACCGGTGGAGAGAAGGCCATGATCATCATAGATTTTTCTGCCGCGTTCATCTTCACGGTTCTTTTTATCGTTACGACAAAGTACAGATGCTATAAGCTTTCGTTATCCATACTTTCACTGTTCTTCAATCTCGTATTATTTCCGCTTATCGTGATCAGCGCGGGAGATTTATATTCCTATGCAAGTCTTTATATGGTGGTTGGTATCATACTTACACTCTATCTTTTAGATCCTCCGGAGCTTATCATACAGCTTGTGATAATTGTTATATGGGATCTTTTTGTGATCCGGTTCACTTATATTCATCCCGAGCTCATGGAACCCTACCGGATGGAAAATCACGGCAGTCTTGCCATCTATTTTAATTTCCTTGCGGGAGCCATCATACCCATGCTCATATTCGCATACCAGAATCTGATGTATGAAAGGGTAATGAAGAGGATCAAAGAGAGTGATGAGGCTATACAAAAGGCCAACATAAGCAAGGCAAAATTCCTTGCAAATATGACACATGAGATAAAAACCCCGATGAATACGATAATAGGAATGAACGAACTCATCCTTAACAGGGAGCTTCCCGGGGATTGTATCGAGGAGGCGGAAAATATAAGGGATGCCTCCAATCAGCTGCTTAGAATAGTAAATGATACACTTATTTATTCAAGACTTGAATCGGACAGATGGAAGCTTAAATTCTCTGCCTACAGTTTCTATGACATGATAAGTGAGGTTATAGATAATTTCTCGGAAACCGCTATGGATTCAAATATAGATGTCTATGCCTTTATCGATGCGGGGATACCAAAGCTTCTTTACGGGGATGATATCTCAATAAAGCAGATATTTGAATATATTCTGGGAAATTCGCTGCAACAGGACATAAGGCAGAGGGTGGCCATAGAGATACTCGGAGAAAGGCTGAGTGATCCAAACAAGATAAGACTGGAGTGCAGGGTGTCGGAATCAGGTAAGGGACTTAAAAAGGAGGAGATAGAATCTCTTTTAAAGGCCTATAAGAAATACGATTCCAGACAGGATTCGGATCTTAAGGGATTGGGACTTGAAGTATCCATCTGCGAGGAGCTCTTACAGCTTATGGGCGGACAGTTAAAGATAGAATCCGTTGAAGGCGTCGGGATCTCTATAAAGTTCAGTTTTGAGAACTATATACTTGATGATGAGAGAATGGTGGAGATAGATAACTCCCCGGTAAAGCATATACTGATCTATCTGCATACAAGGGAGGATGAAAACATCTGGAAACCGCTTTTTGAAAATATCTCTGTCAGTCCGGATTATGTAATGTCGCCTGTTTCCTTTAAGGCTGCTCTTGAAAACCGCGATTATTCCTACATATTTGTGAGACTTAAGGATCATGACGGAATAAAGGATATCATCGCAGAGAAGGGAATGGAAGATAAGACCTATGTAATAATAGAGCACAAAAGGAAAAATGACAGCTTTGGCTCCTTAAATATAGTTCCTTCACCCATAAACAGTATATGTATATCCGAGATCATCAACGGAACATATAAGGAAAAGGAACACAGATTTACCGATGTCAAAAAGAAGATCAGATTTAAGGACACAAAGATACTTGTCGTAGAGGATTCAATGATCAATCTCAAGGTTCTCTCCGGTATGCTCGACAGCTTAAATGCAGAGTATGATCTTGTAACAAACGGCGAAAAATGCATCGATTTTATCAAAACAAATGTTTATGACCTTATATTGCTTGACAGAAGGATGCCGGGGATGGACGGCAAGAAGACTCTTGATATCATAAGAACGCTTGACGGTGATAAGAGCAGCTTACCTGTAATATGCATAACCTCCGAGATAGGAAGGGATGTCAGAAAGAATATCATCGATGAGGGATTTGATGACTATATCATGAAACCGGTCAAGAGCAGGGATCTTGTTTCCTGTCTCAAGGATCACCTTCCGGATGAAAAGATCGTTGAGGAAAATTATTATATCCCTACCGCCCCAAAGATAAAGGTCAAAGAGCCTGCAGTATCCAAAAATGATTATGATATAAGCGCTGATCCCGGTGATTTTGATGTTAACAGAGGAATTGAAAATATAGGCGGAGACAGGGAGATATATAATGAGATCCTTCTGACCTATTACCATGAGGGGAAGGAAAAGATAGGCGGCGTAAAGGCCATGTCCGCAGAGGAAGATCTTTCATTGTTCACCACCACGGTGCATGCCCTAAAGAGCAGCTCCGCATCCGTAGGTGCAGACGGTATATCCACCTGGTTCAAACAGCTTGAAATGGCCGGAAAAGCCGGCGACAGGGAATTTATTGATGAAAATCTGGATCCGGTGACTTTAAACTTTAAAGACCTTCTTACTGTGATCAAAAAGTATCTGGATGAGTATGGTCTTTTGGAGGATGAAAATGAAGTCTGCGACGAGGCCGGGGATTTAAACGATGACTCAGCTTCAGCTACAGAAGAGGTAAATATTGGTGCTCTTGAAATGCTGTACGGATATATGGACAGATTCGATCTTAAAAATGCCGAGATCATACTGAATGATATATCCGGACACAGATACGAAAAAGAAACAGGACACAGGATAAAGGATATTAAGAGCGATTTTGATACATTTGAATATTTTAAAGCAAAGGACAAGACAAAAGAGCTTATAGATATCATCAAAAGTAAATGATCAAGGAGGAAGTATAAAATGTCAGATCCAAGGTATGAAAAGCTTGAAAGATGTCTTAAATGCGTAAGGGAAAAAACCGATTTCAAGCCGCTTGTTGCACTTGTATTGGGATCGGGGTTAGGAGATTACGCAAAGGGTATGGATATTAAGGCGGTCATCCCCTATGAAGAGATCGAAGGATTTCCCATATCTACAGTTCCGGGACATAAGGGTCAGTTTGTCTTTGGATATGTAGGGGAGACTCCTGTTGTCTGTATGCAGGGCAGAGTTCATTATTATGAGGGTTATGATGTTTCGGATGTAGTCCTTCCGACAAGACTTATGTATATGATGGGAGCAAGGTTCCTTGTGCTCACAAATGCATCCGGAGGTATAAATGACGATTTCAGTGCCGGAGACATGATGCTTATAAAGGATCATATATCTTTATTTGCGCCAAATCCTCTTATCGGGCCAAACATCGATGAGCTTGGTATAAGATTTCCCGATATGAGCAGTGTATATGATGTGGAATTAATGGTGCTGATAAGAAAGGCAGCTGCGGAAATGGGGATAGTTATCAGGGAGGGCATATATGCACAGCTTACCGGACCATCCTTTGAATCACCGGCTGAGATACAGATGCTAAAGAAGCTGGGGGCGGATGCAGTAGGCATGAGTACCGTGGTAGAGGCGATCACCGCCAATCATATGGGAATGAGGATCTGCGCAATATCCTGCGTAAGTAACATGGCTGCCGGTATATCAGCCACACCTCTTACCCATGAAGAGGTCCAGCAGGCGGCAAATGAAAATGCACCTGTATTTAAAAAGCTTGTAAACTGTACGATCGAAAAAATAGGTAAGCTCTCATGAAAAGCAACAGATTAGCGGTTTTATCCGCACTGATACTGATATCTGCCCTGACACTTTCGGGCTGCGGGAAGAAGAATACAGCTGAGATCGCGATGGTAACCGACCTTGGTACTATCAATGACGGCTCCTTTAATCAGGGAACCTATTCGGGAATAGAAAAATATGCGGCTGAAACCGGTAAGTCATATAACTACTATCAGCCAAAGAAATCCACAGAAGAGGAATATATCGCTGAGATAAAGAAGGCTGTAAAAAACGGAGCAAAAATAGTCGTCCTTCCGGGAGAGATCTTTGATGAGGCTGTTTTTGATATACAGAAGGAATATCCCAATGTAAGCTTTCTTCTGATAGACGGAGTTCCCCATAATGAAGATTATTCTGACGAGACCATAGAGAGTAATACCAGGGCTGTGGTTTTCGCGGATGAACAGGCAGGCTTCCTTGCAGGCTATGCAGCGGTAAGGGAGGGTTATACAAGTCTCGGATTTCTTGGCGGATCACCGCAGGACCCTGTTATCAGATACGGGTACGGATTTGTCCAGGGCGCGGATTATGCAGCTATAGAGCTTGGAGTACCGATAAATATCAATTACTGTTACGGAATGACCTTTGTGGAAAGCGAACCCATGAAGGAGCTTGCAAAGTCCTGGTACAGCCAGGGAACACAGGTGATATTTGCCTGCGGCGGTGCAATGAACAGGTCGGTCATGAAGGCTGCTGAGGAGGTCAACGGTCTGGTGATAGGAGTGGATGTGGATCAGAGCAAGGATTCTGATTCAGTCATAACCTCTGCCATGAAGGAGCTTGACAATGCCTCTTATCAGGGGGTTAAGGACTTTTATGACGGAAACTTTAACGGAGGCTCGATAGTTACCATGAATGCATCAAATGACGGGATAGGTCTTCCCATGGATACCTCCAGATTTAAAAATTTCACATCTGCAGACTATAATGCGATCTACGCACAGCTTGTGAACGGCAAGCTTGAACCTTATGCGCAGACCAATTTCGGAAACACCTTTGATCTTACTCTTATAAATACAACCGTCACCTATCTTGAGCTCAACTGACCGGTGACGTAAAAAATATCTATCTAACAGGAGGTTTATATGTATATAAGATTTACAAATGCCAGGATACTCTCGATGACAGACGGTGAAGACATCTATGAGGGAGAATTGCGGGTAAAGGATAATAAGATAGCATACGTCGGTGAAAAATGCGAAAGTGATGAGAAATTTGACAGGGTTATAGACTGTCAGGGAAATGTTCTGATGCCCGGCTTTAAGAATGCACATACACATTCGGGAATGACGGCCATGAGATCATATGCCGATGACCTTCCTTTGCAGGAATGGCTCAATGAAAAGATATTTCCCATGGAAGCAAAGATGACAGGCGAGGATTGTTATATCTTATCCAAGCTTGCTGTACTTGAATATCTTACATCCGGAATAACAGCGGTGTTTGATATGTATCTTGCGCCCTATGATATAGCAAGGTGCGCGAAGGATACCGGGATGAAATTTGTTCAGGTCAGCGGTATCAATAAGTTTGGTCCTTCCATAGAAGAGCTTGAGGAAAGGTTTTTAAAGATTAACGACGGAAATCCGCTTTCTTCATTTAAACTCGGATTTCACGCGGAATATACCTGTGATCTTCCTCTTCTTGAAAAGATAGCCGCTCTTGCACATAAATATAAACAGCCGCTGTTTGCTCATAATTCAGAGACGGAGCGAGAGGTAAAGGAGTGTATCGACAGATACAAAAAGACTCCTACTGAGCTGATGGACTCTCTGGGAATGTTTGAATACGGCGGAGGCGGATATCATTGTGTTCATTTTTCGGATCATGATATAGAGATATTTAAGGAAAAGGGATTATATGCCGTTACCAATCCCGGATCGAACACAAAGCTTGCAAGCGGGATCGCTCCGATACAGAAGTTCCTTGACAACGGTATCAGTGTGGCGATCGGAACGGACGGCCCAAGCTCCAACAACTGTCTTGACATGTTCAGGGAGATGTTCCTTGTAACAGGGCTTGCAAAGCTTACAACAAAGGATGCCTCGGCGGTTGACGGACTCAAGGTATTAAAAATGGCAACAGTAAACGGAGCACATGCCATGGGATTAAATGATGCCGACGTTCTTGCAAAGGATAAGGAAGCCGATATCATTATGATCGATCTTCACCAGCCCAATATGCAGCCTCTTAACAACATTGCCAAGAATATCGTATACAGCGGTTCAAAGACCAATGTCAAGATGACAATGGTCCACGGAAGGATCCTTTATGAAGACGGTAAATATAATATAGGTGCTGATCCCGAAGAGTTATATGCAAAAGCTGATGAGATAATAAAGAGAATCGGATGATGAGAGTTGAATTATACAGTGACGGTGCCGCAAGAGGGAATCCCGATGGCCCCGGAGGATTCGGATGTGTACTGAGATATGAAGATTCAAAGGGTACCCTTCATGAAAAGGAGATAAGCAGGGGTTATAAAAAGACCACAAATAACAGGATGGAGCTTCTTGGAGTTATAGCAGGACTTGAGGCACTAAACCGTCCGTGCGATGTCTTTGTTTATTCGGATTCCAAATATGTGACGGACTCCTTTAATAAGCACTGGATCGAAAACTGGAAGAATAACGGCTGGAAAACTGCCGGGAAGAAACCTGTTATGAATGATGATCTGTGGAAGAGGCTCCTTAAGGCGATGGAACCGCATAAGGTGGTATATGAATGGGTTAAAGGCCACAACGGGCACGATCTTAATGAGCGTTGTGACAGGCTTGCAACTTCCGCCGCGGACTCAGAGGATCTTCTTGACGATATAACGGGCGGAATGATATAGTTATCAAATATTCGGAGGTATAGATATGATCGCTTTTATTAACACATTTCTGTCATATGTGATAGTTGTCATCGTCTTTATGGCTATAATCGTCTGTGCAGTTATGCTCGGAAAAAAGTTAAGGGACATGAAGGATGCCAAAAAGCAGGAGGCTGAAGAAGCCGGTGATGATGTCACGAGGCAGGCGCTAAACAAGTAAACCGGAGAGAAAAATGGATATCTTATATAAAAGTACAAGAAGTGATACTGAGGGGATAACCGCATCCAAGGCTATACTTAAAGGCCTTGCGGATGACGGGGGATTATTTGTTCCGGACAGGATCCCGGAGCTTAAGGTAAGTCCCTCAGAGCTTAAGGACATGGATTATAAGGCTACGGCCTACGAGGTCATGAGGCTCTTTCTGACAGATTATTCCGAGGAAGAGCTTAAAAGCTGTATCGAAAGAGCATATGATGAAAAGTTTGACGATAAGGATATAGCACCTCTTAAAAAGGTGGGGGATCGCTATTTCTTAGAGCTTTTTCACGGAAAGACGATCGCCTTTAAGGATATGGCTCTCTCTATCCTTCCACATCTTCTGACTACCGCGATAAGGAAGAACAATTCAGATAAGGAGGTCGTTATACTGACGGCCACATCCGGAGATACAGGAAAGGCTGCCCTTGCAGGATTCAGTGATGTGGAGCATACGAGGATAATAGTCTTTTATCCAAAGGGCGGAGTGTCAAGGATACAGGAGCTCCAGATGGTAACGGAGAAGGGAAGAAATACGAAGGTCGTTGCCGTAAGGGGTAATTTCGATGACTGCCAGAGCCAGGTGAAGGCTATATTCAATGACGAAGAATTAAAGAAGGAAATGGCATCTAAGGGCTTTGCCTTTTCTTCGGCCAATTCCATCAACATAGGAAGGCTTATACCGCAGGTGGCATATTATGTTTATGCCTACGGAAGGATGCTTAAAGAAGGATATATAAAGGATGGGGAAGAGATAAACTTTACCGTTCCCACCGGTAATTTCGGAAACATATTAGCAGGTTATTATGCAAAGCTCATAGGTTTACCGATAGGAAAGCTTGTATGTGCATCAAATGACAATAAGGTGCTCTATGATTTCTTTGAAACAGGAATATATGATAAGAACAGGGAATTCATTCTTACAAGCTCTCCCAGCATGGATATACTAATCTCATCCAATCTTGAGCGGCTCATTTATATGATCGGCGGTTCTGATGCAGTAAGGAATGAGGCCTTGATGAAGAGCCTTAAGGAGAAAGGAAGATATGAGATAACCGGTGATATGAGAGAAAAGCTTGAAAGCTTTGCCGGTTTTTATTCCACAGAGGAAGAGGTCTCAAAGACTATAAAAGAGCTTTATACCAAAGACGGTTACATTACCGATACTCATACGGCTGTTGCCGTAAATGCAGAGAGAAAATACAGGGAGAGTTTAGGGGATTGCAGAAAGAATGTCATAGTCTCCACGGCAAGTCCTTATAAATTTGCAAAGAGTGTATACGATTCAATAAAAGGTCAGAGTAGCGGTATGGATGACTTTGAGATAATAGATAAGCTTGAGGAAATGTCAAAGGTAAAGATACCTCCTGCGATACATGAGATCAGAAATGCAAAGATCCTGCACGATGAGGTCTGTGACAGGGAAGGGATGAAGGATACAGTCAAAAAAAGTCTGGGACTTTAAAAAGTCGGGGTTAAGCCCCGACTTTTTTGCACTTTATCTGTCCGAGATCGGGATATAATCCTGATCCTCTATTATAGGTTTGTATGCGGGACGTATTATCTTTCCGTCCTGTGAAAGCTCCTCGAGTCTGTGGGCAGACCAGCCGACCATACGGGCGATCGCAAAGATCGGGGTATAGAGCTCCTTGGGGAGACCCAGCATCTGATAAACAAAGCCCGAATAAAAATCCACATTACAGCAGACGCCCTTATACATCTTTCTGTGGGAAGCTATTATCTCGGGACCGAGTCTTTCCACCGTTTCATAGAGCTTGAATTCTTTTTCCATTCCCTTTTCGGAGGCTAAGAGCCCGACGAATTTCTTGAATATCTTTTCTCTTGGATCGGAGAGTGAGTATACAGCATGTCCCATTCCGTATATGAGCCCTGCATGGTCAAATTCCTCTTTATTGAGAAGCCCCAGAAGATAAGCCGAAACCTCGTCCTCATCCTCCCAGTCATTAAGCTTATTCTTCATATCCTCAAACATCTCAATGACCTTGATATTCGCGCCACCATGTCTTGGACCCTTAAGGGAGCCTATGGCTCCGGCCATAACCGAATAGGTATCCGTACCTGTTGATGTTATCACATGTGTCGTAAAGGTTGAATTATTACCTCCGCCATGCTCCATATGTAATACTAAGGCCACATCCAAAAGTCTTGCCTCAAGAGGAGTATATTTCTTGTTGGATCTTAGCATCCTTAAGATATTTTCCGCGGTTGAGAGCTCCTTCTTGGGAGAATGGATATAAAGGCTCTTGTGGTCGTGATAATGACGGTAGGCCTGGTATCCGTATACGGAAAGAAGCGGTGTCAGGGCAATAAGCTGCAGGCATTGCCTTAAGACATTCGGAAGTGATGTATCGTCCGCATAATCATCATAAGAGTAGAGAGTAAGTATACTTCTTGAAAGAGTATTCATCATATCACGGCTCGGTGCCTTCATGATGATGTCTCTCACAAAATCCGTGGGAAGAGAACGATAGCCCGAGAGAAGATCGCTGAAATCAGAGAGCTGCTTACGGTCAGGCAGCTCGCCAAAAAGAAGAAGATAGGTAACCTCCTCAAAACCAAATCTCTGGTCATTTGCAAATCCGTTCACAAGATCCCTGACATTGTATCCCCTGTAATAGAGTTCGCCGTTCTGGGGGATGAGTTTTCCGCGCACGATCATATTTGCCCTTACATCGGATATCCTTGTAAGGCCTGCAAGAACACCCTTACCCGAAAGATCCCTTAACCCTCTCTTGACATCAAGTTTTGTAAAGAGGGACGGATTGATCCTGCTGCTTTGTGCATTATATTCCGACAGTTCCAAAAGCTGTGGTGTGATCTCATATAAATTGTTATCTGACATTTAAACCTCATTTCTAATACAAATAGTAACTTTTACATTTTATCACGATAAATCGATTTGATGCAAGTATTGCGATATGCTATGATAATTCCCGTGATCATCGACTTTAATTCGGAGTTTTTGAATATCAGAGGTATGAAAGGAAGAAAAATGGGTACAGAACACAGAAAAAGGATCGAAAGATTAAGGGAATGCATGAGAAGAGACGGGGTGGATCAATACATAGTGCCAACCGCAGATCCGCATATGTCAGAATATATCTGTGATCATTATAAATTCAGGGAGTATCTTAGCGGATTTTCGGGTTCTGCGGGTACACTTCTTGTGGGAATGGAGGAAGCCATACTCTGGACTGACGGAAGATACTATATCCAGGCAGAAAAGGAGCTTGAGGGATCGGGTGTAAAGCTATACAGGATGCAGGATGAGGGAGTGCCCGGTATCTTTGACTATCTGTATAAACATGCCTTTGATAAGGTTATAGGCGCTGACAGAGAGGTCATGAGTGAGGACTTTTATGAAGAACTATGCGATGTCACAGAGGATGAGAGTAACATAAAGGATATAGATTACGCAAAGGAAATCTGGGAGGATCGTCCCAAAAGAAGGAGCGAAGAGGTAATAGTCCTGAGTGAGGAAATATCAGGAAGGTCAGTTAAGGATAAGATAGAAGATATAATAAACAGAATATCGGATAACAGCGCTGATATCCTCTTCCTAACAGATCTTTCGGATATAATGTGGACCTTTAATATAAGAGGAAATGATATCGAATACAATCCGGTCGCCTATTCCTATGCAATTATAAGCAGAAATGAAGTCATACTTTTTATTGACGATACAGCTCTTTGCGGGAAATGTAAAAGGATGATCAGGGATAACGGATATGGTATCAGAGCCTATGAGGATGTATATTCCTTTGCACAAGCTCTTAAGGATAAGGATGTTATACTTGACTGTAAGGCTGTAAATACGAGACTTTATCTTGATATCCTTGAAAACAACAGGATATATGATATCGATCATACAGAGATCATAAGGAAGGCCGTGAAAAATGAAACAGAAATAGAATTATCCCGAAAATATCATCTTGAAGACGGAAGGGCTCTTATCAGATGGATATATGATATAAAAAGGATCGTTAAGGAAAGAAGGATCGATGAATATGAGGCTGCAATGCTCATAAATTCCTACAGAAGCAGGATAGACGGATACAGGGATGAGAGCTTTGCAACGATATGTGCATACGGTGAAAATGCTGCCATCGTCCACTATGAACCGCATAAGGATAATTCCGCCATCTTAAAGCCTGAGGGTTTTGTCCTTCTTGATTCGGGCGGACAGTATATGGGGGCAACCACGGATATAACAAGAACTGTTGCACTCGGAGAACTGACGGATGAGATGAAGCAGGCCTACACAGTGGTATTAAAGGGACATCTGCGTCTTATGTCTGCGATATTTTTAAAGGGATGCAGGGGTGAAAATCTGGATATCTGTGCAAGAGGACCTATATGGGAAAGATTTCTTGATTATAAGCACGGGACAGGACACGGGGTAGGAAGCTTTTTAAATGTCCACGAGGGTCCGCAGGCCTTCAGATATCATATAAGGGAAGGGGCACCGCAGCCTGTCATGGAGCCCGGGATGATAACCAGTGATGAACCGGGATTGTATATTGAGGGGAAATACGGTATAAGGATAGAGAATCTTCTTCTCTGTACGGAAAAGCATAAAAATGAATACGGTACATTCCTTGGCTTTGAACCACTTTCACTGGTTCCCTTTGAAAGAGAGGCCATAATAAGGGAAGAGCTCAACAGTGATGAATTAAAGACTCTTAACAGCTATCACGAGGCTGTTTATGAATCATATAAGGATCTGTTAAGCGAAAATCTGAAGGAATGGCTTAGAGAAGCCACAGCAAAAATTTGAGTTCTTATGTTGATTTATAAGTGTTTATCATGTATAATCGTTAGCGATAAAAAAAATCATGTTCCGTAAGGCTGATCAGCAAAGGCTCTTACGGGATGTTTAAAACAGTTTCCCGCTATATTACGGGAAATGGCAAATATCAACAAAGAAAAGCGAGGTAAAAGTATGGCAGTTGATTTAAGTAAGTATGGTATCACAGGCGTTAAGGAGATCTATTATAATCCTTCTTTCGAGCAGCTCTATGAAGATGAGATGGCTCCGGGACTTGAGGGATATGACAAGGGTGTTCTTACAGAGCTTGATGCCGTTAATGTTATGACAGGTATCTATACCGGTCGTTCACCTAAAGATAAGTTCATCGTTATGGATGAGAAGTCAAAGGATACAGTCTGGTGGACAACACCCGAATATCCAAATGACAACCATCCCGCTTCACAGGAAACATGGGAAGCATGTAAGAAGATAGCCATCGAGCAGTTATCCAATAAGAACCTTTATGTTGCGGATGCATTCTGCGGTGCCAACAAGGATTCACGTATGGCTGTAAGATTTATCATGGAGGTTGCATGGCAGGCTCATTTCGTAAAGAATATGTTCATCCAGCCCACACCCGAGGAGCAGGAGAACTTTGAGCCCGATTTCGTTGTTTATACAGCTTCAAAGGCTAAGGTTGAGAATTATAAGGAGCTCGGCCTTAATTCCGAGACAGCAGTTCTCTTTAACGTATCAAGCCGTGAGCAGGTTATACTTAACACCTGGTATGGCGGTGAGATGAAGAAGGGTATGTTCTCAATGCAGAACTATTTCCTTCCTTTACAGGGAATGGCTTCAATGCACTGCTCGGCAAATACAGATATGGAAGGAAAGCATACAGCTATCTTCTTCGGTCTTTCAGGAACAGGTAAGACAACACTTTCCACAGATCCCAAGAGACTTCTTATCGGTGATGATGAGCACGGCTGGGATGACAACGGTGTGTTCAACTTAGAGGGCGGATGCTATGCCAAGGTTATCAATCTTGACAAGGATTCAGAGCCTGATATCTATAATGCGATCAAGAGAAACGCTCTTCTTGAGAACGTTACTGTTGATGCTAACGGAAAGATCGATTTCGCTGACAAGTCAGTTACGGAGAATACACGTGTTTCTTATCCCATAGAGCATATTGAGAAGATCGCAAAGAACGTTAACAAGATCTCTTCAGGTCCGGATGCTGAAAACGTTATCTTCCTTTCAGCTGATGCTTTCGGAGTTCTTCCTCCCGTATCAATTCTTGATCCCGAGCAGACACAGTATTATTTCCTTTCAGGATTTACCGCAAAGCTTGCAGGAACAGAGAGAGGTATAACAGAGCCCACACCTACTTTCTCAGCCTGCTTTGGTCAGGCATTCTTAGAGCTTCATCCCACAAAGTACGGTGAAGAGCTCGTTAAGAAGATGAAGAAGAGCGGTGCAAAGGCTTATCTTGTAAATACAGGATGGAACGGAACAGGGAAGAGGATCTCTATAAAGGATACAAGAGGAATCATCGATGCTATCCTTAACGGAGACGTATTAAAGGCTCCCACAAAGAAGATCCCTTATTTCAATTTCGAAGTTCCCACAGAGCTTCCCGGAGTTGACAAGAATATCCTCGATCCCAGAGATACATATGCCGATGCTTCCGAATGGGAGACAAAGGCTAAGGATCTTGCAGGACGATTTATAAAGAACTTCAGTAAGTATGAGACAAATGATGCAGGAAAGGCTTTGGTTGCAGCAGGTCCCAAGCTTTGATCTTACTTGAGTTAGTCTTGAATGATCGATTTCTTGAGGAGGGCGGCAATATAGGACCGCCCTCTTTTTTAACGGATTTCCGCTTTGCCGGAAAAATATGAAGATACACAAAAATCCGATCTATAAATGATCACTGACATGGAGGTTATTATGCAGATATATGAAGAGCTTGTCGCGAGAGGACTTATCGCACAGGTCACTGATGAAGAAGAAATAAAAGAGCTTGTAAACAAAGGAGATGCCGTTTTCTATATCGGCTTTGATCCTACTGCAGACAGCCTGCATGTGGGCCATTTTATGGCTTTATGTCTAATGAAGAGACTGCAGATGGCAGGAAACAAACCCATAGCCTTACTTGGAGGCGGGACAGGAATGATCGGAGATCCCTCCGGTAAGACAGATATGCGTAAGATGCTTACAAAAGAGGATATCGATCATAATATCGAATGCTTTAAAAAACAGATGTCAAGGTTTATTGAGTTCGGAGAAGGGAAGGCCACGATGGTTAATAATGCGGAATGGCTTCTCGGACTTAATTATATCGAGCTTTTAAGAGAGGTCGGACCTTATTTCTCTGTCAACAATATGCTGAGGGCCGAGTGCTATAAGCAGCGTATGGAGAAGGGACTTACCTTCCTTGAATTCAATTATATGATAATGCAGAGCTATGACTTTTACGAGCTGTACAAGCGTTATGGCTGCAATATGCAGTTCGGCGGAGATGACCAGTGGAGCAATATGCTCTTTGGTACTGAGCTCATAAGAAAAAAGCTTCAGAAGGATGCTTATGCGATGACGATAAATCTTCTTTTAAACTCCGAAGGAAAGAAGATGGGTAAGACTGTTTCGGGTGCGGTATGGCTCAACAGGGAAAAGACTTCACCCTACGATTTCTACCAGTACTGGAGAAATGTGGATGATGCCGATGTAATGAAATGCATAAGGATGCTGACCTTTTTACCCCTTGATGAGATCGAAAGGATGAGTTCATGGGAGGGGCAAAAGCTTAACGAGGCAAAAGAGATCTTAGGCTATGAGCTTACAAAGCTTGTACACAGCAAGGAGGATGCCGATAAGGCCCAAGAGGCTTCGAGAAATATCTTCTCTGCCGGCGCAGCAAAAAACATGCCGCAGAGCACTATAGATGAGTCAGATCTTAAGGATGGGTGCATCGATGTACTTGCACTCCTTGTAAAAAGCTCACTTGCTTCTTCAAGGAATGAAGCAAGAAGAGCCGTTGAACAGGGAGGAGTCAGCGTGAACGGAGAGAAGATAACCGATCCGTTTAAGAGCTTTGAGGGAGAAGAGCTTTTGGGAGAAGGACTCATAGTCAAAAAGGGAAAGAAGTCCTTTAAGCGGATTGTTTTAAACAAGTGATCTCCTAAAAGATATGATATACGTTTTATCCTTGATTTTTTCATGGCTTTAACTTATAATTTTATTAACCTGAAATGTCCGATATCTTGATATTTTGAACCTACATCACTTTAAACGGGATTCCTAAATTGTCTGATTGATGTCAGGCCTCAAAATATCAGAGGAAGACAGATGTCTGATTGCGGTTGCCCACCTGGCTTTTTGCTAGGAGTCAAAATTCAAGAACCGGCGTTTTGGGGTATGGATTATAGGAGAGAAGCTTTTCGTTTCTCTCTTTTTTTAACGAATAAACCGTGTGAGTCTGCGTTATCTAAGAGGAAGATCTATGAAAAAAGCGGCGAAAAAGCTTTTCGATATAATCAATGCTTTCTCAATAAGGATGAGAAATAACCACGTTGATATATATACAGCATCCGCGTCGTATTTTATTTTTATATCGATAATCCCTTTTATCCTGGCCCTGCTTGCATTTATACCCATAACCCCGCTGTCAGAGGCTGATCTTCTTAATGTACTCGACTTGATATTGCCGGATGATCTGCATGGCCTTTCAGCCTCGCTCATAAATGAGCTTTACGGGATGCATGTACCGATATTGTCGATATCCATCGTATTTGCGATATGGACTTCTTCGAGAGGACTTATGTCGATAAGAAGGGGACTGGATGAGATCGTTGGAATACTTGAGCCCCCGCGTTATATGATAATCAGGGTAAAATCTGTCTTATATACGCTGGTCATGATAGTTATAATGATAGGGCTTTTGCTGATAGGTGCATTCGGAAAGAGCGTTATTGAATTTATAACTCCCTATCTTCCTCAGATAGATTTTAATCTGAAACCGATATTTGATTACAGCTATATCTGGTTTCTTATAGTGGCATTTATGTTTTTTATCATGCTGTATTCATTTTTGCCGCATGAAAAACAGAAGATATATACCCAGATCCCCGGAGCTCTTATATCGAGTGCCGGCTGGCTGGTTGTATCAAAGGGATTTTCGTTTTATGTATCCCATTCGTCCACACTTACGATGTATGGTTCCCTGGCAACGGTGATAATATTCCTTATCTGGATATACATAGTCATGTATATCATGTTTTTCGGGGCCCAGGCCAATAAATTCCTTTTGGATTACGGGATAAGACGTAATGCCGTAAAAAAGAAGAGGCGAAGAGCTTTTTTGAACAATAAGAGTAATGACAGTGAAGGAGGAGAATATTATGAAGGAAATGATCCAGAAGCTGAAAAGCCAGTTTGAGACAAAGCTTAAGGATGTAAATGACCAGAAGTCACTTGAAGACCTGAGGCTTGATTTCTTAAGCAAAAAGGGTCAGATAACCCAGCTCATGAAGGAACTCTCAAAGGTTCCAAACGAACAGAAAAAAGAGGCGGGACAGCTTATCAACAGCTTCAAGCAGGAGGTCCTTGAAAGATATGAGGGGAAGAAGGAACAGCTTATAAGCCTTCAGGAAAAGCTGCTCATAGACGGTGCCGAAAGCTATGATGATTCAATGCCAACAGGATGTCCCTGCGGTTCTTATCATCCAATAACCTTAGTGCAGCGTGAGCTTGAGGATATCTTTGAATCCATGGGCTTTGATGTGGAGGATTACAATGAGATAGTAGATGATTATCATTGCTTTGAGGCTCTGAATATACCAAAATACCATCCGGCAAGGGATATGCAGGATACATATTACTTAACGACTAAGAATCAGCTTCTTAAGAGCCATACTTCGGCCGCACAGAATGCGATCCTTAAAAAGTACGGAAAGGATCTTAAGGAAAAGGGTCGTCCGATAAGGGCCGTGTTCCCCGGAAGATGCTTCAGGAACGAGGCTATAGATGCCTGCCATGAAAATACCTTCTTCCAGATGGAGGGAATAATGGTGGATAAGGATATCTCCGTTTCCAATCTCATCTATTTTATGAAGACAATGCTTTCCGAGGTGTTCTCAAAAGAAGTTACGGTAAGGTTAAGACCCGGATTCTTCCCCTTTGTCGAGCCCGGATTTGAGCTTGACATACAGTGCCTTATCTGCGAGGGAGAGGGCTGCTCTTCCTGTAAAAATTCAGGATGGCTTGAGCTGTGTCCCTGTGGGATGATCCATCCGAATGTCCTTAAATACGGCGGGATAAACACAGAGGAGAACCCTTATGAATATACGGGATTTGCCTTTGGACTGGGACTCACAAGATTGGCCATGATGAAATACGGGGTAAAGGATATAAGAACCTTTAACAGCGGAGATCTGTCATCGCTGTCCCAGTTTGTCAGCAGATAGGAGGAGATTAAAATGTTTGTTTCAATGAATTGGATAAATGATTTCGTGGATCTTGAGGGAGAGGACATTGAAAAGCTCATACACAGATTCACCTTATCTACCGCTGAGGTAGAGGGAATAGAGTATAAGGGAAGGGATATAAACGGAATAGTTGTGGGAGAGATATTATCCTGCGAGGATCATCCCGATTCGGATCATCTCCATCTTCTTAAGGTGGATGCGGGTGATGGAATATATGATGTTGTATGCGGAGCACCAAATGCCAGGGCAGGTATTAAGACAGCCTTTGCAAAGGTTGGTGCGCAGGTCGGTGATATTAAGATCAAAAGTGCAAAATTAAGAGGGCAGATCTCAAACGGAATGTGCTGTTCGGCTAAGGAAATAGGGATCTCCGATGATCATTCGGGGATAATGGAGCTTGACTTAAGCCTTAAGAACGGTACTGATCTTAAAGAGATCTTCCCCATAGATGATATCATTTTTGAAGTTGACAACAAATCCCTTACAAACAGGCCCGATCTCTGGGGGCATTACGGAATGGCCAGAGAGTTTGCCGCACTTACGGGAAAGCCTTTAAAGGAGCTTCCTGTAAAGGAGGATGATTATGAGGGTGATGAGGTTGTTGATATCGATGTCAGGAATAAGGATTACTGCTACAGATATACAGGAGTAAGGATAGAGAACGTAACGGGCAAGGTGTCTCCCATGTATATGCAGATAAGACTCTATTACTGCGGTACAAGGGCTATAAATCTGCTTGCCGATCTGACTAATTACATCATGCTTGAGCTTGGACAGCCCACACATGCCTTCGACGGTAACAGGATAAGCCGTATCGTTGTGGATACACCAAAGACCGATATTAAATTCACCACACTTGACGGAAATGAAAGGGATATAACCACCGATACCCTGATGATATACGATAATGATACACCCGTTGCCATTGCCGGTATAATGGGAGGCCTTGATTCGGAGATAGTTGAAGATACTGATTCCGTAGTGCTCGAGTGCGCAAATTTTGACGGAGTCTGTGTGAGAAAATCCGCTCAGAGAATGGGTCTTAGGACAGATGCATCAGCAAGATACGAAAAGACTATCGATCCTGAGATGACAATGGAAGCCGCGAAGAGATTCATCAAACTGCTTTCCGAGATAGATGAGGGAGCAAAATGCGTAACGAAGATAAATGATGTATACGTAAAGCATTATCCCGAGATAACGATTGATTTTGACAAGGCCTTTGTAGACAGATATACAGGGATAGATATCTCTGCGGAAAGGATAAAGAATACTCTTATAAGCCTTGGCTTCAAGGTGTCATCAGACGGTGAAGCCTTCAGCGTCAGGGTGCCAAGCTACAGGGCAACAAAGGATATCAGCATGCAGGCTGACATTGTTGAAGAGATAACGAGGATATACGGTTATGACAATTTCGAGATAAAGACCACAAGGTCACCCATAATTCCCGCAAAGATGTCACTTAAGAGAAGGGAGGAGAACCTGATAAAGGATCTTCTTGTAAAAGCCTATTCAATGAATGAGGTCCATACAAGGATATGGGCAGATCCCGATGAGCTGAGGGATATCGGGCTTTCGCCTGAGGAAAATGTCATGCTCATTCAGGGTTCAAAGGAGCAGGAGACAGGTATACTAAGGACCTCCATGTTTGAGAGCTTTCTTCCTCTTATATATGCCAACAGAAATTACAAGCCCGCCTTTGGTATATTCGAGATAGGAAGGACTATACACGGGGTAAGGGAGGATGATACCGCCGATGAAAGAAGAACACTTGCGATCGGCATGTACAGTAAGGAATCGACAGAAAAGAGTCTTTATTTCAAGGCTGTTGAGCTTATAAATACAATGATCGATGAGCTTAAGCACGTAAAGGCCGTATATAAAAAGACAGGAGTATCCCATGTATGGCAGCATCCCAAGAATACATCACTGATAAGTGTATCGGGCACTGAGATCGGAACGATCAATACTCTTCATCCGACTACTCTTAAAAAGATATCCAAAAACGGTGCAGTTGTATGTATAGAGATAGACATGGATGCGCTTCTTTCCGTAGAGCCTGTGGAGTTTGAATTTGAAGAGCCGTCAAAATTCCCGGGGATCGATTATGACCTTACACTTCTGCTTCCCGAAAATGTAAGATTCGAAGCGATCGAAAATGAGGTGGCAGCCTTAAGGATAGCAGATCTTAAGAAATTATCCGTTATCGATGTATATGATGCGGAGGTCATAAAGAATATCACCGTAAGACTTAAATTCTCAAGCGATGAAAGAACTCTTACAAGCGAAGAGGTACAGAAAAGCGTCGATCTTATACTCGAAAGATTAGCGGCAATGAATATAAAGCTTAAGGTCTTAGAGTGAGAAGGATATGAAGACAAAGGATTTTTATTACGATCTTCCAAAGGAACTCATAGCCCAGGATCCTCTGTATGACAGGACAGCCTCAAGACTTATGCTGCTTGATAAGAAAACAGGTAAGACAACACATTCTGTTTTCAGGGATATCGTAAACTATCTTAATGAGGGCGATTGCCTTCTGCTTAACGATACAAGGGTGATACCGGCAAGACTTCTTGGCATTAAGGAGGATACCGGGGCGAACATAGAGGTCTTTTTACTCAAAAGGCTCTCAGATACCGACTGGGAATGCCTGGTAAGACCCGGGAAAAAACTCAGGGTTGGCGCAAAGGTAAGCTTCGGGGAGGGTCTTTTGAGAGGAGAGATAACAGGACAGAAGGATGACGGCAACAGGGTAGTGAGCTTTACCTACTCAGGGATTTTTGAAGAGATACTTTTAAAGCTCGGAGAAATGCCCCTTCCGCCTTATATAACCCATAAGCTTGAGGACAGGAACAGGTATCAGACCGTTTATGCAAAATATGACGGCTCCGCGGCAGCTCCGACAGCAGGGCTGCATTTTACAAAGGATCTTCTGACCCGTATTGAGAAAAAGGGTGTGAGGATAGCATATCTTACCCTTCATGTGGGACTTGGAACCTTCAGGCCTGTCAAGGAGGAGGACATAGACGACCACCATATGCATTATGAGCATTATAATATGCCACAGGAAACTGCGGACATCATCAATCAGACCAGGGAAAACGGAGGGCGGATCATCTGCGTAGGTACAACAAGCTTAAGAACCCTTGAAAGCGTCTCGGATGAAAGCGGACATGTAAGAGCCTGTGAGGGTGATACCGGTATATTTATATATCCGGGATACAGATTTAAGGCGGCCGACTGTCTCATAACCAATTTCCATCTGCCCGAGAGTACACTTATCATGCTTGTAAGTGCCCTTGCCGGAAGAGAAAATGTACTTAAGGCATATGATGAGGCCATAAAAGAAAAATACAGATTCTTCTCCTTTGGAGATGCCATGTTTATCAGTTGAATATATTTTACTTTTTTTGTATAATATAATGCAGGGTTTTTTATAGTATTATCTGCATTATACTTACAGCTCAGACAGGCCTGATGAAGGATCCATAAGGAGAGTATAAATGGAAGAGAAAAGAAGAAGCAAACGTATAGTTCTGGATGTTCATATCATCATGAAAAGGGTGGATCCCGGAAAAAGTGAAAGACTTCCCGTTGATGTTATCGATGTCTCAAGGTCCGGAATCGGATTTTCCTGTAACCAGCTTCTGGAAATGGGATCTATATATGAGGCTGAGATCCAGATATGGACAAAGGAAATAATAAAGACCTTTGTCAATATCGTAAGGATGGATCAGAAGGACGACAGGATCGTATATGGCGCGACTTTTGTAGGGCTGAATGATACCGACGCAAACAAGATCATGATCTATGATATGTTTGAAGAGTCCAGAAAGAGCAATAATGGATAAACGTACTACTGTATTACTTATTCTCAACGGATACGGAGTTTATACAAAGCCAGTAAAAAAGACAGCTGAAAAGCCTGATCTTATTGACGGGCTCAAGGAAAAATGTCCTTATTCCATCTGTCTTGCATCGGGAATGGCCGCAGGTCTTCCAAACGGTCAGATGGGCGATTCTTATGTAGGGCATATAAACATAGGAGCCGGAAGGATCGTATATCAGGATCTTTCGAGAATAACCAAGGATATACAGGATGGGACCTTTTTTTCAAACGGCGTACTCACACAGGCAGTGGAAAGCTGCAAAAAGAAGGATGCATCCTTACATCTTCTCGGGCTCTTGTCTGACGGAGGAATTCATTCACACATTTCCCATCTCTATGCACTTTTGGAATTTGCAAGAAGGCAGAACATGAGAAAGGTTTATGTCCACTGCATAATGGATGGCATAGACAGTGCACCCAAAAAGGGAGCATTTTATATAGACAGGCTCCAGAATAAGATGCGTGAGCTCGGTGTCGGGGAGATAGCGACAGTATGCGGCAGATATTATGCCATGGACAGAAGCAATAATTATGACAGGATAAAGACAGCATACCTTGCGATGACTGAGGGTGAGGGCATAAAGGCTGCCAGTGCCGAGGAGGCCATATCGCAGGCTTATCACAATGATGATACCGATGAGTTTGTAAAGCCTACGGTTATCGTGAACGGGGGTGTCCCTGTCGGGACCATAAATGATGATGATACCGTCGTTTGTTTTAATTTCAGGCCGGACAGGGTAAGGGAGCTGACACATGCCTTCTGTGATGATGAGTTCAGGTCATTCAAGCGCGAAAGAAAGCTTGATATCACCTATGCCTGCTTTACCGAATATGATCAGAGTATAGAGAACAAATATGTGATATTCGATCATCCCCATATCAGGAACTCCTTCGGAGCCTTTCTTGAAGAAAATGAAAAGACACAGTTAAGAATGGCAGAGGATGAGAACGGATTGTTTGTAACCTATGCCTTTAACGGATACAGTGATGAGATCTATGACGGTGAGGACAGGATGATAATCCATTCTCCCAAGCTTAACCGTTTGGAAGAAAAGCCCGAAATGTCATCCCTTGAGCTTACCGACAGGCTCTGTAAGGCCATAAGCTCTCATACATATGATTTTATTTTATGTGATTATGCTTCTCTCGATCTTGCCGGGCACAGGATGAACAGGGATAATTGTTTAAAGGCCTTAGGATCGATAAACAGAGAGCTTAAAAAGGTCTGTGATACAGTCAGGGAGGAAGCTGCGGTACTTTTCATCTGTTCTACACACGGAAATATAGAAAAGATCGAAAAAGCAGATGATAAAACACAGGATATAACCTGTCATACCACAAATCCGATACCGTTCATCATGTATAATTATGATGACAGCTACACATTGAGAAACGGCGGATGCCTTGCGGATATAGTTCCTACGATCATCGATTCGATGGATATGGAAAAGCCAAAGGAAATGACCGGAAAGTCGCTTCTTATAAGAAAGTAATAGATACTTATCTATTCAAGATATAATCAAAGGAGGTTAAAATTATGATGAAGCTTGTGTTAGTAAGACACGGCGAGAGCGAGTGGAATAAATTAAATTTATTTACCGGCTGGCATGATGTTGATCTGAGTGAAAAAGGTCACGAGGAAGCAAAACAGGGAGGAAGGATATTAAAGGAAGAGGGCTATGATTTTGATGTTGCCTATACTTCATATCTTAAGAGAGCGATCCATACTCTCAATCATATCCTTGACGAGATGGACAGGAACTGGATACCGGTAAATAAGGCATGGCAGCTCAATGAGCGTCATTACGGTGCACTTCAGGGCCTTAACAAGTCTGAGACTGCCGAGAAATACGGTGAGGACCAGGTTAAGATATGGAGAAGATCCTTCAATGTTAAGCCGCCCGCACTTGAGCCGGACAGTCCGGAAGCACCCATGAACCAGGAAATGTTCAGGAATGTGGACAGAAACGTTCTGCCGCTTCATGAAAGCCTCGAGACAACGATCGAGCGTGCCGTACCTTTCTTTAATGATGTTATAAAGAAGGATATGCAGGATGGAAAGAGAGTTATCATCGCCGCTCACGGAAATTCATTAAGAGCTCTTGTTAAATATTTTGACAATATTTCCGATGAGGATATCATTGGCGTAAACATTCCCACGGGAGTACCTCTTGTATATGAATTTGATGATAATTTCAAGGCAGTAAATCATTATTATCTTGGTGACCAGGAGGCTCTCAAGGCTAAGATGGAAGCCGTAGCCAATCAGGGTAAGGCAAAATAAACCAAATATTTAATTTTATTTAATGGAGGAAAGGTAGATATGAATGTTTATACCGGTGATAAGATAAGAAATATTGTTGTCATGGGACACGGCGGAGCCGGCAAGACAACGCTTGTTGAAGCTTTTGCATATATTTCAGGCGTTATAAACAGAATGGGCAAGGTTACAGACGGAAACACCATATCCGATTATGACAAGGAAGAACAGAAGCGCCAGTTTTCAATGGCTACAAGTGTTGTTCCCATCGAATGGGATTCGCACAAGATCAATTTCCTTGATACACCCGGTTACTTTGATTTTGTTGGTGAGGTTGAGGAGGCAGTGGGGGCTGCCGCAGGAGCCATCATCGTAGTATCCGGAAAGGCCGGTGTTGAAGTCGGAACAGAAAAGGCATGGGAGCTCTGCGATAAGTATAATCTCCCCAGGATAATCTTCGTATCCGATATGGATGTTGACAATGCAAGCTTTAGACAGGTCGTTGATGATCTTACAGAGAAATACGGCAAGAAGATAGCTCCGTTCCATCTTCCCATCAGAGAGGATGAAAAGTTTGTCGGCTATGTAAACGTTGTTTCCGAGACAGCTAACCGCTGGAAGGAAAACGGCAAGGTGGAAGAGTGCGAAGTTCCCGAATACAATAAGTCTTATCTTGAAAAGTACAGGGAATCACTCATGGAGGCAGTTGCAGAGACCTCTGAGGATTTCATGGAAAGGTATTTTGGCGGTGAGACCTTCTCTGATGATGAGATAAGGGCAGCTTTAAAGCAGAATATAAATGACGGAAGTATCGTTCCCGTTACTATGGGATCAAGTGTTCTCTGCCAGGGTATGTATACTCTTCTTGATGATGTCATCAAATATTTCAAGAGCCCTGATACAAGGACTATTGCCGGTATCAACATGAAGACAAATGAGATATTTGAGGCAAACTATGATTTCTCAAAGCCAAAGACAGCTTATATCTGGAAGACCATAGTGGATCCGTTCATTGGTAAATATTCACTTATCAAGGTTTGTTCAGGCGTATTAAAGGTTGATGATGTATTATTTAATTATGATAAGGATACTGAAGAACGTATATCAAAGCTTTATGTTCTCAGAGGAAACAAACCCATCGAGGTCAAGGAGCTTCATGCCGGAGATATCGGCGCACTTGCAAAGCTTTCGGATGCTTCAACCGGTGATACGTTATCGACCAAGGCCATGCCTGTAAAATATGCCGCCACAGAGATATCAAAGCCCTATACCTGCATGAGATATAAGGCAAAGAACAAGGGTGATATTGATAAGATCTCAGGAGCATTGCAGAAGATGATGGCTGAGGATCTTACCCTTAAGAATGTAAATGATGCGGAAAACAGGCAGACACTGCTTTACGGAATGGGCGACCAGCATATAGAGATAGTTGCCAGCAAGCTGTTAAATATCTATAAGTGTGATATAGAGCTCACAGAGCCCAAGGTTGCATACAGAGAAACCATCAGAAAGAATTCCGATGTGGAATACAAGTATAAGAAGCAGTCAGGCGGACACGGTCAGTACGGTCATGTAAAGATGAGATTTGAGCCTTTGGGTGATACCGAAAAATCTTATGAATTCGAACAGATCGTTGTCGGCGGAGCCGTTCCCAAGAACTATTTCCCCGCAGTTGAAAAGGGTCTTGTGGAATCCGTTCAGAAGGGACCTTTGGCTGCATATCCGGTTGTCGGGATCAAGGCCATATTATATGATGGATCATACCATCCGGTTGATTCCTCCGAGCAGGCATTTAAGATGGCAACCATTCAGGCGTTCAAGAAGGGTGTCATGGAGGCAGGCCCTGTTCTCTTAGAGCCTATCGCTTCCCTAAAGGTAACCGTTCCCGATGATTTCACCGGTGATGTTATGGGTGATCTCAATAAGAGAAGAGGAAGGGTTCTTGGAATGAATCCTGCGGGCGCAGGTAAGACCGTAGTTGAGGCTGAAATACCAATGACAGGTCTTTATGGCTATTGCACCATCCTTCGTTCAATGACAGGAGGAAGAGGCGATTATGAGTATGAATTCATACGTTATGAGCAGGCTCCCTCGGATGTTCAGGAGAAGGAAGTTGCCGCAAGAGCATCCAAGCTTACAGATGACAGTTCCGATGAATAATGAAAAGACCTTAGTCAATGTGGCTTGACAGTATTTTCATATATGATTAAAATGTTTGAAGGTGTCAAGGCAACAGCCTGGCACCTTCAAATTGATTTACGGAAAAAATATAAGACGGAGAGTAATATTATGGCAGAAAAGTACAATCACAGAGAGATCGAAAAAAAATGGCAGGATTACTGGGATAAGAATAAGACCTTTAAAACAGAGAACGGTGATTATTCAAAACCCAAGTATTATGCGCTGGTAGAATTCCCTTATCCATCGGGCCAGGGACTTCATGTGGGACATCCCCGTCCCTATACCGCACTTGATGTGGTTGCAAGAAAACGCCGCATGCAGGGCTATAATGTGCTCTATCCCATGGGATGGGATGCCTTCGGCCTTCCTACGGAAAATTATGCCATAAAAAATCATATACATCCAAAGCTTGTAACAAAGAACAATATCGAACGATTCAAGGGCCAGTTAAAAGCCCTTGGTTATTCCTTTGACTGGGACAGAGAGATAAATACGACCGATCCCAATTATTATCACTGGACACAGTGGATCTTCTTAAAGATGTTCAATAAAGGACTTGCATATAAGACAAAGATGCCCATCAACTGGTGTACCTCCTGTAAGGTCGGACTTGCCAATGAAGAGGTAGTAAACGGAACCTGCGAAAGATGCGGAGCCCCCGTCATAAGGAAGGCACAGAGCCAGTGGATGTTAAAGATAACCGACTATGCCGAGAAGCTTCTTGAGGGTCTTGATACAGTTGATTATATTGAGAGAGTTAAGGTATCACAGAAGAACTGGATAGGAAAATCAACGGGAGCAGAGGTTGATTTCTCGCTTACCGGTAAAGAAGATAAGTTAAGGGTCTATACCACAAGGCCCGACACCTTATTTGGTGCAACCTATATGGTAATGAGCCCCGAGCATCCCTATATAGAAAAATATAAGGATGAGATAAGGAATTATGATGAACTGATCGCTTACAGAAACGAAGCGGCCAAAAAGTCCGACTTTGAAAGGACTGAGCTTGCAAAGGATAAGACGGGCGTTAAGATAGACGGTCTTACCGCTACAAATCCCGTGAATGATAAAGAGATTCCCATCTGGATATCCGATTATGTTCTCATGAGCTATGGTACGGGTGCCATAATGGCCGTTCCCGCCCATGATGAAAGAGACTGGGATTTTGCAAAGAAGTTTGATATGCCGATAATCGAGGTTGTTGCGGGAAGTGATGTGCCTGTCAGTGAAAAAGTATATACAGATGTCGAGACCGGAACGATGGTCAATTCGGAATTCCTAAACGGACTTTCCGTAGCGGATGCCAAGAAGAAGATAACTGAATTCCTTACGGAAAAAGGGATCGGATGCGCAAAGACAAACTATAAATTAAGAGACTGGGTATTCTCAAGACAGCGTTACTGGGGAGAACCAATCCCTGTCATACATTGCGACAAGTGCGGATATGTTCCCTTATCAGAGGATGAGCTTCCTCTGCTCTTGCCTGATGTGGAGAGCTATATGCCCACAGATACAGGCGAATCACCCTTATCCGCGATGACAGACTGGGTAAACTGCAAATGTCCGAAGTGCGGAGGAGATGCAAAAAGAGAAACAGATACCATGCCTCAGTGGGCAGGTTCTTCATGGTATTTCTTAAGATATACCGATCCTGACAATAATGAAGCAATAGCAAGCAAGGAGGCTCTTGATTACTGGATGCCCGTTGACTGGTATAACGGAGGAATGGAGCATACCACACTTCATCTTCTCTACTCAAGATTCTGGCACAGATTCTTATATGACGAGGGAGTAGTTCCATGTCCCGAACCGTACAGCAAGAGAACAAGCCACGGAATGATCCTCGGGTCAAACGGCGAGAAGATGTCAAAGTCAAGGGGAAATGTTGTAAATCCCGATGATATCGTAACAGAATACGGAGCAGATACCTTAAGAACATACGAGATGTTCATAGGAGCCTTCGATCTGTCGGCTTCATGGAGCGATGAAGGAGTTAACGGCTGCAGAAGATACCTTGAGAGGGTATGGAGGCTTCAGAATATCCTTGTCGACGGAGATGAGTATTCGGATGATCTCAAGACAAAGATCCATCAGACCATCAAGAAGGTTGATTCTGATTATGAATCCTTAAAATACAATACTGCGATCGCGGCACTTATGAGTCTTCTTAATGAATTTGTAAAGAAAAATTCGGTAAATAAAGCTGAATTTAAGACATACCTTACCCTGCTCAATCCCGTTGCACCTCATATAACAGAGGAATTATGGCAGATAGCAGGCTTTGAGGGAACAATATCAGCCACAAAATGGCCCGAATATGATGAGGCTGCCACCAGGGAAGCTGAGATAGAGATAGGTGTGCAGGTGAACGGAAAGCTTAAGGGAACAGTATTACTCTCTGTGGATGAGGATAAGGACAGTGCCCTCGCAAAGGCAAAGGAGGTTCCCTCGGTTAAAGCATTCCTTGAAGGAAAGACAATAGTGAAAGAAATATATGTTCCGGGTAAGATAGTAAATATCGTCGGAAAATAAGAAGGTCTTCAGGTATTGATGACATTCTTCCAAAATACACAGGCAGAACAGGAGAAAGAGTTACAGAAGGGGAACATACTTTAGTATGGCTTTAAATAATACGGGGAAAAATCCTTCTAAAAAGAAGGTAATTGTTGAAAAACAGAATACTGCAAGCAAAAAGCAGCCGGTTAAAAGAGCTAATTCAGGGAACAGTGCGGTTAATAAAGGCATTCCCGTAAGGGGCTCATCTGTCAGAAACAGTATTCCAAAGCGCGAGGATAAAACAGAGACGGAAATAACCGAGTTAAGTCCTGAAGAGCTTGAAGCTCAAAAAGAAAGGCTTCTTGAGGAAAAAGAGAGAAGAAGGAAAAAAGAGAAGTTAAGAAGGATCATCAGTATCATAAGCGCAGTTGTATGCGTATTAAGCTTTGCCTATTTTACCTATTATGTATTAAAGGCAAATAATACAAGTGTTGAAGCCGATGCGCTTGCAGAGCTTAAAAAGTCAGAGAATAATATCTTTAAGGATAAGAAGAAGGATAACTCCGGCTCAGATACAGGTTCCGATATCGATATTCCCGATATATTGGATGAGTATAAGACTGTCTATGCCAAGAATAAAAGTCTTGCCGGCTGGATAAAGATAGAAGGAACCGAGATAGATTATCCGGTAATGCAGACAAGGAATAATGATTATTATCTGAATCATGATTTTGAGCAGAATGAGGATAATAACGGATCTATCTTTATAGACTGTGACTGCAGTATCTATCCGAGAAGCCAGAATCTGATAATATACGGACATAATATGAAGTCCGGAAAGATGTTTGGAAGCTTAAATAAATATAAGGATGAAGCTTTCTTCAGGGAACATCCCATAATTTATTTTGATACCATCTATGAAAAGGGAAAGTACAAGATCATGTATGTTTTCCCCGAAAATGTCCATGAGGCCATGGAGGTCACCTTTAAGTATTATGAATTCATAGATGCTGCTTCGGAGGCGGAATATGATTCAAATATGCAGACCATGTCGGAAATGTCTCTCTATGATACGGGAGTGACCTCACATTACGGTGATAAGCTCATAACTCTTTCAACCTGTGATTACAGGGAGGGCGCAGAGAGATTTGCGGTTGTTGCAAAAAAGATCGATTGATCATTTGATCAATCGGTCTTTTTATTTAGTTATTTTATTATTTTGTGACAAAAGGCTAAATTTTTATAAGATCATACCGATAAATAATATGTAGGGTTAATTATCAGGGAGAGAATAATGATCATACAACATAATTTATCGGCTATTAACGCACAAAGGCAATTCAATATTGGTAATAACAGAAAAGCCAAGTCAACGGAAAAGCTTTCTTCGGGCTATAAGATAAACAGGGCTGCAGATGATGCCGCAGGTCTTACGATATCAGAAAATATGCGCCGCATGGTAAGAGGACTTAACCAGGGTGCTGACAATACAGAAGAAGGCATATCTATCTGCCAGATAGCAGACGGGGCACTTGCCGAGGTTAACGACATGCTTCACAGAATGACAGAATTGACCATAAAGGCTGCAAACGGAACAAATACCGATGCCGAAAGAGCAGCCATTCAGGAAGAGATCGACAGCTTAAGAGCCGAGATCGATCGTATAAGCACCTCCACAGAATACAATACAAGACCTATATTCGATGATAAAAACACTGCAGAAGTCACCGGTGATCTTGTCAAGTCGCCCTCAGCAGACTGGGGTTATCTGCATGAAGCCTATCAAAAAGGCGAAAAGTATTATTCAGCTGCAACCCTTGATTTCAGCAGTATAAATTCAGATAATGTTGCGGATCTTTACGGAAAGACCTTTTCATTTGACTGTAGTCAAAATTGTGGTGAAACCTTTTCTTTTACATTTAAGAATATGACAAGGAATGAGGCCTACGCAGATAGTAATATAAATGCCGGCTCAGGTTCTAAACATGAATATACAATCGGCATAAAGGGAATGACGAATGGATCTCAACTGGTCGATGAGATCATGGGGATGTTATATGATCATCCTGCAAATAATGTAACACCTTCTGACCATAACGATCTGTATGTAAGTCATTCAAACAATATCACAAAAACCGGAAATAATGAACTGACCATATATGAAAATTGGAATAGTTTTAACTCAGAAGTTGCTGCTGCGAATTTTTATCCTCATCAGGGGTATAAAGGAGGCGTAGATTTCTCCGAAATTACAACACCCACAACTAAGAAGGCCCTTGAAAACATATGGATACAGTCGGGTGCGGTAAAGGATGACGGATTAAATCTGCACTTTGAAAAGATGAACAGTACCGTCCTTGGTATAGACGGTGTTGATGCAAGTACCCAGGATGGTGCC
>JAILEM010000143.1 GCA_024687745.1 Lachnospiraceae bacterium
GCCTGTTCATCCCATTATACACCCAAGTATCTCTATATCAAGTCCCTTTATCACATCAACTTCATGTGATATATCCTTTATAAGGGATGCGTCTGACTTCTCGATTATCACGGCTTTCTTTGCACTGTTTATGATGTTGGCGCCCTCTACATCCTTACTTATATCTCCTGCAATATAAACATTTAGCTCAGGATCATTTTCTTTTAGGGCCTCTGCAAAGTGGCTGCAGGTCTCTCTTCCAACAGAGCCGGCTATGACTATATCCTTTTCTTTTTTCATAAGGCTGCAGACTAAAGCTGCAGAAACTGAGATTTCAGAGGGATCCTTATAAGAGCCAAGAACTCTTATTCCGTATCTTCTCTCCATTTCGTCATTACTCTTGATGGTTCCCGAGGTGATATATCTGAAGGCAAAAAATCCGCAGGATACAAATAATCCTACGAGGATTCCAAGGATGAGCTTCTTAAGGATACCCGTTAAGCTGGCTGTTTTGCGTTCCTTTACCTCATCCTCTTCAGAGGGCTCTTCAAGGTCGTATATCTCATTTTTCTGCTTTATGATATTGGCCCTTGTGTTATGTATGGATGTATTAAGACTGTTTATCTGATTATTGAAGCTGTTCTTCTTGTCATTTATCGCCTTTAGCTTATCTTCTATGGCGTTGTCGTAGACTTCCTGGGCGTTTTTGAGATTTAAGTCTACTGTTACATATGTCTTATTGCCTAAAAGAGTTATTTCATGTTCACCGACGTCTTTATTGATCTTCTGTTTGGATTCCTCTATAGCCTTGACGGCATTATTCATGAGTTCATCAGTATGTTCCTCATCCTTACCCATTACATCTATAACGATATTGTTGCCATTGATGGATGTATTGAACAGAGAAACTCCTCCTAATGATTCATTTAGATCAATGTTTGCCATTTCTATGTAGCTGATATATGCTCTTAAAATATCTCCGATCGGATCCTTCTCCTGATAGAGCATGCCGGGCATTATCTGATAGTCATTAGAAACCAGATATGTTCTTCTCTGCTTCGTGACATTATAAGGATCTATAGTCAGAATTGTCAGTGAATCACCGTATTCATCCATAGCCACTTTTTCTCTGTATACTTCTTCCCTGTCTTCCTGAAGGCCATCACGGTCTTCCTCAACCTCTTTGATCTGCTGTCTGTATGTCTCGATTTCCGCTTCATAGTCGGCTATGTCCTTCTCATATTCGCTGACCTGTTCTTCGTACCTTCGAACCTGATCTTCATAGCTTATGACAGGGCCGTCCTTTTCGTTTGTGCTTTTGGCGTCTTTCTGCGGCGACACTATCAGTCCGTATATGGCAAATATAACGGCACAGACTGATGTGATTATGATGATAGTCTTCCATTTGGTCAACAAAGCCTTACATAACAATAATATGTCGACTTCGTCCTCGTATTCGTAATTGGTCCCCATTTTTTACCCCCCATTATGACAATTACATTTTTATTTGGTTTTGATGTGTTTAATTTTGTGCCGGTTCCCCATCCCGGCTTGCAGTTAGGTTTTGATGTTCCCTATTTTGTGCCGGATGGTTTTATCTGCTAAATTATGTTTTCCACCGAATAATATCATGTTAACATAACTTGTAAATTGTTACAATATGAATTGTGGTTGCTTTTGGCTATTTCCCAACTTAAGGTTGATATATTTTTTTATTGGGATTCTTAGCGATATTGTCCGTTATTCCGCCACGGGCATACAGATAGTATCCGTCACAGGTTTTATCATCTATACAGGATTCAGTGAATTTATGGAACAGATAATTATAAGTGTCATAAGATATCTTATCGCGTTGCTGAACAAAAGCGGATTTGATTTACTGAATTATAGCAGTGATTTTGTCGCCTTATCAACAACAACAAACGTCCCATCGTTTATAGTTGCCAATCTATCAATAATAGTCTGAACTATTGATAGTAATTGCGTTTTAATCTGAGAGTATTTGTCATTATTAAATTGGCAGCCACTATTATCATTATTGAAAGAATACAAGGATTCGTACATTTTTCCAGCTTCATCATTAAGAATTTGCAATGCCTTGTCATTGTCTATTCTTGGAATTCCTGTTGTCCATTCTCCTGTTTTGACATTAAGTTTGTCTTTCCATAGAGGACCGTTTAGATAATCAAACTGTATTTTGATTTCTTTTTTCATTTCAACTATTCCTCCTTTGGGGTTGGATAAGCTGTGACAATAAAACCATTGCTTCCAATACCTGTAACAGTATAATAATTTCCGTCATAATCGTAGACACGGGTGTATCCTTTTCGGGTACTCGACAATGTGTTGCTTACGATTCTACCTTTAGAGATAACATCTTCCAAGAAACTAGGAAGAGTATCTTTTGTAAGTCCTATAGCGTTTGAAAAATCATCCAGATGTCGTTCAATTATATGCGTCAATCCAACCTCTTTATTGCCAATTTCCAGCCATACAATCTGACCTGTTTCATCTTTTGTAATGAAAACAACATCGGATTCTGTAAATAAAACTCCTGAATCAGAGAGTTCTTTTAATAGCTTTTTGTTCATATGTGTAACCCTTCCTTCCTCTGATAGTATGATAGTAATTACCAAATCAGAGAAAGTCCGCGAAGAATTCCCTCTGTTTTCCCAAAGGGAATCCTTCTTGGTAAGGAAATTATAGCATTTTTAACCAAAAAGCTCAACAGATCGACGGTCTATAAAAGCCTTGCATTTTATAAATTAACGTGTTATTATACGTTGCGTGCTGTTCATGATTATGGTAAGTTCCTGACATATTAATGGGCGCCCGGTCTGTGCCGCCATGGGGATGTCAGAATCTCACTTTTGTTACCGGGCAGTACGGGATTT
>JAILEM010000195.1 GCA_024687745.1 Lachnospiraceae bacterium
CTGTAATCTGTCCAGAGACTTTGAAGGGGATCCTGCTTATGACCTTTATGTTAAGCTGAGGCGCGGAGAGGATCCACAGCATGATAAAGAGCGTACTAAACGCTTGTATCGCCTTGCTGACGGTACTGATGAAACCAGTATTGATTACTTGTAACAGTTAATAAACTTATGTCTGCAACAACACTTTTCTGTGCCCTCCGGGGCATGGGAATGGCAGATGCAAAAATAGGGAATTTCCCTCTGCAACTTTAGGGAAATATCACTGCAATTTTAGGGAATTTACTCTTGCAAAAAACATCGATGCCCTTATAACGCTCACGGATTCGCTTTTTCTGATCTGCAATGCTCTTGGCCTTCTGCTCACTTTCGTTCATTACGTTTCCTCCGTCTTTTATATAAATCATAGAAAAAACATAAAAAATGAACAGAGCCCAGTGGGTCAAGCATATGACCTGGCAGCGCAAGTCATGTATTGTGCAGGACTCCCTTGACGGCAGAGGCAATACCCACTAATATCCGTCTTTCCGTGGAAGAACAGTCTGTGAGGATACTTGCCATGTCGTCATAGCAGTCGAGGCGATCATTTTGTTGGTTTCCCGAAAGAAGATTGTCCATTGTCGTTCCCAGGGTGTCAGCTATCGTTATCAGAACATCAAGACTGGCCTTTTTACGACCATTTTCGATTCGATTAAGATAGGAAACCGACAAATTACACGCCTCTGCCAACTGCTCCTGTGTGAGTCCCACTTGATGCCGGTAAAATGAGATCTGCTTGCCTATAAGACCGTAGTCTGCATTCATACACGCACCTCCTGGATTTATTTACCCGCCCGGGGTTTACTATATATATAAAAATCCGGGCGAATATATCAAGGACTTTCGAGCATAAAAAAGAAGCCCTGGCATGGAAGATTACTACCACGTCGGACTTCTTTCAGTTATTATCGTCAGCCTCTACTCCATGTATTATTCACTTACTGCATTAACATACTGAGATAATCTGCTTGCATATGCTTCTACTCTACTGCCCATATCATTATTATCCGTCCATAGTTCGCACTGAAGCATTACGGTCTGAACTGCATCATCCATTCCTTCCGGTGGATACTTGTGTTTCTTCAAGAGCTTTTTGATCATCATTCTCATACTTGCTCTAGCAGATTCTCGTTTCTGCCAATCGATTGTTCTGTTGTTACGAAGTGCATCTGCAAGTTCCTTTGTAATGGCAATCAATTCCTCATTCTCATAGAAGTCCTTAATCGCCTGTGGTTTTGTAAGTGCATCATAGAAAGCAAGCTCATCTGCATTGAGGCCAAGTTCCTCGCCTTCCTTTTGTGCTGCCTGTATTTGCTTTGCAAGGTTCAGCAGTTCTTCTATAACCTGCTCGTTCGTAAGCATTCCGTTAAGGTAACGATTCATAGCCTGCTGGATAATCTCGCTGAACTTTTCTGACTTTACGACATTCGTGCGTTTATATATGATGACCTGCTCAGATATCAGCTTCTTCAAAAGCTCAACAGCAAGGTTCTTCTCCTTCATCTTTCCGATTTCCTCAAGGAACTTCGGGTCAAAAAGTGAGAAGTCGCCTTTTACATCTGAAAACAGATTTATAACTCCAGTACTCTTGATACTCTGTTCAAGAAGAGCGTTGATCCTCTCATTCATTTCAGGAAGAGATATTTTCTTTCCTTCTCCCTGATTAATGAGCCTGCCAATGAGAACTCGTACCGATTCAAAGAACGCTGCCTCAACTCGAAGACCTTCTTCTGCAAGTGATGAACACAGCGACAATGCCTGTCTCATAAGAAGCGCTTCCTTAATGAAAATATTTCTATCAGATTCTTTATCAACAGCCACAATAAAGTTAACTGCTCCGCTTATTGCTCTTGATCTTTCCAAATCGGTTCCTGTCATAAACTTCGAATAATCATATCCATGGAACAGATCACGACATATTGAAAGCTTCTCAAGGAACTTAGGATATGCAACTTTCGCAATATCCGTATCACCGTAGTTTTTCTTATCACGAGAGGTATAATCGTTCATTGCCTGTTTAAGCGCAGATGCAATGCCAACATAGTCTACTACAAGTCCGCCTTCCTTATCTCCAAACACGCGGTTAACCCTTGCTATCGCTTGCATAAGGTTATAACCCTGCATAGGCTTATATACATACATCGTTGCAAGCGAAGGAACATCAAATCCTGTAAGCCACATGTCTACGACAATAGCTATCTTTAGTGGATCTTCATTATCTTTAAAGCGTTTAGCCAATTCTTCTTTATGATGCTTATTACCAATAATAGAACGCCACTCCTCCGGATCCTTATTGCTTTCTGTCATTACAACGGCAATTTTGTCCGTCCAGGAAGGTCGTATCTGTAGTATCCGATTATAGATCTTCATGGCGATATTACGGTTATAAGCAACTATCATGGCCTTACCGGTAAGAAGGTCTGCGCGGTAATTCTCATAATGGTCCAGAATATCATTTACAAGCGAGTCGATTGTCTGCTCGTTCCCGAGAATGGCTTCCATCTGCCCAAGTTCCTTCTTGCTCTTTTCGATAACCTCGGGATCGGCATTATTCGCCATGATGTCATACTCCTGGTCAATCAACTTAAGTGTATCCTGATCAAGATTAAGCTTTATAACGCGACTTTCATAATAAACAGGCCGTGTTGCTCCGTCTTCAACCGCCTGTGTCATATCATAAACATCTATGTAATCACCGAATACTTCTCTAGTGCTTCTGTCTTTAAGCGAAATCGGCGTTCCAGTGAAACCAATATATGTTGCATTTGGCAAGCTATTTCTGATAATACGTGCAGTTCCCGTTTTAATCTTACCGGTTTTGGGATCAACCTTTTCATTTAAACCATACTGACCACGGTGCGCTTCGTCCGCCATAACAATAATGTTACGACGTTCCGACAACGGATCGTCAGCTTCCTCAAACTTTTGCATTGTTGTAAAAATGATTCCATTAGCCTGTCGACCATCTAGCAATGTTTTTAAATGCTCTCTGCTTTCCGCATGTAGAGGTTCCTGGCGAAGGAAATCTTTACATTTTGAAAACTGCGAGAAGAGCTGATCATCAAGATCATTGCGGTCTGTCAGAACAACTATCGTAGGACTATCCAACGCTTCCTGCAACCTATGCGCATAGAAAACCATCGACAAAGATTTACCAGACCCCTGTGTATGCCAGAACACTCCACCCTTTCCATCAGTCTCTGTCGCATGTTTTGTAGATGCTATAGCTTTATTAACCGCAAAATACTGATGATATCCGGCAAGAATCTTATACTGTCTCAATCCCTCATTTGAAAAGCATATGAAGTTCTTTATGATATCGAGTAATCTTTCCTTCTCGAATATGCCTTCAAAGAATGTATCGAACTGCGCATACTGCGTATTCTCATAATCACCATCCTTTGTCTTCCATTCCATGTAACGGTCTTCACCGGAAGTAATGGTTCCGGCCTTCGAAGTAAGATGATCACTCATAACACAGATACAGTTATATATAAACATGGACGGAATCTCATGCATATAGTTACGAATCTGTGTATACGCTTCAGATGCATCTGTCTCCTCTCTCGAGGGAGATTTCAGTTCAATAAGTACAACCGGGAGTCCATTAAGGAAGAGAAGTACATCTGGGCGCTTATTGCTATTTTCAATAAAGGTCCATTGATTTGCTACCACGAATGAGTTATTATCGGGATTCTTATAATCTGCAAGGTACACAAGCCCGGAACGCTCCTCGCCTTTTACAAGATAACGAACCTCAACTCCATGCTGCAGATAATCCATGAACACAGCGTTCTTCTGCACCAGGTCAGCGTTTTCAAAGTTCTTCAGCTTATAAAGTGCATCGGAAATCGCATCCTCTGGCATGTCAGGATTGATTCTTCTCAACGCGTCATTCAGTTCCGTTTCGTACAGCGGGCATGAAAAATCACGCTCCAGATCAGGGGCATATACATATCGATAGCCCATATTCTGAAATAGCTCAATTATGGAATTTTCATAATCTGCTTCCGTATAAAATCCCGGCATTATTCTACTCCTTACACATCTTAACTACAGGGGTTCTTACATAAACCACTCTGTCATATGTTTTCTAATCAACATATATTTTTCCTGGAGTTCCTTCGGCGGACACAATATAACCTTTCTTGATAACTCCTCTTTATCAAGCACTTGCCCCTCACGTGCTCCTGGTTTTATCAATGATAAAAAGTAATCTGAACATATTCGCATATATACTTCTAAAAACTCCGGATTCATTACACTAGAATCTATATGGTAAACATGATAGGCCGGGCTAACTGATCCAATCTCATCCACCATAACACCAAAGTTAAATATTTCACGGCTCATGCCAAATATAATATCGCCCTTGACTATAACTTTATTCTTATTAGCATTTTGTGTTAGCGATTTATTGAATTTTGAAGCACGTGGAAATACTCCTTGATTTGTTGTCGAATACTCTGGTATATTTTCTCTTTCTCCTACCTTCTCACTACTAGCAACCAGCAATGATCCCATTGTACAAGTATTCCAATCGAAAGGAATGATTCCATATTCCGATTCCTTCAACTTTCCATCATTTAGCTTATATAATAATCCTTTTTCATTCGGAAAATTAAAATCGATAAACCAATGCTTAAAAAGCTTATCAGATATGTCTCTTACTTTTATTAGCGCAGCTTTTCGATTCTCTTCAACCTTATCGGCTTCACACAGAAAGTCATGTGCTCCCATGGCAGACAAACATGACACTTCATCAATTAATGTCTCTATCGACCCTACACGTAGTTGCTTTGTATATTTGCTATATATTTGTGCGCCGTTAACCACTCTCTGCATCGAAGATAATTCTTCTATATCTTCATCTATTTCATTAAGGTACTCTCCTATTTCATCAGCCTCTATACTTCCAAGTATATACTTTGAAGGAGATATGTTATGTTTCTTCTCCCTAATCTCTTCCAGAGAAGCCACTTTACTAAATCCCACATTGTTAAGATTGTTTTCACCAGCCTGAAACTGATGGATGCAGTCCGCTATTTTCGCTATGTCTTCATCGGAAAACTCTTTCATAGTACGACTTATCATATGGCCAAGATTTCTTGTGTCTATGAATAGAATGTCCGTGTTCCTTTTCTTTTTGTTAATGAACCAAATTGACACCTTTATCTTCGTAGAGTAAAAAAGCTGTGCAGGCAAAGATACAATGGCCTCAACCAAATTATCTTCAACTATTTTCTTTCTTATTTCATATTCTTCACCCGTACCGATAGAGAGCGCCGTATTTGCAAGAACCAAGCCCATTTTCCCATTAGGAGACAAATGATGAATCATATGTTGAATCCATGCGAAGTTTGCATTACTAGCCGGCGGAATTCCGTATTTCCATCTAACATCATCAATTAACGAATCCTGTCCCCAGTTTGAAAGATTAAACGGCGGGTTCGCTAATATATAATCTGCCTTCAGTGTAGGGTGTAAATCATTTGTAAAAGTATCTGCTTGATATGGTCCGAAATCGGCATCGATACCGCGAATAGCTAAGTTCATTTTAGCCATTTTCCATGTATCCGGATTGCTCTCTTGTCCATATACAGATATAGCTCCACGTCGACCATTATGTGCTCTTAAAAACTTATATGACTGAACAAACATCCCACCCGATCCACAGCACGGATCGTACACACGACAGTTTTCGAGTGGCTGAAGGACCTCTACCAAAGTCTTAACTACGCTAGATGGAGTATAGAATTCTCCACCCTTCACACCCTCGTAAGCTGCAAACTGAGCTATACAGTACTCATAGGTCCTTCCAAGTAAGTCCTCGCTTTCTTCCGTATTGCTCATATCTATATTGTTTGTAAAAATATCAACCACTTCACCCAAAACACGCTTATCCAAATCTGGACTGGCATAGTTTTTGGGCAAAACATTTTTTAAAGCACTATTCTCAGACTCAATTGCCCGCATTGCATTGTCGATAACAACTCCTATTTCAGGAGTGTGAGCAGCGGATGCTATCGTATTCCATCTAGCCTCTTGCGGAACAAAGAAAACATTCTCCATTGAGTACGCATCCCTATCATCCTCAAATCCATCTCCCTCTTTTACTAGCTCGTCATATCTTTTGTCAAAAGCGGCAGAAATATAACGAAGGAATATTAATCCGATTATAACTTTTCTGTACTCTGCCGCAGGTATATGACCCCACAATACGCATGCCGCATCCCACAGCTGTTTTTCAAATCCTGTGTTGGAATTTGTCTTGTCACTCATTTCTTTTCTCCGATCTATACTTGAGAGCCTAGCTGCCCTACTATTCATTATACTCGTGAGCAGTCCTATATAAAGGACTTAACCCTAATATCTACCATCTTTTTGTACCTTTCGGCGGACTTATTAAATACATTTCTGCGCACATAATCGGCGCTATACTTTTTGGCGTTTCCGGCAGATTGTCCGCCGATAGGTTATTCCTCGCATCACCCAGGTGCTACATCCCTCCAAAAGTACATATTTTATACCCCGATTTTCGTCGATATATTTCCTTCAAAAATGCCTACAAAGCCCGAAAATACGCTATTTTCGCTCGAGCAAGCAGACAGTCTCAACATGCACCGTATGTGGGAACATGTCTACCGGTCTGAATCTTATAAGTCTGTATCCGTTCGAGCATAAATATTTCAGATCCCTTGCAAGAGTAGCAGGGTCACAGCTTACATAGATTATCTTAGGAGGGGAAACAAATAATACGGCATCAAGTGCCTCTGTCGCCATACCCTTTCTAGGAGGATCCATTATTATAAGATCTGCTTTTATTGATTCTTTATTATAAGGAAGATACTCCTCCGCAGCCCCACATATAAATTCAGCATTGTCTACATTATTTATAAATGCATTTCTTTCGGCATCCTTTACAGCATCTTCTACGATCTCGATCCCATGTACCTTTCCTGCAGAACCGGAAAGACTTAAGGCTATCGTTCCGATACCGCAGCATATATCCCAGACCTCCTCATTTCCCTTTAGATCAGCATATTCCAACACAGTTCCGTATAATTTTTCAGTCTGAGAGGGATTAACCTGATAAAAAGCCCCCGGTGAAATTTCATATTTCATCCCCAGCAATACATCATGTATAACCGGCTCACCCCACATAACATGAAATTCATCTCCAAGAATTACATTTGTATTCCTGTTATTTATGTTAATAATCACATTTCTAACATATGTTATTTTACCAAGCTGATTCGCGAGCTCTTTCTCGCCTTCAAAAAATAAAAAATCGTATTTTTTTCTATTGATTTTTGATTTAATTTCATCGTTCTTAATAACTATACAGACAGATATTTCTCCCGTTTCGAAGCCTTTGCGAATAAAAACATGTCGTATTTTACCCTTGCCTGTTTTTTCATCATACGGTTCAATCCCATATTTTTCCATATGTTTCAATACAATATCTATAATTATTTTATTTTCTTCAATTCCTATCAGACAATCTTCCGTTTTTATAATATCATGTGTTCTTTTTGCGTAAAATCCTGATATAATATTTCCATTTTTATCCCTTCCAATAGGAAAATTTGTCTTATTTCTGTATCTGAAGGGGTCGTCCATCCCAATGATATCTTCTGCAATATTCCTTAGCTCTTCCTGATCAAATCCACCTATCCTTACAAGATCATTAAATACTTTCCTGTTCTTATAACTCAGCTGGGCCTCATAGCTTAGTGCCTGTATCTGACATCCCCCACACTGCTTATGATTTTTGCATGGAGCAGTTATCCTGTCATCTGATGGTCTTATGATCTCATTCACCCTGGCAAATCCATAATTCTTCTTTACCTTTGTGATAACGGCACGTACAACATCTCCCTGAAGTGCATCTTTAATAAAGAGGGTATAGCCGTCTATCTTACCTATACCCTCTCCATTTTCACTCATATCTTCAATTTTGACTTCTACTGTTTGATTTTTCTTATATTCCATATCTATATATCACTTGTCTTTCTGATATTAGACTCTATCAATCTGTTATATCCAAGCCATCCTGTATTTGCGGTTGATTTAAGCTGTTCTGTCAGTGTTTCAAGCTTGGCATCGGTATTATCGGCAAAATTCAGTGCCAATGCTTCTATGAGAGCCGGTTTTTTGGGTGAACCGTACTCATATTCGCCGTGATGAGCCAAAATACAATGCTTTACCTCACTTGCCAACCTCTCCGGGAACCCCTCTATATCCTCTATCTTTCTTGACACCATTTCGCTTCCCATAACTATATGACCAAGAAGCTGTCCGTCATCTGTATAATCATTCTCCGGAAAGAGTGAGATTTCCCTGATCTTTCCTATATCGTGAAGCATTGCAACCGTTATCAAAAGATCCTTTTTGAGTATCGGATACGCCCTGCAATAATAATCACATAATCTTGTTACACTCAGGGTATGTTCCAGAAGACCGCCCACAAAACCATGGTGTATCGATTTAGCCGCTGAACTCTTCTTAAATCTCTCAATAAACCTCTCATCTTCGACAAAAAAAGCCTTGCAAAGCTTACTCAGATACTCATTTTCTATCCCGTTTACATAGATAAGCAGTTCATTATACATTCCATCTATGCTGTTTGCCGAAACAGGCAGATAGTCCGCCTCGTTGTATTCACCCTCGTGAGCCTTCCTTGCTCTTGATATGCTTATCTGAAGGGATGAATTAAATTCCTTTACCGATCCGGTGATCTCAACATAATCAAAGGCTTCAAAATCGTCAATCCCGGCAGAATTCGGATCCCAGATCTTTCCGTCTATGTTTCCGGTCTTGTCCTGTAATATAACATTGTCATAGGCTTTTCCGGTTTTTGTCACAGCAGATGTTCTCTGCTTTATCATGTAAATATCCTTAATATTTTCATTTTCATGAAAAGTGGCGATATATTTCATAAATTAAATCCTCTCAATACTGTTCACCAAGCTCGACTTCATATGATATATCCACATATTCTTCTTTTCCAAGTCGCTTTACGGTTATTGTTATGATCTCTCCCGGCTGGAATTTTAATATCTCATCCATAAAATCGTCATATGAACCTATTTCATTTGTCCCTATCTTTACTATAACATCCCCGTTCTGGATTCCTGCCTTCATCGCAGGAGAGTCAGTTATCACTTCTTTAACATAGGCGCCGTAGGGAATAGACAACTCATGATTTGCTTCAGCCGAAACATCGGTACCCTTTATTCCAAGATATGCTATGTCCTGACCGTTTAGGATCTTCTCCATCCTTGATTTGAGGTCTGAGATGGAATAAGCCCTGATCAGATTTTTTACATCCAATGTACTTCCGTCCTGACATATTATACCAAGCACCTTTCCCTCAAAATCACAAAGTATTCCGCTTGCCTTGCTCGAACCGTAAATATCAGTCGTAAGTATACCGACATTTGAATCGTTCATATCAATGACAACAGCATTTGAAGTTATCTGTCCTATAGCTATCGAATCCGAAACTCCCAAAGGATCTCCGATCGCTATAACAGGTTTCCCTTTGATCCCTGTAAGCCTGCTGTTTCCAAGCTCAGCCATCTTAAATGTCTCTCTGGTGGCTGATTTTAGCCTTCCCATGGGAACAGCGAGCACCGACAGATTGGTATTACTGTCTGAGGTCTTTAATTCTGCCGGATATTTTTCTCCGGAACTGAAGGTAACCTGTATGGACTCTGCGTTTCTTAGCACACTTGTTCTCGTAAGTATCAACAGCTCCTTACCGTTATCCGCAAGTATGATCCCTGCAGTACTGTTATTATTTTCATAGCTGTTCATGAACCAGTCAGTATCAGATGATATTCCTGCAACTGTTACCATCGAATCCTTAACCGAATCAGCTACATCGCCTATCTTCTGATAAAGCATGGTATAATCGCTTATCTCTAATTCTCTGACAGCTGCCTGAGTATCATTTACAGTAACATCAGTTCCGTCTTCAGATACAGCGGAGGCTTCATTATCAGAAAGAGTCACCAACGTGTCTGTTTCCCCACCTGAACCGTTATTTTCGGTATCTGTCGCGGACTGCTCTAATGGCTCTGCTTCTTCATTCTTAACTCCCGCATCTTTAACACCTGTATTTTCCGAAACATCTGCAGCATCAGTTGTCCCGCTACTCTGATCTTTGCTTTCTGACGGATCTTCACCTGTACTTACCGCTTCACTGACATCTTCTCCTGCTTCCTTACCATTATCGTTAACTGTATCTGCAGCAACCGATGTAGCTGTAACAGATGCCTGTGATACGGGAGTAAGAGAAGAATCCTCTTTCCCGGAATCTATTGCTTCTATATCGTTTAAGCTCTTATCTCCGATATCTTCTGTTATATCGTCCCTGTCCAACTTTACTTCACTTACCTCGACCTTCTGATCCTTCCCGGGAAACAGATAATCCGAGATCTTTGGTTCTAAATACACAAAGGTAACAGAAGATACTATTCCGAATATTATCGCCAGAAAAACGGTAAAAATGAACCTTGAGAACATCCTTCTTCTGTTTGAAGGTCTTTTCTTTATAGTCTCCTGGATGAACATATAACCCTCATCCCTGTCCTGGCTCTTTGAGGATTCCCTGTTCTCACGTTTTATCGCATTGGAAATATCATATACCTGATCTTTTCTTCTCGATCCGTTAATATCGTTCATTTTATCTCCTTGAATCTGAACAAACGCAACTTCTATAATTATACAGTAATAAAAATAAACATTCAACAAATCCTTATCCTGCTTTACCCCTCTTTATTTCCCTGCATACCCGGAAAATTTATAAATTAAGACATAAGAATACCCTGACAGGCAGGTCAGACAGTTGTTAATCGGACTGATTTCTGATAAACTTTAATGCATGAATACAAAGGTTTTAAGCATACTTGAATATAATAAGGTCATCGAGATGTTATCGGAAAAAGCCTCCTCAAAGGCAGGAAAAGAAAAATGCCTGAAGCTGAGGCCTCTATCCGATATAACCCTGATAAATGAAGCGCAGGAAGAAACACAGGATGCGGTTAACAGACTTTTAAAAAACAGCGCCATATCCTTCTATTCACCTGACAACTCAAAGGACATCATAACCCGCCTGAAAAAGGGACAGACCATATCCATAGAGGAACTCTTATCCGTTGAAAGGCTTCTAAGAAATACAGGTGTCGTAAAAGCTTACGGATCAAGCGGTAAAAGTGAGATAAACGACTCTCTGACAGAATATTTTGACAATCTTGAACCCTTATCCTCTGTATCCGGAGAAATATCAAGATGTATCCTCTCAGAGGACGAGATATGCGATGATGCAAGTCCCGGGCTCAAGGACATAAGGAGAAAGCAGAAACTAAACACAGAAAAAATTCACTCAACCTTAAACCGTATGCTCCAAACCTACAGGACCTATCTTCAGGAAGCCGTGATAACGATGCGTGACGGCAGATATTGCATACCCGTCAAGGCAGAGTATAAAAATAATGTCAGGGGAATGGTTCACGATCAGTCCCAGAGTCTGTCCACTTATTTTATAGAACCATCGGAAATAGTCGATCTGAATAACAGATCCAGAGAATACATGATCGAAGAAAACAGAGAGATCGAAAGGATAATAGCTTCCTTAAGTGCATTATGCGCCGGGCATACAGATGAACTTTGCAATAATATAAAGACGGTCATTACTCTCGATATTATTTTTGCTAAGGGTTTTCTGGCTCTTGATATGAATGCGACAAAACCTGTATTTAACGAAGATGGCATAATCAATATAAGAAAAGGAAGACATCCGTTATTAAATAAATCTCTTGCAGTTCCCATAGATATAAGACTTGGAGATGATTTCGATCTTTTAGTCATAACAGGCCCCAATACCGGAGGAAAGACCGTATCCTTAAAGACTATCGGTCTTTTGACTCTTATGGGACAGGCAGGGCTGCATATACCCGCACTTGACCGGTCAGCCTTATGTGTATATGACAAGGTATATGCCGATATAGGTGATGAGCAGAGTATAGAGCAAAGCCTTTCTACCTTCTCGTCGCATATGAAAAATATTGTTGCCATCCTGAAAAACGCCGACAAAAACACTCTGTGTCTATTTGACGAGCTCGGAGCCGGCACAGATCCAACAGAGGGTGCCGCACTTGCCATAGCGATCCTTTCCTATCTTCATGAGAGAGGGATAAGGACCGTAGCCACAACACATTATTCCGAGCTTAAGGTCTATGCGCTGAGAGAAAAGGGAGTGGAGAATGCCAGTCTTGAGTTCGATGTTGCAACACTTTCACCAACCTACAGGCTATTGATCGGTGTTCCCGGAAAAAGTAATGCCTTTTCCATATCCTCAAAGCTTGGTCTGTCCGATCAGATAATCAATATGGCAAAATCACAGATCAATAAACAGGATGAGGATTTTGAAAGCGTACTCATAAAGCTCGAAGAGAGCAGGAAACAGCTTGAAAGTGACAGGCTTGAGATAGAACATAACAAGAAGGCCATAGCCGACCTGAAACAGGAATATGAAATAAAACAGAAAAAATTAAATGAGCAAAAGTCAAGAATACTTGATGAAGCAAGGGCCGAGGCCCTGGAGATATTGAGCGAAGCCAAGGAAACAGCTGATGAGTCCATTAAACTCTTTAATTCATCCGGTGATATCAGAGGAATGGAAAAGCAAAGGGAGAATATCCGGAAAAAGCTCAGAGATGTAAGTAATTCCTCCGATAACAGGCTGGAAAATACTGAAAAAAGGGAAAACAAAAGAAGCGACTTTAAGATCGGAGAAGATGTAAGGATTCTTTCCATGGATCTTAAGGGCAGGATAGCCTCACTTCCCGATGATAAAGGCAACCTCTTCGTTCAATGCGGTATAATGAGAGTGAGTGCCAAAATGGATGATATAGATTTTATAACCGAAAAGAAGAGCAATAAAACAGCAAAAAAGGATCAGTATGTCTCCTATGGACTGTCAAAATCATCCTCCATATCTCCGGAGATCAATCTTATAGGTTTAAAGACTGACGAAGCTATACAAAAGCTTGATAAGTATCTCGACGATGCCTGTCTCTCTCACCTTAATACTGTAAGGATCGTTCACGGAAAAGGTACCGGAGCGTTAAGAAATGCTGTATGGAATCACCTGAAAAGGTTAAAATATATAAAGAGTTATAAACTTGCCGAATACGGTGAGGGAGATTCAGGAGTTACCATAGCTGAATTCAGATAAAAATCCTATTAGATCAAGGAGAATACAGATGGCCAATAAACAAAAAATACTTATCGTGGATGACGATGCAAATATAGCAGAAATAATATCCTTGTACCTGAACAAAGAATGCTTTGATACAATGACGGTAAATGACGGGGAAGAAGCCCTTAAAGCCTTTGATACTTACGAACCAAACCTTATTCTGCTCGATCTCATGCTTCCGGGAATAGACGGCTATCAGGTATGCCGTGAAATAAGATCCAAATCCCAGACTCCCATAATAATGCTTTCCGCAAAGGGAGAAATCTTTGATAAGGTTTTGGGCCTTGAACTCGGAGCAGATGATTATATGGAAAAACCCTTTGACTCAAAGGAACTTGTTGCCAGAGTCAAGGCTGTTCTTCGCAGAAGCGCTCCCGTAAAGACACAAAATACCGATACCGATGTAAAGTCCGTCGAATATCCCGATCTTGTCATAAACCTTACCAATTATTCGGTAATATACTATGGACAATCTGTTGAAATGCCCCCAAAGGAACTCGAGCTGTTATACTTCTTAGCCTCCTCACCAAACCAGGTTTTTACAAGGGAGCAGCTTCTTGATCATATATGGGGCTATGAATATATAGGCGATACCCGTACCGTTGATGTACACATTAAGAGACTCAGGGAAAAGATCAAAGACCATGAAATGTGGCATATATCAACCGTATGGGGCATAGGCTACAAATTCGAGGTTAAATGATAAATGAGAAAACCCTTATATTTTAAACTGATCCTGGCTTACCTCGTTTTCTTTTTATTCGGCTTTCTGACCATAGCTATAATAGGTTCACGGCTGATATTAAACGACCTTATAAAAGATAAAGCCAATACATTATACAGAGAAGCCAATCTCATCTCAACAAGATATTCAGATAATATTTATCGCGAGAACCTGTCGACAAACGATGTTAATGACCAGCTTGAAGTAATAGATACTTTTACATCTTCAATAATATGGATAGTAAATAAAGAGGGACAGCTGATCTTTAATTCCAGAGAGGAAGAAAATAAGAACACTTCGGAAATAAGTGATTTCGATCCCACGGATACGGGAAACAGAAATTATATGACAGGTAATTTCTACGGATGCTTCGACGAAGAGGTACTTTCCGTTTTTTCTCCCATCAATTCAGGATATGTGGTAATGGGTTATGTGATCATACATACTCCGATGTCCGAGATAATAAGCAGACGGGACGATATTCTTTCTGTTTTCTATATTTCTCTAGGTATAATATTTGTTCTGTCATTGATAATCCTCTTTGTCTTTATGTTCATCGTTTACAGACCCATAAAGAAGATAAGCATCGCCACCCAGGAATATGCTGTGGGAAATCTTGATTATAAGCTCGAGATAAAATCCCACGATGAGATCGGTCAGCTCGCTGACTCTCTTAATTACATGGCTGACCGCTTATCTCAGACTGAGGAAGACCAGAAAAAATTCATTGCAAATGTTTCCCACGATTTCAGGTCTCCCCTTACCTCAATCCGTGGCTATCTCGAGGCCATGGTTGACGGTACCATTCCTCCTGAGCTGCATGAGAAATATATAAAGATCGTCCTGAACGAAACCGAGCGTCTTACCAAGCTCACAAACAGCCTGCTTACCCTAAACACACTGTCTGACAGGGGAATACTCCTTGATGTTTCGGATTTTGACATAAATAAGGTCATAAAACATACGGCAGAGACCTTTGAGGGTGTGTGTAAGGAAAAAAAGATACGTTTCAAGCTGGTACTCACAGGTACAAAGATGTATGTTTCGGCCGATATGGGAAAGATACAGCAGGTACTTTATAACCTCATAGACAATGCGATCAAGTTCAGCAGTCAGGATTCAACGATAAAAGTGGAGACAACGGAAAGAAATGAGACGGTTTTTGTTTCCGTAAAGGATAACGGAGCGGGAATACCCAAAGAAAAAATAAAATATATATTTGACAGATTCTATAAATCAGATCCGAGCAGAGGAAAGGATAAAAAGGGAACCGGCCTTGGATTATCGATAGTCAAAGAGATAATAAATGCACATAATGAAAATATAAATGTGATAAGTACAGAGGGTGCAGGCAGTGAATTCATCTTCACCCTGCCAAAATCAAAGAACATAGAGGATTAAAATTCCAGGGAAATATCCAATAACAGAAACAATAAGATAAGGGCTCACCATTTCAGTCTGTGGAGCTCCCCTGTTTTTTCAAAATTCTTAAATCCGTTCTGTCTGAGTGCTTCATATAGCACTATGGCAACTGAATTGGACAGGTTTAGGGATCTTATCCCTGTAAGCATAGGGATCCTTATACATTTTTCCCTGTTCTCCAAAAGCAGTTCTTCCGGGATCCCGCCGCTCTCTCTGCCAAACATGATATAAGCATCTTCCTCATAAGATACCTCTGTATATGTCTTTTGAGCCTTAGTCGAAGCCATAAATACGGACGGATAGCCGTTTTTTTCAAGAAAATCTCTGTAATTGATATACCTTTCCACATCGACTTCCTTCCAGTAATCCATTCCGGATCTTTTTAGATTTCTGTCATCGAGATGAAATCCCAGGGGTTCTATAAGATGGAGCTTACTTCCCGTAGCAAGACAGGTTCTGCCTATGTTGCCGGTGTTTGAAGCTATCTCTGGTTCCAAAAGCACAATGTTCATATGCTCATGCCTTTTTTCTGAGCTTGTTAACATACTCAGAAAGCCTTTCCATGGCGATCTTAAGCTTATCCAGTGAATATGCATAAGATATCCTTATAAAGCCCTCTCCCGAATCTCCAAAGGCTGAGCCGGGTACTACGGCAAGATTCTCTGCATCAAGCAATGAAAAGGCAAAATCCTCAGATGACATATTGAATTCCTTTATGCAGGGGAATACATAGAATGCGCCATATGGTTCAAAGCAGGGGAGGTTCATTTCCTTAAAAGCATTCATAAGAAACCTTCTTCTCTGATCATAGGATTCTCTCATTTGAGCGACATCGTTATCACCGTTTCTCAATGCCTCTACTGCGGCATACTGGCTTGTCGTAGGAGCACACATTATAGCAAACTGATGGATCTTTCTCATCTGATCTATGATCTTTTCAGGTCCTGCAGCATAACCGAGTCTCCAGCCTGTCATCGCATAGGCCTTGGAGAAACCGTTTATAAGTATCGTCCTTTCCTTCATCCCTTCTATCGATGCAATGGAAACATGCTCTCTTCCGTATGTAAGCTCGGAATATATCTCATCCGACATAACAAAGATATCCTTTTCGATACAGATCTTTGCTATCTCTTCAAGCTCATGCCTTTCCATTATCGCACCCGTGGGATTGTTGGGAAATGGAAGTATTAAAAGCTTTGTCTTATCTGTGATAGCCGATAAGAGCTCTTCCTTTGTGAGTCTGAACTCATTTTCGTTTTTAAGTTCTATTATTACAGGCTTTGCCCCGCACAAAACGGCACAGGGTTCATAGGAAACATAGCTTGGCTGGGGTATCAGAACTTCCTCCCCGGGATTTATCATGGCTCTGAGTCCTATATCTATCGCTTCCGAACCGCCAACTGTTATTAAGACCTCTTTATCCGGTTCATAGGAGACATTTACTCTTCTTCTTAAGTAATTGCATATTTCTGTCCTTAATTCCATAAGACCGGAATTGGAAGTATAAAAAGTCCTTCCCTTTTCAAGAGACCATATACCCTCATCTCTTATATGCCAGGGAGTATCAAAGTCAGGCTCACCTACGCCAAGGGAAATAACATCCTTTCTTTCACTTGCGATATCAAAAAATTTTCTGATACCTGACGGCTTTATATTTACAACGGTATCTGATAAGGGGTTTCTCATGGTGTTACTATCATCCTTTCGTCGTCTTTCTTCTCATGTAGTATAGTGCCATGATCCTTGTATTTTTTCAGGATAAAGTGAGTTGAGGTTGAAATAACCGTATCCAGTGTGGAAAGCTTCTCGGAAACAAAGGCAGATACCTCCTTCAGAGTCTTTCCCTCTAATGTTACAAGCAGATCATATCCTCCGGAGATAAGATAGGTAGCCTCTACCTCCGGATATTTATATATCCTTTCGGCTATGGTATCAAATCCATGTCCTCTCTGGGGTGTAACCCTTACCTCGATAAGCGCGTTTATCCTTTGATCTGTAACCTTGTCCCAGTCTATCAGTGTGTGATAGCCACAGATTATTCCTTCCTTTTCCATAGCCTCAAGCTCATTTGCCACATCTGCCTGCTCCATTCCAAGAAGAATGGCAAGCTCTCCCAGATCAACTCTGCTGTTTTTTTCAATAAAAGTCAGTATTTTTTCTCTCATGTTCAGATCTCCCGTTTAATCACTTTATATATTTCATCACCTCTTGGAGGCTCTAAAAATCTCTTCTCTTCTCCGTTAAAAACGATCCTGTCATTATCATCCGTTATTTTTCCGACAATAGCGGCATTTATACCGTTTTCCCCCAATGCCCTTACAACATCTGTCCCGTTTGCACAGGTAATAACCATTGCACCTCCGGATAACATCTCATAGGGACTTATACCAAAATATTCAGATATTTCTATGGTTTCCTGCTTTACAGGTATACTCTTAAGATCGACCCTTATTCCGCATCCTGCTGCCCCGGCTGTCTCCCACAGGGCTGAAAATATACCTCCTGTAGAAGCGTCATGCATGGAATGGACTTCCAGATCTTTAACTGCCTCAGCATCCTTTAATACGGAAAGAAACCCGGAAAACCCTCTTGCAGTATCGATAAACGGAGCGCTGAACCTCTTTAACAGCTCATCTTCTCTCTCATTTACCATAATGACAGTTCCCTCGATCCCTATCCACTTTGTGATAACTACATCGTCACCGGGTACTGTCCGTTTCTTACCCAGTAATCTGTTTTTTTTTACACTTCCTATCCCTGTAACAGTTATTACAGGCTCCTTTACAGATCCGCTTACCTCTGTATGTCCTCCGATGATATCAACGTTCAGCTCTTTACACAGTAAATCAGCCTGTGACATTATCTTTTTAATATCACCTTCATCTGATCCCTCAGGTAAGATCATGGCAAGCATTATCCCGATCACAAGAGCCCCGCTTACCGCTATATTATTTACGGCCTTATTTACGGCAAATATCCCAATATCCTTTATGTCTCCCGTAACCGTATCTGTTGTCATGACAAGAGATGTATCATCCTTAATATCTATCGCGGCAAAATCCCCACCGGGACAGGCTGAGGATATGATATCATCTCTTCTTGTTTTTATTCTTTTAATAACCGAACGTTTAAGAATGTTTTCAGAAATCTTTCCATTATCCAAAGTCATATTACGGTGTCCTTATTCACTGTGACTGCTTTGCTTCCTGTTACTGGGCAACCTCTGCAGGCTGTGCTGCATCAGTCACTGTATTCTCTGCCGGAATGGCGGTGTTTTCCGGTGCGACCGGTGTTGCTTCCTGTGGCTGCAATAGAGTAGCATCAGGCACAGGCAGAAGACTTGCTGCATTTGCGGCAGCCTGAAGCTCTGCTATGACACTTTTTACCACATCGATGCTTCCTGTTGCTATCGCCGATGATACAGCCTGGGAAATGGCGGGATCATCTGCTGCCGTTCCGACAGTATATGTCTTTGGAACCATGATATATGTGCTTTTATTGATTTGGGTTCTTTCCGTTTCTACTCCGTCTTGCTTGACTATTTTCCACAATTCTCCCACATATCCGGTATGAGCTGACTGTGAAGAGATAGTTCCTACAGGCTGGGCGCTGTCCGCCACTATCTTTTCTCCCTCAGCCTCAGTCCTGCTGACCTCAACGCTTTCAAATCCCACGCTTCGTCCTGCGGGCCTGTCTTCCTCTCCGTATATATTAAAGACTATATGCTTATCATCCGTTGTATAGCCTTCGATATATATTGGCGTATCCTTGGTATTTGTAAACTTGAAATCCTTGGATGTTCCCGCTATGGCGGCATCCGAAGAAAGATCGACGTAATTAACTATCATTGAATGATTATGCCTCTCATCCACCCTTAACTCCGCTCTTAAGACGGCATTATAGAGAGTGGAGCTTACCTGGCATATTCCACCTCCGAGACTTTCCACTACTATCCCGTTAAGATATGATCCCGCAAGGAAATACCCGTTTTCCTCTGTAAAAGGACTTACGGTCTTATACATGGAGAATTGCTCTCCCGGATACAGCATCGTACCATTGACAAGATTTGTTCCGTTCCTTACATTTCCCGATCTGTCAGATCCTGAAGATGAAAAGCTTGTAGTAAAGGTTCCAAGGATATCCTTCATGTTGGCAAAATCATCAACGGTTCCCTTAGGCTCATCTACCTCCACATCCAAAGCTATCTTTTCCTGACCACCGGTCCAGTCTGCCAGTTCCTTTGATATTTCATCGACCGAGGAATCTACGTTTATCGTAATACCCGCGGTTCCCTCTTCTTTTATGACAAATGCGCCGTTTTCCCTTTTAACTCTGGGACCTATGGCCTTTACATCCTGTTCTGCAGCTATTTCTTCAACAATACTTCTTATCCTGTCATTGTCATAGGACAGTATGATGTCGTATTTTTTCTCCTCGAAGGCAAGATCTTTTACCTTCTTATATCTGTATACGGGATTCCCCGACTTACCTATTTTAAGTGCCTCAACCAATATCTCCGGATTGTCCCAGGATATGCCAAGCTCCGACGCGGTAACCGTCCTTGTCTTATCATCAACACCTGCAAGTATTATCTCACTTGAGGAGAGTGATGAAATATACCGGTTAATGGCTGACTCTGCCTGTGGATATGTCATCCCGCTTAAATCTATGTCTCCCGCATATATGTGATCCGTTATGGTATCAGTCATGTCAATATCAAGACCCTCCAAAGGATCGGTCTCTGTCCCGGATTCACCATAGGTTATATTTGGCATCAATCCGGATGTTTCGGCGTTTTCGGCTGCTTCAGGGTTTTCAGACGTATCATAATTATAGATACCTACGTCCGCTCCGCCTATTTTTATGTCAATATTCTTCCCATAAACCGGCATAACCAGATTTATCCCGGCTAATATAATACTCATTGATAATATGAAAACCGATTTGCCAGACCTTAACACCTTTACACACTTTCCACAATATATTGCTGATACATACTATACTCAGATACCATATAGAGTATACCACCTAAATTGACACTTTTCTACATTTATATTATCATTGGGGTTGATAAATTGAGAAAAAATAGCCATCCTCGATGCAGGAATATCAACAGCTGAATAAACAGCTCTGTATCTTTTAAGACAGATCACAAAATGGAAAGCAGTGTAGGTACTACCATTGCAATAACAAGGATAACTATTATCACTGCAGATATGATTTTTTTCGTTTTACTGTTGTTAAAATTCATCTTATCACCTCTTTTGAAAGGAATTATATATGTTTTTTCCTATTTTTACAACCGTTCTTATTGTATTTGGTCTGTTTACGATATATATAAGAACCACTAACAAGATGATCACCAACAAAAAGGATGATCTTTGGGAAAAGGAACTAAAGGCAAACGGAGTAAGAAGACAACCACTTACTGACATAAATTATATAGAACATGACCCTGAAAGGCTCTCCTTCATAAAGGACGAGGATACAGATGAGGAGGAAAGGGAGTATATAAACACTCTTATGGAGCTTAAGGATAAGAAGATCGCAAATCTCTCTTCATATACAAATACCGATCTTAAGATGAAGTACGGTCCGGCAAATCTCGAATATCTTTCGGAATGTGATCAGAATTATCTTGAGCTTGTAAGGACACTGTATCAGTTTTCCTGCTATGAGTACAATAAGGGGGAGATCGATAAATGCAGGCAGATCCTTGAATACGGAGTCAGTGTAAGGACCGATGTCAAAGGCCATTACAAACTTTTGGCCGATATCTATGCAAAGGACTTTAATTTCGAAGCAATAGAAAGGATCACAAAGGAAGCCGAAAAAATAGAGTCCCCCACAAGGGACTCTGTTATCGAAATGTTAAGAACAACAGACTACTTCCGTGCCGACGAGGGATCCTTATAGTAGCTGCAGTATCCTGTAAGCCTGCACCTTGAACATTCAGGTCTTATTGCCTTGCAGATATCTCTTCCGAAGGTGATTATCTGGATATTATATAAGATCCAGTGATCCTTTGGCAGAACCTTCATAAGTTCATATTCTATCTTTTCAGGATCTGTCTCCTTTGTAAGCCCCAGCTTTTTTGATATCCTCTTTACATGTGTATCCACTACTATGCTTGGTATATTGTAAATATTCCCTCTTACAACATTTGCCGTCTTTCTTCCTACTCCGGCAAGTGAGGTAAGCTCCTCTATCGTCTGTGGCACTTCATCATGAAATTCATAATGAAGCTTTTTGCAGCACTCTATTATGTTTTTAGCTTTGTTATGATAAAACCCGGTAGACCTTATATCCTCTTCAAGCTCTGAAATATCGGCTTTGGCAAAGGCTTCTATAGAAGGATATTTCACAAAAAGATCCTTTGTGACCATATTAACTCTTGCATCGGTGCATTGTGCGCTCAATATAGTCGCTATGAGAAGCTGCCAGGCGGAATCATGCTCTAACTGGCATTTTAACTCCACAGAATACTGTTCATCGAGTATATTAAGTATTTCCCTTGTTCTCTTTGCTGCCATACTGTCATCCTACATATTTTCGGTGGTACAGGTATCGTGATCCATGTGTACTCCCTCTGTCTCAATACCCTTCATCAGCATCTCTTCCATCGTGTGCCATCCAAGGACAGCGCACTTCACCCTTGCGGGCATATGGGAGATATCCTTAAGGACTCCTGCCTCATCGAGATCCTCTATGTCCTCCTCGCTGGCAGTTCCCTTGATCATACCCATGAACTTACCTGCAAGCTCTATCGCCCTCTCCTTTGGCTCTCCTATGACAAGATCCAGCATCATATCAACAGAAGCCTGGGATATGGCACATCCACTCCCGCTAAAGCCTCCATCCTCTATTATACCCTCATCATTTACCTTAAGCTGAAGTATTATATCATCTCCGCAGGTTGGATTCTTACCCTCAAGCGTAATCGTCGGATCTTTTATTTCTTTTTTATTTGATGGTCTGAGATTATGTTCGTTTAGTATCTCACCGTATATTGAATTAAGACTCAAGTCCAAGCCACCTCCTGATATTTTTTACCTTTTCCAGGAATATCCTCACATCCTCTTCATCATTATACAGATAAAGACTGGCTCTTGCAGTGGACTGTACACCAAGATACTTCATAAGGGGTTCCGCACAGTGATGTCCTGCCCTTATATCCACCTTATCAGCATCTAAGATGCTTGCTATGTCATGAGGATGTACATCATCGATCGTAAAGGAAACTATGCCGTTATGTTTAAGGGGATCCTTCGAGCCCTGGATATGAACACAGGGCAGCTTATCAAATCCGTCAAAGATCATTTCTGTCAGATGATCCTCTGTATTCCTTATCTCATCAAAGCCTATGGTATTGATATATTCTATTGCGGCCTTCAATCCGTACGCTCCCTGGGCATTTACCGTACCCGCTTCGAACTTATGGGGGATATCCGCATATGTTACATGATCAAGGCTCACCGACTCTATCATCTCACCGCCGGTAAGGAAAGGCGGCATTTTTTCAAGCAGCTCCTTCCTTGCGTATAACACTCCGATACCCATCGGCGCCATCATCTTATGTCCGGAGAAGGAGAGAAAATCTATATTAAGCTCCTTTACATCCACCTTCATATGAGGTACGGACTGAGCCCCGTCTACTGCTATAAGAGCTCCTTTCTCATGCGCTGCCTTAGCTATCCTTTCTATCGGATTGGTGACCCCAAGTACATTTGAAACCTGGGCTATTGCAACGAGCTTTGTTTTATCCGTGATCTTTTTTCCGATCTCTTCATCTGTGATCGTTCCATCCTTAAGGGGTTCGAGATATTTAAGGACAGCTCCGGTTTTTTTGGAAACCATCTGCCAGGGCAGCATATTGGAATGATGCTCCATGACGCTGCATACTATCTCATCCCCTTCTTTAAGAAAGTTTAACCCGTAACTGTAAGCGATGAGATTTAACGATTCAGTTGCATTTCGGGTAAAAATAATCTCCTGTGGGAGCTCTGCATTTATAAATGATGCCACCGCTTCCCTGGAAGCCTCATAAGCATCGGTTGCCCTCATTGAAAGGTCATAGAGTCCCCTTAGAGGATTGGCATTAAGCCTCTCTAAGAATTCCCTCTCTGCCTCTATAACCTTTGAAGGCTTCTGTGCTGTGGCAGCTGAATCAAGATATACACAGGGGGAATATTCAAAGATAGGGAAGTCCTTCTTATACGGATGATCATTCATCTCTAAATGCCTCCTCCATGTAATGCTGTATCTTTCCTATGGAGCTCTGATCCGTTATAAGATTCCTTATTGAATTGAGCTTCCCCTTTGTCATAAGAACCTCCGCTTCATGCTCGCTGAACCCTCTTGACTCCATATAAAACAGCATATCCTTTGAGAGTCTTCCGATGGTCGCGCCGTGAGCTCCCTCCACATCATCCTCATCACAGAGGATCACAGGAAGAGTGTTGTTTTTTACCTTCTCGGATAACAATAAGGTTTCCTCGAGCTCATCACCCTTGGCACCCTTGGCACCGTGCTTTAGATCGATCGTACCCCTGAAGGTTTTAACGGCTTCATCCCTGAGCGCTCCCTTAACTGTAAGCTCGCCTTCGGATTTCTTTCCCCTGTGGCCGATATAGTAATTCATATCCAGAAACTGGTCATTTATGCATAGATAACCTGTATTTCCGCTGTATCTGCTCTTGTATCCGGCAAGATCGACATTGAGCCCCACATAGCTCTTTTTTCCGCCAAGGATCATCTGTACGGTATTTATAATACCCTCATTGTCACAGGATCCTCCTATATCGTCAAAATGAACGTATCCTTTACCCAAAAGCTCTATCTTGACGAGATTTATCGTTGCTCCCCTGCAGGCATGCAGGATTGTCTGGACACCAAAAAACCCGCTGTCGCTGCTTTTGGAATTATAATCCATCACGACGGTTATATTGCTGCCCTCTTCGGCTATTATAACCTGCTTTACAGCATTTGCATCTCCGTTTGCCATGTTATAGCTGATACAGAGGGGTTCATCTATTTTTGCATTTTTCTTTGCCCGGATCACAAGGCTTTTATCGCATACACTGTCAAAAAATTCCTTAGCCTCCGGCCCCATACCGTTCGTGATCGAATTCGTTGTTTCCATGATCTTTGAAACAGCACATCCGCCACAGTCCTCACATCCGGCATTCCCTATTATCACTCCGTCGGGGATATTTCTGATGGTTATCTGTCCCCGGCCGTTAAGCTCTATATCCTCTTTGACCTTAATGTCATTTATCTTGAGAAAATTCCAGGTTAGCGTCGGCAGTTTATTTACCGTCATTTCGGTCAGTCTGTTGCTCATCAGCCTATCGCTCCTTTCATTTCAAGCTGGATGAGATTATTCATCTCAACCGCATATTCAAGCGGAAGCTCCTTGGAAACAGGATCGGCAAATCCGCTGACTATCATCGCTTTGGCATCCTCCTCGGATATGCCTCTGCTCATCAGATAAAAGACCGCATCGTCGCTTATACGTCCGATCTTTGCCTCATGACCGATGTCAACCTTGTCTGTCCTTATATCCATTGCAGGTATGGTATCCGATCTTGATATATCATCAAGCATAAGAGATGTACAGGATACCGATGCCTTAGAATCCTCTGCATTGGGAAGTACGGTTATGGAGCTTCTGTAGGTGCTTATTCCTCCTGCCTTGGATATTGATTTTGTATTTATAAACGAAGAGGTTCTCTTACCCACATGGATCATCTTTGCTCCCGTATCCAGATTCTGCCCGTTGCCCGCAAAGGTTATCCCGGTAAATTCCGCGTGGGAATCATCACCCTTAAGCACACTTGAGGGATACAGGTATGATACATGGGAGCCAAAGGAGCCTGAAACCCATTCAATGGTTCCTCCCTCCTCACAGACAGCTCTCTTTGTATTCAGGTTATACATATTCTTTGACCAGTTCTCTATGGTAGAATACCTGAGCTTAGCGTTTTTTCCGATATATAATTCCACGCAGCCGGCATGGAGATTTGCGACATTGTATTTCGGTGCGGAACACCCTTCTATAAAATGAAGATCAGCTCCCTCAGATACTATTATCAGCGTATGCTCAAACTGTCCTGCTCCTGCGGCATTCAGCCTGAAGTAGGACTGAAGGGGGATATCTACCTTTACTCCCTTTGGAACATAGACAAAGGATCCTCCCGACCATACGGCTCCGTGAAGAGCTGCAAACTTATGATCTGTCGGAGGAACAAGCTTCATAAAGTGCTCCTTTACCATCTCCTCATATTCCCCGGTGAGTGCACTTTCCATATCAGTATAAACTACACCTAATTCGCTTACCTCATCCTTTACATTATGATAAACAAGCTCGCTGTCATACTGTGCTCCGACACCTGCTAAAGAGGTTCTCTCTGCCTGAGGGATACCAAGTCTTTCAAAGGTATTTTTTATATCCTCAGGAACCTCCTCCCAGCTTGTTGTCATCTTTGTATTGGGCCTGACATAGGTTACTATGTCATCCATATTTAGTCCGCTGATATCCGGTCCCCAGTCGGGAACCTTTAATTTATTGTAGATATCAAGAGACTTCAATCTGAAGTCCCTCATCCATTCCGGATCGTTTTTTTCTTTGGATATCTGAAGCACTATGTCTTTAGTCAGACCCTCATCAACCTTATAAAAGTCTTCGTCCGAATATCTGAAGTCATATATGCTTCTGTCTATATCATTTACTTCAGTTCTCTCTCTTTCCATTCCGACATCCTCTATTCTGCCAAATATCTTTCAAAGCCTTCTTTATTTATCTTATCTACAAGGGAACCGTCCCCGCTCTCGACTATCTGACCCTTTACAAGAATATGTGTCCTGTCTACGTGAAGGGATTCAAGTATCCTCGTGGAATGAGTGATTATAAGCAATGCCCCCTCTCCGCTCTTTTGGAACTCCCTGACACCCTCAGATACCGTACGTACGGCATCCACATCAAGTCCCGAATCTGTCTCATCAAGTATCGCAAACTTCGGCTTTAACATAAGAAGCTGCAATATCTCAGCCTTCTTTTTCTCTCCTCCGGAAAAGCCTACATTCAGATCCCTTTCCTTATAGCTCTCATCAAAAGAAAGAAGAGCCATGTTATTTGAAAGATTCTTCCTGTACTCCGTAAACTTTAATTTCTCACCGGTCTGCTGTATTATCGCATTCCTGATAAAAGAAGAAAGGCTTATACCGGGTATCTCAAGCGGATTCTGAAATGACATGAACATACCGGCCTTAGCCCTCTTATCCGTCGACTCATCCTTAAGATCGAGTCCGTTAAAGTAAATATTCCCTGAGGTTATCTCATACTGGGGATTACCCATGAGTGCATTACCAAGTGTTGATTTTCCGGCACCGTTTGGTCCCATAAGGACGTGAGTCTCTCCTTTTCCTATACTTAGATTGATATTCTTAAGTATCTCTGTTTCATCAACGCTTACCGAAAGATTTTTTATATCCAGCAGAGCCATTTCATCATCTCCTTATATATGTTATTTATGCGAAAAATTACTTAAATCAATGGATTATAGAATATCACAATAAAGACATCCCCGTCAATTGAACAGCCCTTTATAAAACAGGAAAAAATGGTATTTTATACAAATTTTATTTTTTTACATGCAGGCTGACATCCTGCCTTATCAGCGCGCAAAAATAAAATACAGGAAGAATCCTTCGATCCTTCCTGTAAGTAAAGAGCACGAGACGGGATTCGAACCCGCGACCCTCGCCTTGGCAAGGCGATACTCCACCACTGAGCCACTCGTGCATATTCAATTCAAGGCTTCTTCTGCCGACGAATTGAATAATATCAAATTAAAGAGATCTTGTCAAGCATCGGGAGATATATCAGAGTAAAATATCATATTCATTAAGGATATTTGCCATCCTGTCCTGAGCTATACGACAGGTATCGACTAAATACCATTTTTCTCTGTTCCATTCATTTATTCCCCTGTAATAGCTGAGCTTAAGTTCATCATCTATTATGAAAGGAATATATTTATTCCTTATGCACTCTCTTATAAGCACAAGTCTTGAGAGCTGTCCGTTATAATGCCTGTATTGCTTAAGGCACATCATCTCCACATGGAGCTTTAATATATCCTCAAATTCCTTTTTCTCATTTTCATTGTATTCCTTAAGGATAGTTTCGATCTTAAGGCTTTCATCGGCTTTTATCCCGTCACTGTCTGCCCTCTTTTTCTTAATGTTCATTGACAGGATATGGTTAAGCTTATCTAAGAAGCCGACACTTAAGGGTTTTTCCATGTTATCGATCACATAGTTAAACGCCCTGAAATGGTTCATCACCTCCATGATCTCATCAATGTCGGTGGCAGCATTTTTAACGACATTATCCTTTATTATCGATTCAACCTCATCCTGGGTCAGACTGTTTCCCTCTGTATGATTGGAAAAATATGCGGATCTCATCTGGATATTGGCATATATCCCGTTCAAAAGCCTGTTTTTCTTTTCATATTTAAGTCTCTTTTTAAGGGTGCCCGGCATATTTCTCTTTCTTTGCTTTCTGTCAGGCTTTTGAGCATTATCCGGTATGATCCAGGTCTTACCGGTCATAAAGGCTCCCTCTACCCTTCCCTCGACAAGGTAGTTTCTCACTGCCCTTTCCGTTATATTCCATCTTTTTGCGATCTCTGTTACAGAAATATACTCCATATTTTCCCCCTTTTCCTATAGCTTCCTGTCTGATGCCGAATATCTGTTAACATTGATATAAGCCATCACATTCAGTACAACGACAAAGACAAGGAACAGTATCACCGTCAGGAAGGAAGGGTATCCGCACAAAAAATCATAGCTGCCGTGAATGAGCACAGCCATCAATAGTCCCTTTTTCCTTAAGGCTTTTGCTTCATCCGGTTTCCCGTCAAGCTCCATGGACTTTGCCTGACCGTAATAATATCCCATATATATCCCGAACATACAATGACCGGGTATTGCCGTTGCGGCACGAGCTATACCTGTTCCGATACCGCTTTCCGCAATGTATATGATATTTTCAAGAAGAGCAAAACCCAATGATGCTGTTGCGGCATATACAACGCCATCAAATCTGTAATTAAAAGCCGGATGCTTCCATGTCAGCTTTTTGACGACAAGGTATTTACTCGACTCCTCTATAAGAGCCACCGCAAGAAAATTCTCAATAAGCATATAAAGAGTTGTTTCCCTGCTGACTCCAAGTATATCACAGAACATATCAAAAACGCTTCCTACGATGACCGGCGGGATTATCGAGAGGGCACCGAAGATCATAAGCATGATTATCAGACCTGTAGGCTCAGGCTCTATCCTGTCAAGGCGGTATATATAGAATAAGAGGGCAATAGGAGGAGCACATCCCAAAAGGATAAGTCCCGTAAACGAAACCACCTGCATCTCCTCTGCAATACCTGCTCCGAGCAGAGAAAACAGTGTCACACAGATTATGGCTATTACAGGAAGCTTTTTTACATAGAAGGACTTTGTCTCAACCACCTGCTCTTCTTTTACATTCACAGAAAGAGGAGCTCCGCAGTCAGGACAGAAATTGCCCGCTGTCTCTATCTTTTTCCCGCACTGAGGACAGAAATGTACTTTTATAAGATCATTGTTTTCACTATCCATTGTCTGTTTCCGATATACGATAATTATAAAAATCCATATATGAATTTGCTGAAGATACCTGTTGATACACTCCTTACAAACACTGATTATAAGATATCACATATGTCCTCTTACTTCAATTTTTTTACACCTTACATGACAATATGTTATAATCAATCCAAAGTTTTAATCCATACTCAGACACCCTTAATAAAACGTGTCTTAAATCTTTGCTGTAAAGGAAAAAATATTTATGCAGGAGAATCTTAGCAGGGAAGAGATTAAATTTCTTGCAGATATAGATGATGAGATCAGAAAAACACTGAAGGCGTCCAGATACAGACACAGTGTTTCCGTAGCAAATACCGCAGCCTGTCTTGCTATGAGATATGATGTTCCGATATACGATACCTTACTTGCCGGATTATTACATGATTGCGCAAAAAACTACAGTCCTCCCGAGCTTCTTTCGCTCTGTCTTAAGAAGAATATACCGGTAGGTGAAACTGAGCGTTCCAATCCTTCACTGCTCCATGGCAAATACGGTGCCTATATTGCAAGAAATAAATTCGGAGTTGAGAATGAGGATATTCTCTCCGCGATCAGATATCATACAACAGGGCGCCCGGGAATGACAAGGCTTGAAAAGATCATCTTTGCGGCAGATTATATGGAGCCTTTAAGAAATCAGGCCCCGGATCTTGCAGCCATAAGAGAGCTCATCTTTACAGATATCGACAGTGCTCTTTTACTCATTCTTAAGGGAACTCTTAACCACCTTAAAAACAGTGATCTTCCCATAGATGAAATGACACGGAAAACCTTTGATTATTATAAGGAGAAAGCAATTGGACAATAAGACCGTACTGGAAACAATAGTAAGATCCTTAGAGGACAAGAAGGGACGGGATATCAAGGTTCTTGATATCTCAGGCATCTCGATCCTGTCGGATTATTTCATCCTTGTTTCCGGATCCAACAAAAACCAGATCGATGCAATGGTAGATGATATTTTGGAAAAGCTCCATATGATCGGAGTTTACCCAAAAAATATAGAAGGACGTACCTCAGCCTGGATCCTTATGGATTTTGGCGATATCATCGTTCATATTTTTGACGAGGAAAGCAGATCCTTCTATGACCTTGAAAGAATATGGCGTGACAGTAAAGAGATAGCTGTAAACTGATAAAGGATCAGAGATGAACAAGATCAATTTCTTCCTTCCGGATTTTTACAAAAACTTCAAGCTTATAACCTTCCTGCACGACAGGATGAAGGAATATCCCGAGATCTTCTATGATGATCTGAGGATAGGTGCGGTCTATGGCTGTTTTCCGGGAAGCATATGGAATGGCGGCCGTGTGGTACTTGGCTCTGCAACCATGCAGGAGATGGAATATGCGATAAGCGAATATAATTCAAGAGGTATAGCCATCCGGTATACATTTACCAATCCCCTTCTGGAGAAATATCATGTACTCGATACATATTGCAATCTCTGCTTAGAGCTTGCGGAAAACGGAAACAATGAGGTTTTGGTCAATTCACCGGTTCTTGAAGAATATATACGTAACGGCTATCCGGGATTTAAGATCCTTTCTTCCACAACAAAATGCCTGACAGACATCGAAGTTATCAGGGAAGAGCTTGATAAGGATTATTATCTGATCGTCATCGATTCTTCATTAAACAATACAGATCAGCTTTTTTCACTTCCGCATCACGAAAAAATCGAGCTGATAGCCAATCATTATTGCGCAGACAACTGTCCGAGAAGAAGGGCTCATTATGAGGCTGTCGGAAGATGCCAGCTTACCTTCTCGGATATAAGGTTCCCGGCCTGTGATAATATCAACAGAAGCTTTCATGATATCATGAGTAACCATTCCTTTATAAAGGTTGAAGATATAATAAACAAATATAAGGATAGCGGCTTTGTTAATTTTAAGCTTGATGGCAGGGGCTTTAGGCGTGAAAAGGTTATAGAAAGCCTTTTATATTATTTTGTCAGACCTGATTATATAAGCTCAGAGCGTCTTATCCTCTCTAAGATCTGAGCCTGATCCCAT
>JAILEM010000200.1 GCA_024687745.1 Lachnospiraceae bacterium
GTGATTGAGGTTACCGAAGGTTATCTCAGAGAAAAAATGTATGAGTTTCGAGGCCGAAAGGTGAACCGAGAGTGGTTTGCTTACCGGCTTTTTTATGTAAAAAATCAATGCAAAATGATGAAACTAATTTACAAATTAGTAGAATTATGTTAACCTACTAAATAGAGGCATTTTATAACTTTTTGAGAAAAATGCAAAAAGATAAATACCCATGTAGCAAATTAAATTTCAGGATATCTGATTAACGGGGAGAACAAAAAAATGGAAATCAAGCGAGTTGAGGAGAATGACATAATAGGCGAATTCATAAATGTAGCGTTTTCAGAGTATGCTGCTGATTGTGATGTAGCACTTAACTTTGAAGAGTTTTGTTTTGTGGCAGAAGATGATGGCAAAATTGTGGGAGTTATCACTGGTAGAGCATACTATAACGAGGTGCATATCGGAGATCTGATTGTTGCCAAAGCATACAGAAGAGAGGGCGTTGGCAGTAAACTTGTTGAGGCTGTAGAGAATGCATACAAAGATAAGGGCTATGAAAAAATAGCGCTTACAACATTTGGGTTTCAGGCACCAGAGTTTTATAAAAAACTTGGATATGAATTGGAATTTATCCGGAAGGATAATGATTCTAAGCTTAGTAAGTATTTTTATTTGAAGAAGATATGAATATTTTTCGTGTCTACTTTTCTTGACTGCTACACGCTTTTTCGGCTCTTTTCCGGAAGACATGCCGGATCCTGAATTTGCCCCGGTTATCTGCAGGACAGAAGATAAGCCTTTTATCCCAATGGAAAACGAACGCTTCGGTCCTTTTCAACCCTGCTAATACCCATTAGTTTAAGAATGATGATCGCAATCTGTCTGATATCAGCATTTATCCTTGCGGGCAGTAAGGAACATCCGGATATAAAACACCGAAATCACCAAAACGATAGGGAAGCCTATTCCCGCAAGCACTCCTGCCTGCAGGTTATTAGCTGCTTTTTCCGATATATTTCCGATAATGGCAGGACCCACAGCTCCCCCTACATCTCCGGCGAGTGCTAAAAGCGCAAACATTGCCGTACCTCCGGTCGGAAGTATCTGTGATGATATACTTATTGAACCCGGCCACATTATACCTACGGAAAATCCGCATAATGCACATCCTATCAGGCCAACCCATGGTATAGCCGCCAATCCGGCAACCAGATAACACACAAGGCACATCAGGCCTGAGGCCATCATAAAGATCGTCAGATCAACTGTTTCACCGAATTTACCGTACAGCAATCTGCTGATTCCCATGAATACGGCGAATCCACAAGGCCCGGCCAGGTCTCCGACTGTTTTGGAAACATGCAGTGCCGATTCGGCAAATGCGGATGCCCACTGCCCCATGGCTATTTCTGAAGAACCTGCACAGATCATGAGTACAATAAAAATCCAGAATGCTTTTGTTTTGAACAGTTCAAGCATTGTCATGCTCTTGCCGTCTTCCACCAGCGGTTCGATCGGACAGGTAGCAAAATTATAAATGTTATACAGGGGAATGATTGACCATATGAGTGCCATTATCCTCCATTTTTCTATCCCAAAAACCGTAAAGAAAACTGTGGAGCATAAGACAACTCCGACCCATCCCCAGCAATAAAAGGAATGAAGGAGACTCATCATTGTATCCTTATTTTCAAACGGACAAGCTTCAACAATCGGACTGACCAGCACTTCCGTCAATCCGCTTCCGACAGCATATATAAATACGCACACAAGGATCCCCCAAAATGGCACCGGCAATATGTCGGGTAATACAGCCAGCCCTGCAAGTCCTATCCCGGATGTGATCTCTGCAGCGATAACACATACTCTGTATCCCAGTTTATCCACTATTCCCGCACATAAGAAATCAACTACTAACTGTGTAACAAAGAAACAGGTTGATACAAGTGCCAGATCACCAAAGGTTATATCATATGTATTGTGAAAGGTTATAAACAACAGCGGTACAAAATTGGCACAGATAGCCTGCGTTACAAATCCCAGATAGCATGCAAGCTGTGTTTTTTTGTAGTTCTTTTCCATTCCCATTTCCGATCCTCTTTAGTCTTTATCTCTTTTTCCTTGATCCGATTGAAATTCTCGAGCATTGCATTCTCATCTGATTATAATATAATACAGATGCATATACCACTGCTCAACTGTTTTGCATAAAATTCTAAATATCATTTCGAATAAAGGGAGGATTAAGACATATGAATAAGGGAAGCACTAAGATGATGGCAATGATAGCTGTGGGCCTGCAGGCACTGGCGACAGTGCTGGGATTGGTGATCGTAGTCTTGCAGAAAACAGTGCTCAAGGCATTTATGAATGTGCCCTCAGGTTCAGATACTATAGTATTTCCGCTGGCGTTGATCTTTGTGGCCTTACAGCTTATCATCTATATCGCCTTTTTCAGTATTTCCCGAAAAGAAGGCAACAGGGTCACGTGTATCATTCTGATCATAATATCCATAATACTTGCAGTTGTATCTGTACTTGGAAACGTGGTGGGAAATATTTATTATGCGCGGCAGGGAGTTGAGGCTATTGCAGGGTATTCCGGACTTACGACACTCATATCCTATGTTAATACACTTTTTGCCATACCTGCAGAGGCTTTATTCTATATAGCGTGCGGACGGTATACATATAAACCGGAATAGAAGATTGGCAGGCCCTTCACAGTGTTTTGGAATAATGCCCACGGCAGGCGTCCAGATTCTTGACAAACTGAAGGGCCTGTTCAAGATTACGGGCACAGCACTGCTCAAGAAAATCCATACCATAATAGAGGGTATGATAAATGATGACCGATGAAGAGTCATTATAATCACGGTTCAATAACTTCCAGCAATGACTGGTAATCTTCGATTGTAAGATTATGGAATTAGCACTCTTATCAAGTACGTCAAAATCATTCAGATCAATCAGTTCATTTAATTCGTTGACAGTAAACATGTTCCAATACTCCCCCAAATGATAATCAGCTGATGCTGAGCATGCTTAGAAACGATACCTGAAGTATAACATAATAGACGGTGATACGCAACAATAAATATACTATGTGACATATAGTGAGCGATGTGATTAATTAAGCTGAGTATTTGCTTCCTTCAGATTATATCTTTTTCATACCGTGAAATTCGATTATGATAAAATGGATTATATAGGGGCGTTTTTGCTGAAATACGAAAGAGGATAAGGTGAGACTATGGGACATAATGAAAGTATTTCATTTGAGGCAGACAGGGAGCGGATCTCAGAGATCCTTGATGATATTGAATCAAAGCTTCGGGCTCTTGGCGTGAGTGAAAAAGCATGCGAAAGATCGAGATTTAAGATAGAAGATATCCTTATTGAACTGATCGCCAACAGTTCCGATAAGGCTATGATCAGAATAACCGTAAAAGAGTTTTTAGGCACGGTATCCGTAAGGCTTTCCTGTAAAGGCCGGAAGATGGATTATCAGGAGGATCTTAAGGAGCTGTTCTCGGGAGATATTGACGAAGAAGCCGAAAGCATCATCCGGGCAAATCTTCTGAAGGAATACCACAGAGACATCCAGACCTCTTACAGGGGCGGTTTTAATACGGCCACGGTTATCGTCCGGCACCGAAAGAAGAGTTCGATCATGATCTCTGCAGCGGCGCTGGTGATGGGTGTATTGTGCGGAGCACTGTTAAAATCATTCTTGCCGGAGGAGACTTCGTCATTCTATGCCGTTTCGGTGTTTGGGACAGTGACTTCATTGTTCCTTCGCGCGATCAAGATGATGATCTCACTGCTGGTTTTCTTCTCCATCGCATCATCACTGTCCGGGTTTGAGGATATGAAAGAGCTTGGAAAAGCCTTCGGCAGAGTCATTTCAATGTTTTCGTTTACCTCTGTCCTTACGATCGTTATAACTTACGGGATAACACAGATCATGCCTATCGGGAACGAATCGCTTAAGGCTGCGGCAAGCAGTTCTATGAAATTTGAGACGATGAACGGTGCCTCCTCTTTGTCGGATATATTCTTAAACATCGTACCCGACAGTTTACTTAAAGCATTTATAGATACTAATATGCTGCAGATCTTGTTCGCCTCCATACTTACCGGAATTGCGGTAACGATGATGGGTAAAGACTCCGCTAAGATAAGTGAAGTGCTTTCGGTCATGGATAAGCTCTTTCAGAAGGTTGTCTAAATAATTGTAAAGTTTATGCCGGTATGCATATTCTGCTCAATGGCATCTATGGTCATAAAGATTGATGCTGTCGAGCTGCATCAGGTTGCGGGGTGGATGGCACAGATTTATTTCTGTGATCTGGTTGTCATTATAATGCTTCTGATCCTGGTTGCGTTACTTGGACGAACTTCACCGATCTGGTTTCTTAAGCAAATCAGTCAGATCATGGTACAGGGATTTGCCGTGGCATCAAGTAATGCCGTGATCCCGATGATTCTGCAGAAACGAAATTTACTGATATATATATTTGGCACAGTGATATAGGCTCATTCAGGATCATGAGCGCAGGAGAGGGTTATTACTTATATTTGTGTACTGATAATGTTATCAGAGAAGACTCGTGGTACGGATCTAAGACAAAGATCAATTACATGACTTATGTTTCAAAGGATAATGCTTTTCATCATGTTGAAGCGGGAGGCAAACCGGGGAAATATGAATTGACTCCATTTGTGGAGAATTAGTAGGGAGCAAATGTCGCCTGCCGGGTGACCCTGCTCCCTTTAGTTTGCTCTATACTTAACCTGTAAACGATGAATGATTGATTTTGCCTGAATAGGCGGAAGGAGGCAGTTATGTACGGAGCGATAATAGGTGATATAGTAGGAAGCCCTTATGAATTCGATCGGGGAAGGAAAGTAAAGGATTTTGGACCGTTGTTTACTGACAAGTCGGTGTTTACGGATGATTCCGTTATGACGATCGCTGTGGCCGAAGCCCTTATGGATGCCGGACCTGATGCGGGAGAGGAGGAGATTAAGGCTGCGGTTGTAAAGTCTATGCAGGAATGGGGACATAAGTATCCTTATGCGGGATACGGCGGACGGTTCATCGGATGGCTTGCAGAGAAGAATCCCAGGCCTTACGGGAGCTGGGGGAACGGATCCGCGATGCGGGTATCTGCGGTCGGATGGCTCTATGATTCTATTGAGAAAACAAGGGAAGTTGCCAGGTGGACTGCAGAAGTTACGCATAATCATCCTGAAGGCATAAAGGGAGCAGAAGCCACGGCAAGTGCGATCTTTCTTGCCAGGAACGGTAGCAGTAAGGATGAGATAAAGCAGTACATAATTGATGAGTTCGGATATGACCTGTCCAGGACATGTGATGAGATAAGGCCGGCTTATCATCATGTGGAGAGCTGCCAGGAGACAGTTCCCGAAGCGATAACGGCATTCCTTGAGGGGTCTGACTTTGAAGATGTAATAAGGACGGCGGTTTCGCTTGGTGGTGACTGTGATACTCTGACCTGTATTGCGGGCGGTATTGCGGAAGCGTTCTATGGGATACCGATCGGAATAATAGGTGAGTGCCTGACAAGGGTTGACGATGATATAAGGAAGGTCATCGAGCGGTTCGACAGTATCGTAAGGACCGGCAGGGAAGACAAGGAATGGGCGAAGGAGAATGAGGGGAGTACAAAAGGCATGTGACAGGACATTAAGACCTTATTGTGTTATACTCAAAATCAGCGAAATTGAATAAAAGAGAGGTATCATATGGGAAAGAAAATCGTAGTTGTAAATGCAGGACCAAGAAAGGGATGGAATACAGACACATTACTTACAGAGGCTGCCAAGGGTGCCGAAAGCGCCGGAGCTGAAATTATTCGTTTTGATTTGTTTAGACTGGAAAAGTATACAGGTTGCATCTCATGTTTTGGATGTAAGAAAGAACAGTTTAAGGGGCATTGTATATGCCGTGACGGCCTGACGCCGGTACTCGATGCGATCCGGGAATCCGATGGTTTAATAATCGGCTCTCCCAATTATCTGTCAGAAATGACTGCATCATTCAGGGCATTGTATGAGAGACTGATATTCCAGAACCTGACGTATAATAAGGAGAATCCTTGCTGTAATGAACATAAGATCCCTGTAATACTTGTCATGACAAGTAATGCACCTGATACCATGTATGAAGGGCTTTTGAAAAACTATCAACAGACGCTTAATACTTTTGTAGGGCCTACAGATGTTTTTGTTAGCGGAGATACCCTTCAGGTTTCGGATTACAGCAAGCTTGACTGGGAATGGTCGATATTTGATCCCGAAAGCAAGAAAACACGGCATGAGACCGTATTCCCTCGAGAATGCAGCAGAATATTTGAAATGGGGAAGAAACTTGCAATCGATTAAATACGATTAAAAGGCAGGGATATAAAACCGGATCGTATGATGTACTGAATTTGTGACAGTTATTACAGCATGTTTGATGTTCGGAGACATTTAGTTGGTAAGGGAGACAAGATGATACAGGCAGTTGTCTTTGATATGTTTGAGACATTAGTGACTTTGTTTGAAGGGAAAACATATTTCAGTGAGAATATTGCGGCAGACGTTGGCGCTGATCCTGAGCTTTTTAGAAAAGAGTGGCATTCGATTGAGAAGGAAAGAAGCACCGGTGTTTACACTATTGAGCAGGGGCTGGAAATAGTCTTAAAAAGGCTTAGTGTATATTCTGAAGAAAATATAAGAATTGCTGCGAATAAAAGAAAAGAAAATCTTGAGGATACATTTTCCAAGGTCCCTGAGGATTCGATCAGGCTTTTACAGGAACTGAAGAAAAGAGGAATAAAGGTAGGACTTATAACTAACACTTTTTCAGATGAGAGAGACTTCATTAGAGACAGCATACTGTTTCAATATTTCGATGCGGCACTGATTTCTTATGAGCAGGGGATTTGCAAGCCTGATCCTGAATTATACAGGAAAATGACAAAACTCCTTGAAGTGAAAGCGGATGAATGCTTATATGTGGGAGATGGAGGATCAAAGGAATTGTATGCTGCCAGAGAAGCCGGGATGCATCCTGTTCAATGCACCTGGTTTCATGACATGGCTTTTGAACCGCATATACCATGCCCGATACTTGACGAGTTTGATCACGCGGATCATCAGCTTGAAGTGTTGGATTTTCTTAATTAAGGAGGTGGGGTTGAGTTTATGGCGTTTAGGATAATACGAAATGATATTACAAAAGTTACGGCAGATGCTATCGTTAACACTGCGAATCCGGATGTTGCTTATGCATCAGGTGTAGACGGAGCAATTTATGAAGCGGCAGGGGCAAAAGCCCTTCTGGCTGAGCGGGAAAAAATAGGTGAGATGAATGTTGGGCAGGCGGCCGCTACGCCTGCCTTTGCCCTTGATGCGAAGTATATCATACATACGGTTGGCCCTGCGTGGGCTGATGGTAAGCACGGAGAGTTTGCAGATTTACGAAGCTGTTACGTGAACAGTCTAAACCTCGCCGGAGAACTTGGCTGCGAGAGTGTTGCTTTTCCTCTTATAGCCACCGGTGTCTATGGATTTCCCAAAGCGGAGGCCCTAAGGATAGCTATATCTGTATTCAGTGATTTTCTGCTGAAGGAAGATATGGAGATCATTCTTGTCGTATTCGACAAGGAATCTTTCGTCCTCTCGGATAAGGTCTTTTCGGATGTCGACAGCTATATAGATGAAAATTATGCATCCGAACAGATAAAGGAAGAGTACGGCAGTGAGGAAGCATATAAATCTCTTTCCGGGAACCGGTTAGGGCGGTTGTTCAGAGAACGCAGGAGGGCGGGTAGAGCTGATAAAGCCGTTGAACCCATTGTATATGAAGAAGATGCTGTTATTTTGGATTCAATCGAAGAAGAAGTTGATGATGTTGAATTTCTGGGAGCAACACCACCGATGGCAGCTTCTATGGCTATGTCTGCTTCGGTTAAGTCCGATAATAAAGCAGAACCATCCCTTGATGACAGAGTACTGCATGTGGCTGATACCTGGCAGGAGAGCCTGTTTCATATTATAGATGAAAAGGGATATACTGACACGGAAGTTTATAAAAGGGCCAACATAGACAGGAAACTTTTTTCGAAAATACGCGGAAATACCGCATACCAGCCCAAGAAGATAACCGCGGTTGCTTTTGCACTGGCTCTTAAGCTGAATCTTGATGAAACGAAGGATCTTCTCGGGCGGGCAGGATATGCACTGTCTCCGAGCAGTGTATTCGACCTTATAATAGAATATTTCATAGAACATGGAGTATATGATTCTTATACGATAAACCTTGCCCTGTTTGAACATGATCAACCGCTTCTGGGCGAATGATCATTTTTATTTTGGACAGGAGAGGCTATAATCTCTACGGTTCTTTTTGATGGAATTGATGGAGAAAAGAGGCATTCATATGACGACCTGGCAGCTGAGTACAACTTAAGTGCCGGCAGGATACGCCAGATTGAGAGGCGTGCGTTAAGGAAGCTCCGTCATCCGAAAAATACTGAATCCAGATGAAGTTTTTTGGGACATTCAGGGTATAAAAATGGTACTATAAAGAGAAAAGGAGATCTGATTATATGAGCAAAATAAGATTAGTAAATGCTTCCTGTGCCGACCAGACCGTAGATGTAGTTGTTAATGCGGCTAACAGAGATTTGTGGCGGGGAGGCGGCATATGCGGAGTGATTTTCTCAAAGGCAGGTGTAAATGAGCTTACGGCTGCATGCAGTAAGCATAAAACCCCATTAAATGATGGAGATGCAGTGATCACACCTTCATTTAATATGAATAACGCAAAAGCGATAATACATGCGGTCGGTCCTAACTTTAATATTACTCCAACGGCATTTGAGAAATTGTTTGATGCATATTATAATTCGCTGCTGGTACTTAAGGAAAACGGTTATCGAAGTATCTCTTTTCCTCTTATCAGCTCAAGCATTTTTGGAGGAGATCTGGATGATCCGGTTGCAGAATCAACAAAGCAGTGCCTTGGGGCATACAAGAAATTCACTGCCGATTTCCCGGATTATGATATAGATGTAATACTTTGTGCTTTTACGGCTTCGGAAATGAGGGATGCACAGAAGGAATTTGATGGAAAGGGAGTATCATAAACATGGAACTATTTGAAGGAAGACCGGGGAATACTGAAGGAAGGCTGCCAAGAGAGATAAGGACATATGATTTTCTTGACAATCTTGGGATTGAGTACAAGCGGACGGATCATGAGCCTGCTAATAACATGGAAGCCTGCAATGAGATAGATGCCGTATTGGGTGTGCTGATCTGTAAGAATCTTTTCCTGTGCAACAGACAGAAAACAAACTTTTATCTGCTCATGATGCCGGGTGATAAGAAATTCAAAACCAAAGAACTTTCATCTCAGATCAATTCGGCAAGGCTTTCTTTTGCGGATCCTGAGGATATGCTTAAGTATCTGGATATCGAACCGGGAGCGGTAAGCATCATGGGTCTTATGAATGATAAAGGTCATGATGTTCAGCTTTTGATAGACGAGGATGTGCTCAAGGGTGATGAGCTTGGCTGCCATCCATGTGTATGCACGTCAAGCCTTAAGATGAAGACGAAGGATGTGATAGAGAAATTTCTGCCGGCAACAGGTCACGAATACCGGATAGTGCATCTTGTAGGCGAAGATTGATCAGAAAAGTTTAGATATTTTGATTGAGGTTGGTTTCCTGCAAAGGACCCGCTGCACAGATTATTTGATTCTGACGCAGGAGAGATGTTTGAAGGTACGGAAAGCTTTACCTGGATAAGTGAGGAAGATTGATATCAGGGAAACAGGAGCAGAGATAAAACAAGGAGGAAAGAATACATGAGTAAAGTGTTGGTAGCTTATTTTTCGGCTAGTAAAAGGAAGGTTACTGAGAAGCTTGCGAAGTATTTTGCAGACGAAATCTGCGCGGATCTGTTCGAGATTAAGCCTGTGGAACCATATTCAGAGGCGGACCTTAAGTGGATGAATCCGTTGGCAAGATGTAACAAGGAGAAGATGGGAAATAAAGATGTTCCGGTTGAAGGAATTATCGATGATATATCCCGGTATGATTATGTATTCATTGGGTTTCCCATCTGGTATGGAGCGGCGCCTAACGTGGTAAATACTTTCTGTCAGGGATATGATTGGACCGGAATAAGTGTTAATGCATTTGCGACATCGGGCGGAAGCGGCATCGGAAAGACTGCTGAAAAGCTCAGGCCATATGTACAGGGAGCTTCAGAGGTAAATGCAGAGCTGTTTAAGAACCCGGCTGATATGCTGACGTGGGCCAAGGCTATAGGGATTTAAACTACATGGAGTAAAAGGAAATGAAGAAATTACTGATAGTATTTAGCCTCATAATAGTTTTTACCATAACGGCATGTTCGGATGAGAATAATGCAGCTATATTCCCTGATGAGAAAGAAGTACAGGATGAAACGGTAATTAATGATCCTGAGATTGATTCTGATAATGAGGATGAGTCAGTGGAAACAGATCAGGCCGAAACGGAAGAAGATATTGATGAATCCCATAGTATAGACATTGATCTTAGAGAGAAGCTGATCACTGAGGGTAATCTAAAAGATGATGACATACGTTTATTCCATCAGGATGATTTTGATGATGATGGTGCGGATGAAGCTTTTGCCCTTGCAGCTATGAATAACGTAGATGAGGATGATGAACAGATAGTAGAAGGAGATGTCTGGTTCGTCAGTCAGAACGGATGCAGAAAACTTTTGACATCGGAAGCTATGGGATTTATCGAAACAGATCGTATTATCACATTAGGAAACACTAAATATGAACTGATTGATGATGCTTACGCAACCGGAACTTTAACATATGCCTGGTATGTTGCCGGGGGTGAAGCGAAAGAAGCTTCGTTTTCGAAGATCGGGACAGTGATAACAGATAATGTCGGCAAGGATCAATTCCGGATTCAGGACAGTAGTTATGATGCGTTATACGATCCGGAAGTGGGCGATAAGTTAGGACATACATGGAAACAATACTATTTCTTTTATGATGAAAAAAATGACAGCGTTTGTGAGTATGGAGGAACAGATATAGAGCAGTCTGAGGCAGAAAAACTGTGTGGTATAGATATAGTCGAGCAATTCTTACCGGCAGGAGGCAAATTAGATAGCCTGTTTTATAGAGGTAACGGTTTGGTTGTTATGAATTATGAGCAAGAGGAAGACGGATATATATATTATTATCATATGATTTATGACTATAAAAATGGAACATTTATAGACGATAATGGCGAAGAAACAGATGTTGTGCCGCTTGAAGGAACATATGCCAAAGCCCTATGCCCTGATATGGCTGTATATCCTGAAAAAATTACAACTAAAAAGTAGAAGGTATGACAAGTGAATTAATGACAGGGCAATGGTAAAAGCCCCTGAAACATAAGGATAAAGTCAGAATATCAAACGGGATTGATGAAGTGGTAGTTTGTTAAAAAAAGGAGTGTGTGATTATGATAAAGGATAATAATATAAATATGACTGACTATAACCTATTAAATAAACAGGTGGAAGCTCTTGCAGAGGATGTGAAATGGGACATCACCCTGTTTGCAAATGTTTCGGCCCTTTTGTATGAGGCAATGGACAAAGTCAATTGGGCAGGTTTTTATATCTTAAAAGAAGAGGAATTGCTGCTCGGCCCATTTCAGGGAAAAGCAGCCTGCATGTGCATCCCTGTTGGAAAAGGAGTATGCGGGACCGCAGTAAAGGAAAAAAGGATATTAAGAATTGATGACGTTCATTCTTTCAAGGGTCATATAGCCTGTGACAGTGCTTCAGACTCTGAGATCGTTCTTCCGATCTTTAGAAATGACAGTGTATTTGGAGTATTGGATATCGACAGCCCGATCAAGGGAAGATTCTCCGAAGAGGATGAAAAAGGACTCGGAGAAATTGTAAAGTCAATTGAACGGATCATGGAGTATGACGGTCTGAGTGATCGTGACTAACAACGGAGGCTTGCGGATAATAAAGCGCAAAGTAGTGTAAGGAGAAAACATATGATAAAAAGACTGACGACTGTGTTGATGCTGTGTTTACCTGTATGTATTTTTATGTCTGCGTGTTCTGCCACGGTTGAAGATAACAGGATAAAGATATCTCCGTATGAGGAAGAAACCGTGCAGGAAAGGGAGACCACGGAGGCTGCTGAGGATACGGATACTGCCGAGGCTGCCGGTACGGTAGTGACCCTGGAAGAAACGGCCATCCCTGACTCCGAATGGCAGCTCGATGTTACATTTCCGGACTGGAGAGGAGACATAAGTTCTACATATCCGATCAATAACTGTGTTGGGTTTTATGGTTACAGCGGGCAGGGTAAGATCTATCTTGAGTGTGATGACGGTGTTTCCGGTTTTGATCTGTTCGTAAACGGCAGGAAGACAGATGTATCCTCTGCCGAACCCGGAAAGTCATATATGGCGGATGTATCAAATGTTACGGTAAACGGTATCAATTCCGTGCAGGTAAGCGGACTTGAGGAAGGAAATGTAAGGGTGTGCGTGCCTTATCCCGTTATCATTCCGGGAACCCCTGATGAAGTCGGTATAGATGACAGTGCATTTGAACTTATAGACAGGATAATATCCGCTGATATAGAGAACGGATTTTCCTCAGCACAGCTGGCCGTTATAAAGGACGGAAGGCTTATATATGAGAATGCCTGGGGTAATGTAAGGACGTATGATGCAGATAAAGAGCCGGCAGATAGTTCGCCGGTAACAGCGAATAGCCTGTATGATCTTGCTTCCAATACCAAGATGTACAGTGTGAATTATGCACTGCAGTATCTGCTGACAAAAAAAGAGATCGATCTAAACAGCAGGGTAGTGGATATCATGGGGGATTCCTTTGCCGATGAGACGATAAAGATCGATTATGAGGGATATGATGCGGTATCCCTTGATACCAATAAGAAATGGAAGGAAGAACTTACAATACGGGATCTTTTAAGACATCAGGGTGGTTTCCCTCCGGGACCGCATTATTATAATGACAGGTACGATCATGCTTCACAGGATTTTGATTCCGATAAAGGAAACGTGATATACGTCGGAACAGCCGGTGATGATAAGACACGTGAAGATACATGGGATGCCCTGTGCCGGACACCGCTCATGTATGAACCGGGAAGCAATACGGTCTATTCCGATGTTGATTATATGATCCTGTGCTACTGCATAGAGAAGATTACCGGAAAGGGACTTGATGAATACCTTGCGGAAGTATTCTTTACCCCGATGGATCTTGAACATATAACCTATAATCCGCTGGAGAACGGGTTTGCAGCAGATGACTGTGCGGCTACCGAGCTTATGGGAAACACAAGGGATGGAAGGCTGCATTATTCGGGGATCCGAGAGAATACACTTCAGGGTGAAACCCACGATCCGAATGCATATTATTGCATGAAAGGTATATCGGGACATGCAGGTCTTTTCAGCAGCGCTACGGATCTTGCCAAGCTTGCATCTGTAATGCTGACGGGAGGCTATGGCGATAAGAAGTACTTTTCGAAGGATGTGATGGATCTGTTCACGGCACCAAAGGGCGAGGCATATCCCAATTTCGGTCTGGGATGGTGGAGAGAGGCTGATCACAGGAGAGACTGGTACTTCGGTTCCATTACGGATTCCGATGCATTCGGGCATCAGGGCTTTACGGGAACACTTTCCGTGATAGATCCGGATAATGATCTTGTGGTCGTTCTTCTTACAAACAAGATACATACACCGATGATGGAAAATGATGAAACGCTTGGCAAGTGGTATGGGAACTTCTATACGACAGCATCCCTCGGGTTTGCACCGCAGATCATTAAAATGGGGATGGCAGAAGATGTTGATGAAAGCGTGTGGGACAGTCTTGTATCCGATATGGCGGCCGATGCCAAAAGACAGATAGATAAAGAGGGGATAACCGATGAAGAGCATCCGAGGATGAAGGCTTATAAAGCTCTTCTATCACTGCTTGGCCGGTAGTCCCCCCTTGTATCTGTTCATATGATCAAATTCGTGAATTCAATTAAGCATTTGGAACGGCAGCCTTCAGCACAAGGTAATTGGTGATATATGCTCTTATGGTATTTGCCCATATCTCATATGCCTTGTTCGTAAGATGGAGGCTTCCGTCCGATGAAAGACCTGCTGCAAGATGACCCGTTTCATCCATCAGGGGTGTTGCGATATCCACATAATACATATTGGGGAACTTATCGCAGTAGGCCTTCATATAAGCATTAAATGCCGTGACCTTCGCATTGTCGACGTTGCTGCCTGGCCTTGTCGGTGTACAGCTCTCTATAAATATCGTGACAAAGGGGTTTTCCGCAAGGATACCATTAAGATATTCCTGATATTTGGCATATGCGTTTTCGGCACCTGAACTTCCGACAAGATCGTTCGTTCCCATGCATATGAACACGTAAAGGGCACCGCTCTGCTTTATTGCATCCTTTGCCCTCATGGGTGTCCCGGCATACCTCGGGATATACTTCTGCATTGCGTTTTTATCGGCATGAAATGAATAACTGACCCTTGTAAGCATCGTAGCATTTCCGAGAGGAACCTTTCCCTTGGCGTTGTTATACATCGTAAGGCCCTCTCCGACCGAATTCCCGATAAAAGCAGACTGTGACAGGAACACATCAACCGGATTGGGAGCAACGATAGCTACAGGAACATCTGCGGGAACTGTCCCCGGAATAGCTGCAGGAACTGCCCCCGGAACTGCAGCGGGAACAGGCGCAGGCACAGCCGGTATTTCAGTCGCGCCGGCAACAGACGTAAATTGTACGATCATAGCAGCGGCAAGCACTAATGCTGCTGTGATACGGATTGTTCTGTGGTTTGTTTTTTTTCTTTCAGATCTCATTTTGACTCCCCATTCATTTGAAAATATTTTGCATGAAACAACTGCGTTTACAAAGCCATTATCTTTTGAAAGACGCGCCCTGTCAAGTATATATTCATATGCACGCTTTCCCGGTTTTATAAACCGTGTCCTTTTATGCTTGTTTATGCTATACTTTTGGTGTTGTTTCAAGGGGTGATGATCGGGAACCTGGCAATGTAAGGGAGCGGACTGTAATGGATAAGAATCTTAAAAACGGATGCGTTAAGATCGGCGATACGGATATGTATTATGTATCTTTCGGAAACGGAGAAAAAAAGCTGGTGGTCCTGCCGGGATTATCAGACGGACTGGCGACCGTTAAGGGTAAAGCGATGGTACTTTCTCCGCCATATAAAAAGTTCTTTCATGACTTCACAGTCTATATGTTCAGCAGGAAGAATGATATACCTAAAGGGTACAGCATAAAGGATATGGCAGATGATCAGGTCGAAGCAATGAAGAATCTTGGAATTGAGAGGGCCTGTGTTTTGGGGGTATCCCAGGGCGGCATGATCGCACAGTGTATTGCCATCAGACATCCGGAAGCTGTCGAGCGACTGATACTTACTGTTACGGCGCCGTATGCCAATGAAGTTATAAAGAAGGTTGTTTCTTCCTGGATTGAAATGGCTGATCGCGGAGACCATAGAATGCTGATGGTGGATACCGCGGAAAAGATGTATTCAGACGAATTCCTGCAAAAGAACAGAAAATATTTTCCGGTGATCGCCAGATTTACGAAACCATCAACATATGACCGCTTTCTGAAAAATACAGATGCAATTATGAATTTTGATGTGCGCGATGAGTTGTCTAAGATCAGTTGTCCGACGCTTATTATTTCCGGAAGTGATGATAAAACGGTAGGAAATGATGCGGCCGGAGAATTGTCAGACGGGATCGCGGGCAGTGAACTGTTTGTGTATGAAGGACTTGGTCACGGAGCCTTTGAAGAGGCGAAGGATTTTTATGACAGGGTTTTGGAATTTTGCCTACGGAGGTAAACGAAATGAGTATAAGAACGAATTATGAAAAACGGTATGAGGAAGAGGGATATTACTGGGGTTTGGAACCCGGTGATTTTCTGGATGAACTGATAGAACTCTGCCCACCCTCGCCTGACAAAAAGGTCCTGGACATTGGCTGCGGAGAATGTGGAAGACGGGCGAGCTGTTCACGTATTTTGCCGACTGGAAGGTGGAACGGATAGATGAGACGATCTTCGAGGATAAGAGCGGCGGGATCCCCCATTTCCACTGCATGGATACCATAGTCTGCCGGAGAATAGCCGGCATTACAGAAATTCGGCAAAATGCGGATTTGCATTAAGCGGATGTTTCTCCTCATTGAGCAGCCTGAATTGTGACGGCGGATAACCCGTGCTCTTCTTGAAGGCGCGGGTAAAGGCCGTACAGCTGGCAAAGCCCGCCTGGTCGGAAATATCCGTAACGGAGAGCTCGGGATTCGATAAAAGGGTCTGGGCATAGTTTATCCGCATCTGAAGCAGATACTGATAGAAAGTCACACCGGTGTATTCCCTGAATATCCTCTCGAAATGATACTTGCTGAAGCCTGCGTATTCGGAGATGCTCTCAAGGGACAGATCCTGGGTGAAGTGCTCCGAGATATAGGCGCATACATTGCTTAAGGAAATACTGTTCTTAAAAGAGCCTGATGAAGATACCGGATCCGGCCCCTGAAAGAGGTTTATGTTTTTGGCACAGAAGGCAATAAACTGCATCAGGATTGAATATATTTCCAGCTCACCATAGGGTTCGAGTTCGGTAAAGGTTATAAAGCTTTCGTCCTCAGGAACCTTATCAGTATCCTCATTATGAACGGAACCGAAATACAGTTTCATGATCTTATCTAAATAATCACACAGCTTATTATATATATCAGGCGGGCAGGTGTTCTTCTTAACATGAAGAGCCGGAGACATAAGGCGAAAGGCCTTTTCTATTTCCTTAAGGGAAATGATACCTGAAAAATCAGCCTGTATATAAACCCTGTCACCCGGAGTGGGAGAGAAGATCTCGTGAAGGACAGCAGGGCAGATCATCAGTATATCCCCTATCTGAACATCATAGGTCTGGTTGGAGCAGATCACCTTATAAGGAGCCTGCTTCGGTATTATTATTTCAATGTCCGTATGCCAGTGGGGAGGAAAATCGGAATGCAGCCGGTTTATGAACATACGTAAACTGGTATTGATCTTATGATTTACATTTTCCTTGGCGCTTGCTGTAAGAACCAACTGACTTTTCATATCTTATATATCCTCCTGTTTATACGATAAAAATTGCCATACCTGTTTTGCGTTTTTTGCTTGAATCACCTGTTTTACCATGCTCTGACTGGTATTATAACATATATGCCACGAAAAAGTTTCGAAAATCTGGCATGTTACATATATATTATAGCAATTTTTGTATGTTAGATAGCAATTTTTTGTTAGCGGTGACCGGTAAAGTATTTTAGAGTATTAGCTGAGGCCGAAAGGTTTCGCGCAAATGAATTTTTTTAAAACAAAACAGGAGGAAAGGTATGAAAAAGAAGGTATTGGCAATTTTCTTATCAACAGTTTTATCTGTTTCAACACTGGCCGGATGTGGCGGGGGCGCAGCACCGGCAGCACCTGCGGCAGGGGGGGCTGATGCAGGGGCAGCTGAGACCAAACAGGAAGAGAGTACGGAAGCAGCACCTGATGAAACAGCAGAAGCCAAGTCAGGGAAGCAGACGGATGGCAAGAATGTACCTGAACTGACAACAGAGCCTATGACGATCACACTTTGGGATATCTCAACAGAGGATCCTAACAAGACCATAGCTGAAGAAGCAGTTGCAAGGTTCACGGCCGACTATCCCAACATTACGGTCAATCATGTGCATCAGCAGAACGATAACTATAAGCAGCAGCTCGTGGTAGCAATGAGTTCGGGCCAGTGCCCTGATATCTATGTTCACTGGGGCGGCGGTCCCATGGCTGAATACTACAAATCAGGTCATGCATGTGACATCACCGATATGTATGCCAAATATGATCACCCCGAGTATGTTGAAGCTGCTGTAGCCCAGTCGACATACGACGGCAAGATGCTTGCGATTCCTTTCAGCGGACTTACCGGTTGTGACATTTTCTATAACAAGACGATATTTAAGGACCTTGGCATTGAGGTTCCCCAGACAATAGATGAACTTGAAGCTGTATGCGAAAAGCTCAAAGAGAACGGGATCATTCCTTTCTCGCTTGCGAATGCTTCCAAGTGGACAGGTTCCATGTATTATATGTACCTTGTAGCACGCCACTCGGGAAATGCCGAGTTTGATGCAGCCTACACCCAGGAAAACGGTGGTTCTTTCACAAGCCCTGCCTTCATCTATGCAGGTGAGAAGATCCAGGATTGGGTTAAGAAGGGTTACTTCCCTGACGGTGTTAACTCACTTACGGCCGATGATAACCAGGACAGGGCTCTTCTTTATGACGGTTCCGCAGCAATGATGCTTCACGGATCATGGCAGGTAGGCGGTATCAAGGCTGATAATGAAGAATGGTACAATGAGAACATCGGTGTATTCCGTTTCCCTGAAGATACGGAAGCCAAGGCAGCAGGAGTTCCTCAGAACGTTGAGATCGGAACGGCGATCGGTATGGGAATGACTTTCAACTGCTTCAAAGAGGACGGATCTGTCGATCAGGATAAGCTTGATGCCTGCTTCGTACTTGCGACCCAGTACTTCAACGATGATACTTACAATGCAGAACAGGTGGCTGCCGGTACGGTTCCTTCGATCAAGGGCTTCAATGAAAATATTGATGACCCCAACAACAAATATATAATTGATGAGTTCTTCAAGGCATCCAACGTTCAGCTCTGGTATGACCAGTATCTGCCCGCATCTGTTACGGAAGTTCATAAGGACTGTATGACAGAGCTCTTCGGTCTTGAGAAGACTCCCCAGGAGATCGGCGAAGAACAGGATGCAGCTATGCAGAAAGCTCTGGCAGAATAGTGTATAATGATACAGACAGGCGTGGCTGAATATTGAAATATCTGCCCGCAGGAGCGATTATTCCTGCGGGCAGTTTCCGAAGAAAGATTTATCGTAAAACAGGAGGAGCTATATGGAGAAGGGTAGAAACACGGGGCTTGCCAGGACGAGGGCGAGGAGTACAGCCGGGGCCGCAACGGTATTCCTTCTGCCGGCGCTGATACTGATAATCGTTTTTATCGTATATCCCGTTATCGATACATTTGTTATCAGCGGATTTAAATGGAATGGTATCTCATCGGACAGAACCCTTATAGGTCTTGACAACTGGAATACTCTTATCCATGACGAAATGTTCTGGAAGTCATTCGGACATAACCTGACCGTCATGGTTTTTTCAATACTGCTGCAGATTCCGCTTGGAATGCTGCTTGCAACATTTCTTGATGCCGGAGGGAAGAAATTCAACATTTTCAAGATCATATGGTTTTTGCCGTATCTTATGAGTTCTGTTGCGATCGCATTTCTTTTTGTTTATGCGCTTGCAACAAACGGGGGACTTATTTCCTCATTGGCAACACTTATCAACGGAAAAAAGACAACCATCGATCTGCTTGGGAAATCGCCCAATGCGCTTTTCACGATAATCGGTGTTATGGCATGGCAGTTTACACCCTTTTATATGGTTTATTTTGTGGCCGGATACGGCAATATCGATACGACCATTTATGAGGCCGCTGTCATAGATGGGGCAACGAGAGGACAGTATTTACGTTATATCGCGATCCCTCTTTTAGGACCTATCTTCAAGACGGCGTGCACAATGTCGCTCATCGGTTCACTCAAGTATTTCGATATGATCTGGAATATGACACAGGGCGGACCTGCCGGTACCACGGAGTTAATGGCAACCTACATGTACAAGCTTTCATTCCAGCAGTTTAATATGGGATACGGTTCGACGGTAGCTGCCGGTATGTTCATATTGATAACGGCTATTGCTCTGCTCTTTAATAAGGTGTTCAGGGTTAAGGAGGACTACTGATATGACTGATGAATATCGCGCATCGAAGATAAAATCAAGGATTGCCTGGGGTATTGCGATCTTTTTTGCGGTCGCCTGGCTGATCCTTACGCTTACGCCCTTCTTCTTCATGATAATGAATTCATTCCGTAAGCAGTTCGATATGCTGCAGCAGGGAGTTTTCCATCTTCCGGATCCCTGGTATTTTCAAAATTATGTTGAAGTAGTAACGCATGACTTTTTTGGATATTTCTTCAGGAGTGTGATAGTGGTTGCGATCTCGCTTGTGCTGATGCTTATCATTTCGGCATTTGCGGCATATCCTCTCTCACGAATGAGATTTAAGCTCAACGCTTTTATATATGCAGCTATAGTAGCCATGATGTCGGTACCGATCCATGTTACACTGATCCCTATCTTCAAGCTTACCACAACTGTCGGATTATATGATTCACTTGGCTCGCTGATCGGCCCCTATGTTGCATTTGCCCTGCCGATGTCAGTCTTTATTTTGACGGCATTTATGAAGACGATCCCTAAGGAGATCGAGGAATCTGCGGAAATTGACGGCTGTAACCGTTACCGGAATTTCTTCATGATGATACTGCCTCTGTCCAAAGCGGGTTTGTCAACACTTGCAATTTATAACGGTGTTTCAATGTGGAATGAGTTTGCTTTTGCCAATACATTTCTTATTACACCACAGAAAAAGACCCTTCCGCTTGCACTTGGACAGTTCAAGGGTGAGCATTCGCTCAATATTCCGATCAATATGTCGGTGCTGACACTGTCGGTTCTTCCCATGATCATCCTGTTCATTATTTTTCAGGACAAGCTGGTGAAGGGTATGATGGCAGGAGCGGTTAAGGGCTGATCCGTAAACGTATTATTTTAGTTCACAAAATAAGAAAGAGGTTGTATATGATTATTTATGTAGATGCAAATGCCGCTTTTGACGGCAACGGTACTAAAAACCGTCCATTTAAACGGATAGATGAAGCTGCAAGGATCGCAGTTCCGGGCGATGAGGTAATAGTAGCCCCCGGTATTTACAGGGAAAATGTCAATCCGGTAAACGGAGGAAGTGAGGATCTAAGGATCGTATACCGGAGTGAGAAACCCTTGGGAGCGGTCATCACAGGCGCAGAGGTTATTAAGGACTGGAAACCCTATAAGGGTGATATCTATGTTACCAGGATTAAGAACGGGATCTTCGGTGATTACAATCCCTACACGACTATCGTTTACGGTGACTGGTATTTCGCAACTCCCAACAAGCATACGGGATGCGTATGGTTAAATGATAGGGCACTGTATGAAGCCGTAACACTTAAGGAGTGTGAAGAAGCAGGCGTATACGAGTGCTCATGGGAACCCGAAGAATCAAAACTGAAATGGTTCACATGCCAGGATGAGGAGACTGATGAGACCGTCATCTATGCTAATTTCGGAGGGGCGGACCCGGCAAAAGAAAACGTTGAGATCACGGTGCGCCGCCAGTGCTTTATGCCGCAGGAAGAAGGAAGGGGTTATATCACGGTAAGCGGCTTTAACATCAATAAGGCAGCAACGACATGGGCACCTCCGGCTGCCTATCAGGACGGCATGATCAGTCCCCATTGGAGTAAGGGCTGGATAATAGAAGACTGCGAGATCTGGGGAAGCAAATGTGCCGGAATATGTGTTGGCCGTTACTATGATCCCGAAAACGACCATTACTTTACTTACAGGCATGTGAAGAGCCCGACCCAGATGGAGCGTGATTCCGTATGCCGCGGTCAGTACTACGGATGGCTTAAGGAGAAGATAGGCGGACATATAATAAGGCGGAACAACATCCATCACTGCCAGCAGGGGGGCATCATCGGCCGTATGGGTGGTGCATTCAGTGTGATCGAAGACAATCATATCCACCATATCAACAATATGATGGAGCTTGGCGGCGCGGAGATCGCGGGTATCAAGATGCATGCTGCCATTGATGTTATCATGAGACGGAACCATATCCACCACTGTACGATGGGTATCTGGTGTGACTGGGAAGCACAGGGCACGAGGATCACGCAGAATCTTCTGCATGACAATCAACGCCCTGATTTTGCAAAGCAGTTAGAGGGCGGGATGACCTGTCAGGATATATTTGTCGAAGTATCACACGGACCGACTCTTATAGACAATAATATTCTCCTGTCCGATGTTTCGTTAAGAATAGCAACACAGGGGGTTGCCATGGTCCATAACCTGTGCGCAGGTGCCTTTACCATGGTGGGAGAGGGGACGACCTGGAGGTATACGCCATACCATATGCCCCACAGGACAGAAGTCATGGGCTTTATGACCATCCTTCACGGAGATGACCGTTTCTACAACAATATATTCATTCAGAAGTGGCCTTCCAAGGATCTGGTCCTGTTAAATGATTCCGAACCCGACAAGAAGTATGTTGAGAACAGGAAGGCGGGAACCTGGTGCTTTGATGAATATCCCACCTATGATGAGTGGATCCTTAAGTTTGACCTTGAAGTTGAACATCCCATCATGATGAAGTATGAGGAAGCACACTTCTCACACCTTCCGGTATGGATCGACGGTAATGCCTATTTTGAAGGCGCAGTCTCCTGGAAAAATGAGAAGAACGTTTTCAGTGACGATTCCGGTAAGGTTTATGTGAACATCGTGGAAAAAGACGGAAGTTATTTCCTCGATACCAATATTTATGAAACGCTTTCCGGATTTAATGCAGACATGATATCGACAGATACCCTGGGTAAGGCTTTTGAGCCCCAGCAGAGCTTTGAGAATCCTGATGGAACACCGATCACCTTCGATGCTGATTATTTCGGAGATCATCGTGGAGGCAGTGTGATACCCGGTCCCTTTGCATCGGGGGAAGCAGCAGGTAAAAAGCTCTGTTGATCCGTCCGGATGTTTTAAAATGCGGCTATATCTTAAAAGAGATATAACCGCATTTTTTTTGATATTAAAACATGGTAATATAGATTAAACGATCAAAAAAGAGGCAGGGTTATTATGAAGACAAGAGAAGAAGTATTGGAATATGGCCTGTCCTTTCCGGACACCTATCAGGATGCCCCTTTTCATGATGAGAACTGGCAGCTGGTCAGGTATAAGGGAAATAAAAAGGCCTTTTTATGGACATATGAGAAGGACGGATATCTGAACCTTAATGTCAAGGTCGATCCCTCGAATGCCTTTTTCTGGCGTGATATATATAAGTCCGTCATTCCGGGATATCATCAGAATAAGGACCACTGGAATTCGATAATCCTTGACGGCTCAGTACCCGATAAGGATGTTAAGCTTATGATCGCGGAGAGCTATGACCTTATCAGTGACAGCCCGACAAAAAGGATATATGAAGCTGTGAAGAAAATCCCGTACGGTCATGTGGCTACTTATGCCCAGGTGGCCGAACTTGCCGGTGACAGGAAGATGGCCAGGGCGGTAGGCAATGCCCTGCATAAGAATCCGGATCCCGATAACATCCCCTGCTTCAGAGTGGTCAATTCCAAGGGAGAACTTGCCGGTGAGTTCGCATTCGGCGGACCCGGCGCTCAGGCAAGGCTCCTTGAGGCAGAGGGCATTGAGGTTAGTGAAGGCAGGGTTGATCTCGTTAAATACGGGTATCGATATAATTAGGCTTAAGTAAAAAGGGGGACAGTAATGGGTGCGGTAAAGATATGGGAAGAAGAGGTTATCATACCTACATATGAGGTTGGGGCGGCTGACAAAAACCCTATGTTTCTTGAGAAGAGGGTTTATCAGGGAAGTTCCGGGAAGATATATCCATACCCTGCAACAAATGAGATAAGCAGGGAGAAGAAGGATAAGGCATGGAAGGCAGTCTGGCTTGAGAATGATTATATAAGGGTCATGATCCTGCCTGAGCTAGGAGGCCGTATCCAGAGGGCATACGATAAGACGAATGACTATGATTTTGTTTACTACAACCATGTTATAAAGCCGGCGCTTGTCGGGCTTACGGGACCATGGATATCGGGCGGTATTGAGTTTAACTGGCCCCAGCACCACAGGCCCACGACATACTCTCCGGTGGACTATAAGATAATTGAAAATGAGGATGGGAGCAAAAGCCTCCTTACAGGCGATACGGACCTTATGTACGGGACGGAGGAGCTGACGAAGTTTACCCTGTATCCCGACAGGGCTTATATAGAGATCACGGGGCAGCTCTACAACGGCACGCCTTTTCCGCAGACCTTCCTCTGGTGGGCCAATCCGGCTGTGTCCGTTAATGACCACACCCAGTCGGTATTTCCGCCTGATGTTCATAATGTTTATGACCATGGCAAGAGGGATGTGTCAGAGTTCCCGATAGCAAGGGGTGAATACTATAAGCATGATTACAGTGCCGGAGTTGATATCTCACGCTATAAGAATATTCCGGTCCCCACATCATATATGGCAGAATCATCAGAATACGATTTTGTCGGCGGATACGATCATGAGAAGAAGGCAGGCCTTCTGCATGTCGCGGACCACCATGTATCACCCGGTAAGAAGCAGTGGACATGGGGATGCGGTGATTTCGGCAGGGCCTGGGATCGGAACCTTACCGATGAGGACGGTCCCTATATAGAGCTGATGACCGGAATGTACTGCGACAACCAGCCTGACTTTTCCTGGCTTAAACCCTTCGAGGAGAAGACATTTAAGCAGTATTTCATGCCGTATAAGGCTGTCGGGATGGTAAAGAATGCGACGATACATGCCGCCATTAATGCAGAGCTTAATAAGGACGGTCTCTATGTATGCGTATATGCAACGCAGGTTTATGATGAGGCTATGATCCGTCTGTACGATAAAGACGGACGGGTATATGAGGAGAAGACAAGGCTTTCGCCTCTTGATATTTACGAAAAAACAATTCCGGTAAACATTAAGGATAAATACGGCTTTAAGGTGGCCGTTGAATATAAGGGGAAGGTGCTTGTATCCTATGAACCTGAAGATGAAGGAACTCCTGCGATAGCAAAACCTGCCGTGGCTCCGCCCGCGCCCGAAGATATGAAGACCAATGAAGAGCTCTTTCTTACCGGGCAGCACCTTGAACAGTACAGGCATGCCACCTGGCTGCCCGATCCTTATTACCTTGAGGGTCTTAAGAGAGATAAGGGAGATGTAAGGATCAATAATGCCTACGGGCTCCTGCTTATGAGAAGGAATGCATTTGCGGAGGCTGAACCTTACTTTAGAAATGCGATCAAACGGCTTACCGGGGATGGCATGTTCAATAATCCCTATGACAGTGAGCCCTTTTATAATCTTGGACTTGACCTCTTCTGCATGGAGCGCTTCGATGAGGCGTATGATGCCTTTTACAAGGCGACCTGGTCAAACGAACAGCAGGAGATGGCATTCTATTATCTGGCCGCCATCGCAAACAGACGGGGTGATCCGGAACAGGCGCTTGATCTTGCGGAAAAGGGTCTTGTTAAGAATGCCCATAACATAAAGGCAAGGGGACTAAAGGGCCTGCTTCTTGCAAAGCTTGGATTTAAAGATGAGGCGCGGAAGTGGCTTGGGGATAACCTCCTGCTTAATGCCTTCGATTATTTCTCCCTGTATGAACTCCGGTTTCTTGAAGGTTCAGGGGAGGAAGAGCTTGATAAGATAAGGTCCCTTGATCGGGACTTTAAGGAGACTTATTTAAAGACCGCAAGGTGCTATGCCGAGTTCGGTGAATACGATAAGGCGGTAAGGGTACTTGATACATATAAGGGGGATTATCCCCTTATCCATTACTACAGGGGATATTATCTTACTAAGCTTGGAAGAGCTGAGGAAGGGTTAAGGTGTTTTAAGGAAGCCGATAAGTGCGATCCCTCATACTGCTTCCCCAATAAATCCGAAGATGCTGCGGTCCTTACTGCGGCGACAGAGTATGATCCAAAAGGGGCGAAGGCCTACTATTATCTCGGATGCCTTAATTACGATAAGCTGCAGTTTGATAAGGCCATTGAACTGTGGGAGAAGTCAGAAAGGCTTGACCGTGACTATGCCACTCTTGAGCGTAATCTGGCAATTGCTTATTATAACAAGCGGGGAGATGAGAAAAGGGCTCTTGAGTGTATGGAGCATGCCTTCAGGCTTGATCCCGGGGATGCCCGTGTATTCCTGGAACTTGACCAGCTGTATCAGAAGTTATCCGTATCTCCTACCGACCGGCTGCTTAAATTCAGGGAGAATACAGGTCTTACGGAAAAAAGGGATGACCTCTATACCGAATTTATTACGGTCCTTAACTTAAATCATGAGTATAAGGAAGCATATGAGAGGATATCATCCCACAGTTTTCAGACCTGGGAAGGTGCTGAAGGGAAGATTACCGCTCAGTTTAAGATTTCACTCATCTCTCTTGCATGGGAAGATATGAAAAAGGGAGATCATGACAGCGCCTGTGAGAAGCTGCTTACTGCCCTGTCATATCCTGAGAACCTTGGCGAAGGAAGGCTTGAAGGGACCAAGGACAATAATCTTTACTATAATCTGGGTCTTGTTTCTGAGGCCATGGGCAGGGGTAAAGAAGCTGAGGATTGTTTCAGGAAAGCTACACTCGGTAAGCCGGAACCGGCCGGTGTTATGTATTACTACGATCAGCCTGCCGATATGATACTCTATATGGGGATGGCTCATAAAAAGCTTGGGAATACGGAAGAAGCAGAGAGGCTGTTTAAGGGTCTTATCGATTATGCGGATGAGCATATGGAAGATATATTTAAGATGGATTACTTCGCTGTTTCCCTGCCTGATATGTCGGTCTTTGACGCGGATATGACTCTTAAGAACCGCCTGCACTGTCTATATCTTAAGGGACTCGGAAATCTGGGCCTGTTAAGGAAGGATGATGCGCTAAAGGCCTTCAAGGAAGTTCTTAAGGCCGATCCCAACCACCAGAATGCGGCAATATATCTTGGTATGGCAAAAAGTCTATAACGTGAGAGGATAATATATGAACATGGAAACTGAAAGCGCAGACCTTACACCGGTTGTGATCGCCGGCCTGCGTACATGGGAGGACGAAGAGGAATTCGGACGCGCCATGGATGAGCTTGAGAGCCTGTGCGAGGCATGTGATCTTATGGTCGCAGGAACTATAACGCAGGCATTACCGCATCCGGATAATGCCACCTGGCTTGGTTCGGGCAAGGCCGAGGAACTTATGTATCTTGTCAGGGGAACGGAGGCCGAGCATGTTGTCTGCCTGGGGAACCTATCGCCCGCACAGATGAAGAACCTTCAGAAGATGATCGAAGTACCCGTATGGGACCGGACCAACCTTATTCTTGAGATCTTTTCAAGAAGGGCCAGGACCAGGGAGGCAAGGCTGCAGGTTGAGTCAGCTTATCTTCAGTACATGCTTCCCAGGCTCAGCGGTATGTGGAAGCATTTGGGCCGCCAGAGCGGCGGAGGGGGCAGCAGGGCCAACAAGGGTATAGGCGAGAAGCAGATAGAACTTGACCGCCGCCAGATATCCCACAGGATAAACGAGCTCAGGAAGGAGCTTAAGCAGATAGAAAGAACCCGTGATGTCCAGCGCAGCGGGAGAAGAAGGGACGGATTTCCCCATGTGGCGCTTGTCGGGTATACGAATGCCGGTAAATCCTCACTGATGAACCTGCTTCTTGACATGAGTGACCCTGCATCGGGTAATCAGGAGGATAAGAAGGTTTTTGAGAAGGACATGCTGTTTGCGACACTTGATACATCCGTGCGCAAGATCGATGTTCCGGGCAGGAAGCCCTTTCTTCTGTCGGATACTGTCGGTTTTATAGAGAACATCCCGCATGATCTCATCAAGGCCTTCAGATCAACACTTGCGGAAGTGAAATATGCGGATGTAATTCTTATTGTCATGGATTCATCGGATCCGCATCATGTAATGCATAAGAAGGTTACCGAAGATACCCTTCGTGACCTTGATGTATCGGGCATCCCCAGGATTTACGTATATAACAAGGCCGATCTTCGGGATAAGGATCTGACAGTTGAGAATCACCCGGGCGGGGACAGCTATTATATTTCCGCTCATACCGGATATGGGATTGATGACCTGCTTGATGCACTGTTTAGCCTGTTTCAGTCAGGGAGCCGGATGATCGAAGTATGTATACCGTACACCGACGGCAGTATGCTGAGCCGTATCCATCGTGAGGGCCAGGTTATCGAGGAACGGTTCGAAGAGGATGGAACATGTATTAAAGCTGTATGTCCGGCCAGTCTTGCAGATCACATAGAGAATAGCAGATGATATAAAAGTCCGGTAATTATGAGGGTAGGTATTGACAAGCTATGAACATTGATGTACTATGTTCATAGCCAAGGGTTAGCAGAGTCTAACCGAAAGATGGACAGGGATAGGAGGCAGCATGGGAAAAGCATTTACTCAGGAAGAAAGAGAAGAACTGCAGGAGAAGCTAAGAAGAACAGGCCTTAAGCTTCTTGCCGAAAACGGTATAAAAAACATATCAATAAGACAGCTGACCGGGGAAGTGGGTATAGCCCAGGGCGGGTTTTATACCTTTTATAAGGACAAGGATGATTTTGTCGAAGATCTCTTCCTGTTAAGGATAAGGGAGAAAACCGATGCGATGTATGAAAAGAGAAGGGAAACACTTACCGATCCCCGCGGATTTCTTATCGAGCTTCTGTATGGTGAAGGCATGCACCTTAAGCAGAATAAAGCCTTTATTAACAGTGAGAGCGATACGATAAGCTTTTTTCAGAACAACAGAAGCGACAGGAGTTTTAAACTGTATAAGGCCTTTCTTGGGAGGATGATGTCCTTCTGGGAAGAAAACGGTTACAGGATAGAGTGCGATGTCGAAAAGATAATGAGCATTGCCCGGGCTGCCGGCATTATGTTTATAAATTCAGAGCTCATAGGTGAAGAGCATTTCGCTGATATTTACAGGGTTTTCTGTGAGGCGGAAACGGACAGGTTCTTTAAATGTGAAAAGTATGAAAAACGATGATTCTTTAAAAAGAGAAGACAGGATAAAAAAGCTGACAAGTGAGCCTGTATATCCCCTTCTTGTAAGGATGGCCGTTCCTTCGATGATAGGGATGATAGTCAGTACCGTTTACTCCATGACAGATACCTATTTTGTCGGAAAGCTTGATAATGTTGATCTGACAGCATCCGTGGGGATAGTATTTTCCTTTGTCTCGGTGATACAGGCGATAGGGTTCTGGTTCGGATACGGAAGCGGCAACCATATATCGGGAAGTCTTGGGAAGAGGGATATAGGATCGGCGGAAGGGATGGCAGCAACGGGAGTCCTTATAGCTATACTGACCGGGATCGCCATTGCTGCTTTCGGATTCCCCTTTGCAGACAGGCTTGCCGAGCTTTTGGGGGCAGGAAGCGGTGAGCTTCACGCTGCTGCCGTAAGGTATTTAAGGATCACGCTGCTGACCGTACCCTTCATGCTCATATCAAATGTTCTGTATAACCAGTTAAGGCTTGCGGGGGCGGGACGTGACTCAATGATTGGTCTGCTTGTGGGAATGGTCCTTAATATGGTACTGGATCCCATTTTTATATTTGTGCTTAAGATGGACGTTGCCGGTGCGGCGCTTGCTTCCCTGGCAGGACAGATAAGCGGATGCATAGTTCTTTTCTTAACTACCGGAAGAAACGGCAATGTGGGGATCAGGCTGTCAAAGGCAAGGCTGAGTTGGGAAAATATAAGAAAGATCCTTACGGGAGGAGCCCCGAACTTTAGCAGGCAGGGGATAAGTTCCGTATCTTCTGTGATACTCAATAATGCGGCGGGCGGTTTTGGAAGTTATGCCATCGCCGCGCTTACCATAGCACTTCGTATTTCATACATTGCATACTCACTGGTCATCGGGTTTGGGCAGGGATTTCAGCCGATATGTGCAATTAATTACGGGGCAGGCCGGTACGACCGGATTAAGACGGCCTTTAAATATGCCCTGGCAACTGTGAGTGCCTTTCTTATCATAGCCGTGGCATTCCTTTTCTTAAAGTCGGATATCCTTGTTGCCGGATTTACGTCAGATACGGATGTTTCACTTCTTGCAATAAGGATGATACATGCCCAGTGTATGATAATGCCCTTCATGGGATTCTATATCTTATGCGGAATGTTCTTGCAGAACATAGGAAGGTTCGGAACGGCAACACTGGTTACCGTGGCAGAGAACGGGACATTCCTGATACCTGCCGCACTTATCATGCCTAAACTATTGGGGCTGAATGGTCTTGTTTACTGCAAGAGTGCTGCAAGCCTTGCGGCACTGATGCTTTCGCTCATCATAGGATCAAGGGCATGGGATAAATATTTGAACAATAATACTTCTGTAAGGGAGGCATTGTAAATGTCAAATAAAATAGTACCGTTTAGTGAGATAAAGAAAGAGGATATTAAAACTGCGGGAGGAAAGGGAGCTAACCTCGGAGAGATGACGGGAGCCGGTATCAATATTCCGGGAGGCAGCGTACTCCTTGCCTGCGCCTATGATGAGTACATGACTTTCAACGGGATAGAGCCTGATAGATATGAAAGCGGAAACGATCTGAGGGAAGCGATCAGAGGCGGGGAGATCCCGGAAGATTTAAGAAAAGAGATAGAAGATTTCTATACTTCAATAGGCGGGGATGATGTAAGGCTTGCGGTCAGATCGTCAGCAACGGCTGAGGACCTAGATGATGCCAGCTTCGCAGGGCAGCAGGAGACGTACCTTAATGTGACCGGTTTAACGGACCTTATCGATAGGATAAGATCATGCTATGCATCCCTGTGGGGCGACAGGGCGGTAAGCTATCGGAAGAATTACGGTTATGATAAGGAGAAGGTTGCCCTGGCGGTCGTTATGCAGAAAATGGTTGAGAGTGAGTCGGCCGGGGTCATGTTTACATCGGATCCGGCGGGAGAGAGGGAAAATGTCCACATCAATGCTTCATACGGTCTCGGAGAGGCAGTCGTATCAGGAATAGTAAGTCCCGACGAATATATATGCGGCAGGGATGGCAGAATAATAAAAGAGATCATAGGGACCAAGGAAGAAGAGATAGTATACAGCAGGGACGATAAGGGGACTGTTAAGATTTCTGTTGATGAAAAGAGAAGGAAGCAGGCTGTCCTTAACAGAGATGTCATTGCAAGGCTTGTGGCAGAGGGTATCAGGATTGAAAAGCATTACGGTCACCCCATGGATATAGAATGGGCTGTAGCGGATGGTGAGATATATATTTTACAGGCCAGGAGCATCACGACACTTAAAGAAAAGAATGCGAAGGTATTCGGTGATGATGACTTTGCCGGATATCCAAAGGTAAAAAGAGCAAAGGGAGCAACGAGAGAGGGCGTGCTCTTTAACCTTGAGAAGACACCGACTCCGTATTACCCGCTGGATCATGATTATGGCGGCCTTGTCGGTGACCAGAAGAATAACCTTTTTAACGAGATAGGCATAGATTTTAAGGGCGGGATGTACCCGATAGATAAGGACGGGGTGTCCTATCAGGGGAATAAGGTAAGGGTAACGAAGAATATTTTTGCGGTTCCGGGATACTTAAAAAAAATCCTGGATATCGACAATAATATAAAGTGTGCGGATGAATCCCTTAAGCGCTGCCGTGATGAGTTCGAGCGTGAGAAGGGAAGAACGTATTCAAATGCTGCGGATCTGGGAGCGGCCCTTAAGAGGATGCATGATCTTATTGAGAAAACGGCTTATGACAGGTTCCTGTACGCCCTTTTTCCCAATGCGGTCGAAAGCAGGAGGGTGACAAAAACCCTGAAAAAGGTTGACAAAAGCCTTAACGCATATGATATCCTTGAAGGACTGAGCTATGTGACTGCAGATATAAACCGGGAAATGAAGGACCTGTGTATATACATAGGCAGGGACAGGGAAATGACACAAGCCGTTATGGAGAAGGATTACGGAAAGATATGTGATTCCTATCCCGAACTTAAGGAGAGGCTTGTAAGCTTCATGGACCGGTTTGGGAGCAAGTCTGACTTTAACTGCTATTGCTTTATCGCAAGGACATGGAGAGAGGAACCCGACAGGTTCATAAATGCATTAAGGCCCATGTTAAAAAGCGGTGGTGAGGCGGTTGCATCGAAAGAGGAAGGCGAGAAACATTTCAGGGACCTTATGGACAGGGTGAGAGAGGTCCTGCCGCCTTCAAAATACGGTGTGTTTGAGAAACGCGTAAAGGGCCTTCGGCACTACCACTATATCAGGGAAGCCACCCAGTACCTCTGGGAGTCCGAATTCGAATACTGCAGGGACCTGTTAAGACAGCTCTCGGACCACATTAAGGTCTCATATGACGATCTTCTGTATCTGTTTGCGGATGAACTGTATGAGGTGTGTAAGCAGGGGAACCTTGGAAATAAGCAGGACATTATCAATGCCAGGAAAGATAAAAGGGAATTCGCGGTTGCCTACTGGGATAAGTGTATGAGGGATGCGCTTGCCGGTAAAGATGATTCGATAAAAGGGATCGGCGCCTCAAGCGGGCAGGTCAGGGGCCGTGTATGCATTGTTAAGTCACCTGCCGAATTTTACAAACTTGAAAAGAATGATATATTGGTATGTAAATATACGGATCCCGAATGGACACCGCTTTTTGCCCTGGCAGCAGGCGTTGTTGTGGATACGGGAGGGACTCTGTCCCATGCGGCAATAGTCGCGAGAGAGTATAATATACCCGCCGTTCTTGCAGCAGGTGATGCGACCGTTAAGCTTAAGGACGGCGATATTGTACTCGTTAACGCAACGGAAGGCAGTGTCACGGTATTAAAATGAAACAGGAAAAACAAAAATTAGGTACAATACTTATAATATTGGCAGGATGCTTCTGGGGGAGTATGGGGCTTTTTGTAAGAAAACTCGGTACCGAAGGCTTTGACTCTATCCAGATTGTATCAATACGTGTAACACTGGCAGCTTTGATCTTTTCACTCATACTCTTTATTAAAGGGCGTTCGGGTTTTAAGATCTCATTCAGGGATATCCCGCTTTTTCTGGGACTTGGTTTTGGGAGTGTCCTGTTTTTTACAGTGTGCTATTTTACGACGATAAATATGATGTCACTTTCGACAGCGGCTATTCTTTTGTACACTTCCCCCATCTGGATCATGTTAATGTCTGTCCTGTTTTTTCATGAGAAGCTGACCGGAAGGAAGCTTATTGCCCTTGCCGCTGCTTTTGGGGGCTGCGTGCTGATATCGGGTATTTCCGGGGGCGGAATAACACTGACGGGCTTGCTGGTCGGTCTGGGCTCGGGAATAGGTTATGGATTATACAGCATTCTCGGGACCATAGCCCTTAAGCGTTATTCATCTTATACGGTTACGGCATATACATTCCTTTTTGCGGCAGTAGGATCTCTTCTTATATGCCGGCCGGGAGAGATGTTTGGAAGGTTTGCGGCTTCAGATCATCTGGGAGCATTGATATTATTCTGTATATTGACTGCTTGTATCACGGCTGTGATCCCCTTTCTTGCATATACGCTGGGGCTTGAATCGGTAGAGGCAAGCAAGGCGGGGATCCTTGCCACGATCGAGCCTATGGTAGCCACATTGTTTGGTATTCTCATATTTAAGGAACCCTTAACGGTTCTTTCGGGTCTCGGGATCCTTATGATCCTGTCATCTGTTATAATTCTTAATGTAAAGGATCGGTCGTAAGCGTCGGTCGGACTGGTCAGGAAAGGACAGGGATCTTGGAAGAAAAACAAAGGCTTAAGGAACTTGCCGACAGGAGCTATAACCAGGGACAATATACATTTACGGACTTCTTATCGTTGGCTGAGCAGTCGGTGTTTTATGAGTGCGAACGGGAACTGTCATACGCACATCCAACCCTTTTTGGAGGCTGTGACATTGCAGAAAGAAGAATGATACGGTTCGGGAGTGTGGATGAACTGGGTTATGTGCAGGAATTCCCCATCACGGCCTTGTCTATAAGGCCGCTTGCCAGTAAATTCGCGGATGATCTTAATCACAGGGATTTCCTGGGAGCCCTGATGAACCTTGGTATCAAACGAGAAATGCTGGGCGACATATTTGTAAAGGACAAGGAAGCATGTGTTTTCTGCAGGGATAGTATAGCCCAGTTTATCATTGACAATCTTACGAGGGTAAAGCACACATCCGTTAAAACGGAAATTGCGGGCAATGTTGATGAAATAACCGCTCCGGATATGGATGAAAAAGTCATACAGGTATCCTCACAGAGAATAGATGCGGTCATTGCAAGAGTATATAACCTGTCTAGACAGGAAGCCCTTGATCTGTTTCCGGCAGGACTTGTGTATCTGAACGGAAGGAACCTGACCGAGAACGCAAAACAGTTGAGCGCTTCCGATGTGATATCCGTAAGGGGCAAAGGTAAGTTTGAATATACACAGGAGCTTGGCCTTAGTAAGAAGGGTAAGCTTAACTGCAGGGTCAGGATATACAGGTAAGGAGAACGGTCATTCCGACGGCAGATAGAGAGAAATGAGCTCATCCATTTTATAGACCCTAAGACCGTCTTCCATCGTATAGTCAACCTGTCCCTTTAAAACATCTTCAA
>JAILEM010000203.1 GCA_024687745.1 Lachnospiraceae bacterium
TCATTGAATGATGGATTAGATAATAGGAGGTAAAATCAAATGCTTATTGTAACAACAGATGCAATTAACGGAAAAAATCTGGAAATGCTTGGAACGGTTAAGGGCAGTACTATACAGACTGTCAATGCTTTTAAGGATATAGGTTCGGGGCTCAAAACGCTTGTTGGTGGTGAACTTGGAAACTATAACAAGATGATGGAGAAGGCAAGAGAAGTCGCTACAGAGCGGATGATCGAAGAAGCAAATAAGCTTGGGGCAGATGCCATTGTATGCATGAGATACGCCACGTCGGCTGTTATGCAGAGCGCAGCTGAGGTTATGGCATATGGAACGGCGGTTAAGTTTGTATAGATGATTTTATACTGTTAAAAGACTATAGAGCCTTTCGGGGCTCTTTTTCTTATGTGGAAAATTATGCACATCATACCTGTTAGAATCATGGTGGAAAAGGAGGCACTGAATGTCATAAATCATGCAACAAGAGTGTGCTAAGCTCATGCTTGATAAGGCATTCCTCAACAAAACCATGTGCATGCTGCGCAGATTGTTGGTTTCCCGCCTGCGTTTCTGGTCTAAAGCGTTATAATATGCTGATTCTTTACCCATGATCGCTTGAATGAAATAGTCAAATATAATATTGCATTAAATCTCAGTTTAATGTAAAATTATAGCCAGAAACCTCAAATCGTGTGTAAATAAGGCTATAAGGGGCTAAAACATGGGAAAAGATTCGGAATTTAACAAGCAAAAAGATCTGAATTACAGATATAAACTAAAGGGATTAAAGCAGGAACTTCCCAGTTATACGTATGAGTTTTTGGATGAAAAAGCCCAGAGAAATCCAAATACAGCAGTTTCTTATGCATATGATCTAAGAACATTTCTTATTTATTTACAGGAATTCTGTCCTGCAGCTAAAGAGCATGATACAAAAGATATACCGCTGGAGATACTTAATAATCTGTCATTTCAAGACATTAATGAGTACCAGAAATATTTAAGTGCAAAGGATATTGATATTGTGGGGAAAAATAACCTTCAAAACGATATTTCCGGCATTGCAAGGCGCATGTCCGCATTAAGGACTTTTTACAAGTATTTATGCGAACATGACTATATTACAAATGATGCGACGGCCGGGGCGATCAGGCAGCGAAGAAACTCAGATGACCATGTGATCACAAGGTTGACTGCGGACGAAGTGGATCTGCTTCTTACCAGGGTTAAAAATGGAAATCTGGGAGATAAACATCAGCAGAAGATGAGACAGAATACGAGATATCGTGACTATGCTGTCCTTACTCTCCTGCTCCGTACAGGGATTAGGGTTTCCGAGTGTGTCTCTTTGGACATTAATGACTTTAATTTCGAAGAAAAAAGCATGCGTGTCGTAAGAAAAGGAAAAAAAGAACAAATGCTCTATTTTGATGAACAGACAAAGGAAGCTTTACTTGATTATATTGATTTTGAGCGACCTTCCTACACTGACTCCGATGAGGAACCTGCCCTCTTTCTCTCGTCCCGCAAAAAAAGACTATCAGTACGATCGATCCAGGATATGGTATCAAAGTATTCTGAAGCGACACTTATCAATAAAAAAGTAAGCCCTCATAAAATGAGGTCCACCTATGGTACCGCTCTATACAATAAAACGGGCGATATCCGTCTGGTTGCCGATGTCTTAGGCCATAAAGACATTAATACAACTGCAAAGCATTATGCTAATATCGAAGAAGAGCACCGAAGAATCGCTGCAACAATCAATCCATACGGTTAATCTGTTCGATAAAGAGAACAGGTTCGATACCGTGGCTGGAAAGAGAGATATCATCTTGGCTTTCTTGAGCGCGTTGACCGATATAGTTATTATATATGATTTTGTGAATAGTATCAATTTTATGTAAACCATCGTCTCGAAAACACTTTACATATCTGAAAACGCATTAATAAAATCTTTGCCGATCGGCTATGATCACCCAAAAGAGTTTCAAAGAGGTGTATTTATCTCACATAATAAAGAGGATCCACGATTAATCGTGAATCCTCAAATGGATATCCGGCTATATTATTCCGTTTCCTTGCTGCAGAAACAATATGGTAAAGCGAATAATACTATTCCTCCGAACATATTACCTAATACTACCGGTATAAGATTACTTGCATATCCGCCCCAGTTTACGACATCACTTGCCGAAGCATAAGGCGAAAAAATACCCAGAGCAAGTAATGTCATATTAGCAATACTATGCTCAAGACCTATTGAAATGAAAGCAAATAATCCCCACCAAATCATGATAAGCTTTGCTGATTCAGATGTAAGTTTCTGACCGCACCAAACAGCGACGCAAACACAAACATTACAAAGCGCACCTCTAAAGAACAACTCAACAAATGAAGGATTGATCTTGTTTGCGCTCATTGTTACAACAAAGTTACCAAACTGTTCATTCTTTAAGAGTCCGGACATCTTAACAATGTATGCAACAAGTATTGAACCTGCAAGGTTTCCTATAAGGTTGATTATCCACGCTCTACAGGCACTTAACCATGAAACTTTTCCCCTAATGGCTCCGGCCCCAATTAGCAAATTATTTCCTGTGAAAAGATCGCTTCCGCACATAATACACATTGAAAGTGCAAGTCCAAATGCAGCCCCCATCACAAGCTTTGTAAACCCGGCTGAATACTCATTACCGCTTACCTGGGCACCAAGCGTGAAAATAAGTGTAATACCTATGCCAATATAAGCACCTGCAAACATTGAGTATACAAAACATCTTATAGGATTATTTTTAGCAAAATCCGTCTTTACTATTGCTACATTACAGATCTTGGAAAGTGTAGCATTCTCCATACCTACCACCTCTTTTTCTTTTTACCATGGGTACTGTCCTTGTTTGCTGTACGGAAGGAGTTTTCCATTCCACTTAATGATTACTCTGTCACCATGAGGATCTTTTTCAATATCTACGTCGATACCAAAATCAATAGCACTCATGATAGCGTTTCCTCCCTTCTCGTGAATTAGTTCTTTAATAGCTGGCCCATATGTATCCAATACCTCATGCAATCTATAAAGGACCGGATCTGTATTTCCTTTATAAGGATGCTCACTTAGAACCATTGTAATCTTCTCATCAATTCCAAGAACCTCAGCTAATTTTTTACAGTACTCTTCTGGTACATATTGCTGTCCCTTAATTGCACTTGTTAGCCAAACTTTATTTACGCCTACTTTTGCAGCAAGCTCCTCATAGGTAAGACCTGACGCTTTTTTTGCTGCTTCGATAGCTTCTAATTCTTCTGCAAACTTTACTCTTGATAGATATTCATAGTTACTCATTGGTGTCATAATAGTTTCCTCCTTTGATAATTCCCATCTTTTTCGCGCGCGGT
>JAILEM010000224.1 GCA_024687745.1 Lachnospiraceae bacterium
GAGAAGTTTATGCTGCAATCGGAGACAGCGGAAATATCATCTATATAAACAAAGAGCAAAATGTATCTGTCGGAATAACCGGTACATTTAAGGTAAGGATCTTTGATCGTGTGGAATTCATAGAGAAAAAAGTTTTGCCGGCTATTTGACTATGTCAGGAAACCTGATTTTGTTACGGATATTAACATGGCAGGTCATCATGGAGGAACATCTGTAGGAGATGAATGGAATGTTTGGAGGCGGTATGTTAGGGGAAACAAGCACTTTTGAAAGATGGGTTATGACAACAATTATCATGTTTGTTGCAATGGTAATATTGATCGAAATCTACTGCATTTACGAAACACTAGTTTTAGCTAAAGGGAATACATATATAGCAAAACATCTATTAAGAAATTTCATTTACAGTCTTCGTTTTGCAACAGTATATGGCTTAGGAGCTACGCTGACGACAGGACAAATTTCGTTCTGGCTTGTTGAACTTCTAAAAAAGGTAGGCATCTTTAAATTTGTTAATACCATGCCTAAAGAAATAATCACTGTACTTGTTGTTTGCGTTATTGTTACACTACTTGTTGCCATATTTACTATGCCATTATGGTTTAAGCTCCCGTGAATTTCATCTTCCAGGATAAATGTCGCAAACCCAACTGTGAATAAGCGTAAGGATATGTAAGTGTATTAAGGACTTTTTTCTTTATGGAAATTTCAGTTATTCATATCGAAAAGCAAGGTATAATTAATTGTAATAATGTACATTGCCTATGTATGGAGACTCTTTTATGAAGAAAGAATACCTAAAGCATAATATCTATTTGATCTTATATTCGCTCCTGGTCCTTATGTGGCTCGTAGCCATTTTGTTTAAGGCATATCGCACCGACGGTGACCAGATAATCGCTCATGAGGGGGATTATTATGATTGCTCCGAAGGGTGGTATGACGATGATGGAAATGTCTATAATATTGAGAATATTGTCTTTTCCAGGGATGATGTATTTAAAGAGAAAGTGATCCATTACAGGATACCGGAAGATTGTCAGCTTAATGGTGGTGAAGCCATATGCTTTTTTGCCAGAGGAATGGATTTTACAGTATATGCCACAGCACCTGAGGACAGCCCATATTATGGCTCACAGGAATTTGGCACCAGGACCATATATGAGTTTAAACAGAATGCTGCAAATCTTTCCGGAGATGATATAGGACTGACGGTTCAGGTTGTTCCGATCAATATCATGGACAAGTACAATGAGATCTCCATTGCGATGGTTCCAACAGAGTATTCCGCATTTATTCTGGAAATGCGCATAGAGAAGTCTTCAGATTACATTTACAGTACGATCAGATCCAGAATGCCCAGGTTTATCTGGAGTCTCTTCATAGTCTTTTTTGGTATTTCAACGATCGTATATACACTGTTTGCAGTTGAGAGAAAGCGTGAAGAAAAGACTGTATTCTTTGCATGGGGCTTCTACTCCATTATTTTCGGATTGCTTCTTACGATAGAGTCTCAGGTAATACAGATTCTTATTGGAAAGCCGGAGCTTTTTAGCACGGTCAAGTATGCGTTGGCACTGCTTATATGCTTCCCTTCAGCGGTTCTCTGTGATGCTATAACCAAATATCCCCATAAGCGCTTTTCACACATTATTGGTATAGTGGTTGCGGTACTGTTTGCTGTGGAAGCTGTAGGGTCATTCTTCTTTAATGTCTCTTTATACAGATTATTCCTTATCTCTGCAATTCTCATACTGGCCAACAGTGTCATTGCAATGTATTTTGTAATTCAGGAGATCCGGCACAGAGATAAGATCAAGCAAAGCCAAATATCAACCTTTGTAAATATTGTATCGATAATAAACATTGTGGTCCTTGTGATCGATTTGGGATCCTATGCTGCGGCAGCAAGACATATGACAGATTGGGGAAGGATCCTCCGGGTGTACTATGTTGTCTTTCTGCTTATAATGCTCGTCTTTTTCCTTAGGTTTTCTATTGTTCGTAACAGACAGGCGGAGCTGGCCAATAAGTACAGGATTGCGTCAAGGACAGATGCGATGACAGGTCTTTTAAACAAGGGAGCATATATTGAAAAAGAGGCAGAACTCACAGGGCGCCTTATGAAGGGAAGAGAGAAGGGTGAAAAAGAATTTACCTTTGCCATAATGTCAGTTGACCTTAATTATCTTAAAAAAGTCAATGACACTATGGGGCATGAAGAAGGAGACCGCTACATCAAGGATTCAGCAAATATCCTGAGCGCAGCGGTTGGAGAAAACGGTGAAACCTACAGGACCGGTGGCGATGAGTTCCTGGCTGTATTATTTGGCGATGATCCTGAAAAGGCTTATCAGTCAGTTGTAAAAGAGCTTAATAACAGGATCAAAGAATATAACGATTCAAGGAATAAAGAAATAAAACTGAGCATCGCCTACGGTCATGCAATATGTACTTCAAGCCAGAACTATTCAATCCACGATTCTGAGAGAATAGCGGATAAAGAAATGTATGATTGCAAACGAATGATGAAAGCAGAAAGATAGCCTAGTCCAGTAGTTCATTTTGTGGAGAGATACTTTCAAAAAGGATATAATTTCAGTATAACGTACATTTAAGCTTCGGTTAAATCCCGAAGCTTTTTCTTTGGAATTGTGTTGACAAAAAATATGTAATATATTACATTGTTATATATAGGTAATATATTACATAATATAAAAAGGAGCTCGCATGAATTACGATGAAGTAATGAATATAGAAAAAGTAACGTTTGGAGATATGCCACCACAGCCGTTTTTACTCGGGTTACTCAGTGCATTTGATAACAGATATCAGGCTGCAGCCGATGCATATTTCAAGGAGATTACCTGGAAACAATTCTTTGCAATAATCTGTATCAACCTATGCAAGGAACCTCCGACATTGAATGAGCTTTCAGATGTGATGGGAAGTTCTCATCAGAATGTGAAGCAGATTTTACTTAAGCTTGAGAAAAAGGGGTTTGTCTCTGCAATCCCTGATGAAAAAGACAAGCGAAAACAGCGAATCTTTGTAACAGATAAATGCAGGACTTTTCTGGAACAG
>JAILEM010000234.1 GCA_024687745.1 Lachnospiraceae bacterium
ATCTTGCAAAAAGAGATAGCCTCACTCTGTTCGCGCAAGGGAAAGCTTTCTGATTTCGCTGTCAAAGCAATACAATTGTCTCCTAAGGTATCATGCGCAACCTTTAAAAGAAATGTTGAGTCTACACCTGCCGAAAAAGCAACCGCTACTTTGCCAAGTTCCTCAAGATATGTCTTCAGTTTTTTCAGTTTAAATTCATTTTCCATATTTCATCCACCATTGATCCCTGTTGAATCCCGAAAATCGTCAGATATTTATGATACCCAGTGATTTTAACAAAAGAATGACCAAAAGCACCGGTGCGATATATCTGACCATTACCTTGTAGAGTCTCTTACGTCCGAATTTCGCTCCCGTCTTTGAGGCCTCATCTATGATGACATCAGGGCCTGCTACCCATCCAATGAGGATGCAGGTTCCTATAGCAACAACCGGCATTAAGATATTGTTGCTTAAGTAATCCATGATATCAAGTATCTGTCCGACTGAATGATTCGGAAGCTCTACCTCAAAGTAAAATACGTTATATCCAAGGCAGACAACTATAGCAAGTATGAGTCCTACAACCGACTCTATGATAGTTGCTTTAAGTCTTGACATATTAAAGTGATCCATTAAGCTTGAAACTACGGCCTCAAGTATTGAAATGGAGCTTGTGAGTGCTGCAAAGAATACCATAAGGAAGAAAATAACTCCTACCGCAGTACCTATCCTGCCCATCGCAAGAAATACCTTGGGAAGTGCTATGAACATGAGGCCCGGACCGGAAGTCATACCTTCTTCTCCCATGAAAACAAATACTGCGGGGATTATCATTACTCCTGCAAGAAAAGCTACCAAAGTATCAAATATCTCTATCTGATTAACTGATCTTGTAAGATTATCTTCATCCCTGAGATATGAACCATAGGCTACCATAATACCCATTGCAACGCTTATACTGTAAAACAGCTGTCCCATCGCATCCATTGCAACTACAAGAATATCGCCTATCGTTTTTCCTTTTAAATTAGGTATCATATATACCTTAAGTCCATCAAGGCCTGTAACATCACCCTGCTTTATTGTGATCGAGAAGATCGCAACGCCAAGGACAAGCACCAGTAAAAGCGGCATGAGGATCTTTGAGATCTTCTCTATTCCTTTATTGACTCCGTTAAATATGACAAAGGCAGTTATAAGAGTAAATACTACAGCGTAGATAACAGGCTCATACTGACTTGTAATAAATCCTGTAAAATATCCGTCTTCCGCGGCCATACCGCCCTTTCCCGAAAGGAAAACGATCATATATTTCATTACCCATCCGCCTATCACACAATAGTATGGGAAAATGATAAAGGGTACAACGCAGGCAAAAAGACCAATCCAGTTGAATTTTTTGTTGATGTCTCCGTAAGCCTTTAACGGACTTCTCTTCGTCTTTCTTCCCAGGGCAACCTCTGAAATAAGCATTGTAAAACCAAAGGTGAGAGCCAGTATAAGATAGGTAACAAGAAACAAGCCCCCTCCGTCTTTAGCAGCAAGATACGGGAATCTCCATATATTACCAAGTCCTACCGCACTTCCTGCCGCAGCAAGCACAAATCCTATTGCGCCTGAAAAAGAGTTCTGTTTTTTTTCCAATTTTAAATGTCTCCTCTCCATAAACAAATTTTAAAGACAAAAATAACAGGCCCGGTTGTGCAGACCTGTTATTATACTACCAATATTTTTGCCTATAATCAATTATTTTTATCAGTTAAGCCTGTCGATTTTACTTTGAACCAAAGCCGTAACTGTGTCCGGAAAACAAATTTGCTTCGATCAGCCAAGCCTTTCGATATAATAAGGAAGCATGGGCTCAAATTTAACGCCGTACCAGTGGCTGTCATCGTCTATCGTGTTTTCTATACATTTTACGGTGTAATCTGCTGCGATCACTGCTGCATCATAGGAGGTTTTTCCTCTCATCAGGGCTCCGACAAAGGCTGATGCATATACATCACCTGTTCCGTGGCTGCCCTTTGAGATCCTGCGATGCCTGTAGTATTCCTTCTTTCCGTCTGAATATACTACAACTCCGGTTGTATCTTCGGTATATCCAACTCCCGTAAGGATCACTGTCTTTGCACCCAGGTCGGATAATTCCTTCAAAAGCTCGTCTATATAAGCCTCGTCATATTTTTCCTTATATTCTTTTCCGGTTAAGAAGCAGGCTTCCGTGATATTGGGAAGGATGATATCAGCCGAGAAAGCAAGCTTTTTCATTTCTTCCACGAAGGCAGAATCAAAAGCAGGATAAAGGTTTCCGTTATCTGCCATTGCGGGATCTACGATACTTACAAAATTTTCTCCTGCAAGCTCCTTAAACATTTTCTTAACATATTCTATCTGTTCTGCGCTTCCGAGATATCCTGTATATATAGCATTGAAGGTTATTCCCTCTTTTACCCAGTGTGCTGTGATATCCGGAATGTCCTCCGTAAGATCTCTGAATGTATATCCCTTAAAACCTGCAGTATGTGTGGACAATACGGCTGAGGGAAGTATAGCCGTCTCATGTCCCGCTGCCGAAAGAATGGGAAGTGCAACTGTCAGTGAGCACTGACCAACGCACGAAATATCCTGTACCGTTAAGACCTTCCTGTAATTCATAATATTTCCTCCTGTTAAACCAAACACC
>JAILEM010000238.1 GCA_024687745.1 Lachnospiraceae bacterium
TTTATATTAAGTTTTCTTTTCAGTATATCTATACTTTTAATTATGTCTTCTTCGTTACCTTTAATATAATCCTCTATTTTTTTAACACCATGCAGTATTGTGGAATGATCTTTTTTTAGTATAGAACCTATTTTAGTTGAAGGATAGTTTGTATATTTATTGCAAAGATACATTATTATCTGTCTGGCTGTTACTATTTCGCTTTCTCTTTTTGTTGATAATATCTCTTCTTTTGTAATATTAAAATGATCACATACTACATCAAGAATATATTCAGGTGTTAAAGGCACATCTTCGTTAGGAGATATAACATCCTTAAGAGCCTTTTCGGCAAGATCCATATCTATCTCCCTGTTTTCAAGTCTTGAATAAGCTATTATCTTATTTATTGCTCCTTCAAGATTTCTTATATTGGTTGTTATATTTTCGGCTATGTACTGGATTATATTTTCACTGATCTTATAACCCTTCATATCCAGTTTGTTTTTAAGTATGGCCATTCTTGTTTCATAATTTGGAGACTGTATATCTGCTATCAGACCCCATTCAAATCTTGATTTATATCTGTCTTCAAGAATGTCCATATCTTTGGGAGGTTTATCCGAAGATATGATTATCTGCTTCTTTTCCTCATGAAGATGGTTAAAGGTATGGAAAAACTCCTCCTGTGTACTTTCCTTTCCTATTATAAATTGTATGTCATCTATCAGCAACACGTCTACATTTCTGTATTTATCCCTGAATTTCTTCATTGCCGCCGCTGTATCTTTACCTATTCTTATTGCCTCAATTACTTCATTTGTAAAAGATTCACTGGTTACATATAAAACCTTTGCTTCGGGATCATTGTCTATTATAAAATGAGCAATGGAATGCATAAGATGGGTTTTTCCAAGTCCCACACCACCATACAAAAACAAAGGATTATAAACCTGACCGGGTGATTCTGCTACAGCAAGAGAAGCAGAATGAGCGAATCTGTTATTTTCTCCTACAACGAAGGTATCAAATGTATATTTTGAATTAAGATTTGCATTTTCGTATTTTACAGTATTTTCAATATTTTTTTGATTATTTAACTGTTTTATATCTTTTTCAAGAATAAATCTGACATTATATGTTTTTCCGAGACTTTCCGATATTGCTACCTTAAAAGGAAGAGAATACTTATTCGTTATATAACTTACTGATTGAGACTGGTCTGAAGGTACCAGTATTACTACTGTTTCTCCTTCTATTTTATAAAGTTTTAAAGGAAGTATCCATGTTTCATAAGATATTTTAGTCAGATCATGTTCTTTTTTTACCGATTCCTTTATAGCTTCCCAATTTATATCATTTGTGTCAATTTTTGGCATTTTTTCCACCGTCATCTTTTCAAACTATTCCGTTTACTATCTTATAACAAATGATGATTTTTATCAAATACTATGTTTTACCATAATTATAAACATGTTATTAACAGGGTGTGGATAAGAATTATATATGATTTATATGGAAAATTTACTTGACGTGTGTTATTTATTTGAATATAATCAAAATGTTCGTTTTTAATTGATTATATACGTGATTATATATTTAATATATGAAAAAGGAGGTGTTTTTATGAAGATGACATTTCAGCCAAAGAATACTCAGAAGTACAGAGTTCATGGTTTTAGAAAAAGGATGAGTACAGCAGGCGGAAGAAAAGTTTTAGCTTCCAGAAGATTAAAAGGAAGAAAAAAATTAACAGTTTAGACCGCATCTTATGTGGTCTTTTCATTTTTTAGGTAGTGTTAAATGATCTTTACAGATTCCCTAAAAAGTAATTTTGATTTTAAGGCTGTTTACAGATCAGGAAGATCAAAAGCAAATAAATATCTGATCATGTATATAAAAGAAAATGATCTTTCCGGTAAAAACAGAATTGGAATCTCGGTAAGTAAAAAAGTTGGAAACAGTGTCGTGAGGCACAAAGTAAAAAGATTGATAAAGGAAAGCTACAGACTTAATGAAGATATGTTTAATAGTGGTTTAGACATAGTAGTCATAGCTCGCAGTAATGCAAAGGTCGCATGTTTTTGTGAGATGCAGAGTGCATTATTGCATGTTTCAAAGCTTCTTCATATTTTAAAAGTGTGAATTTAATGTTCTTTCAATTCAGGTATCCTGCAATGTTGAAGAAATTTTTATTATATTTGATCAGATTTTATCAAAAATACATATCACCTTTAAAACATACTAAATGTCCTTATATTCCTACATGTTCCCAATACGGATATGAAGCAATTGAAAAATACGGGGCGTTTAAGGGAGGCTTGTTAGCTTTATACAGGATAATCCGTTGCAATCCCTTTTCAAAGGGAGGATATGATCCTGTTCCTTAAAGATCTGTAACAGGAGGTTTAAATTGTCCGTTGTTGTTTTAACTCAGTATAATGGTGCTATTTTAGGACCTATTTCTAAAGTTTTAGGTCTTATTATGAATGGTATCTTTAATTTTCTTTATATGATAGGAATTCCAAATATAGGTCTTTCTATCATTCTGTTTACTATTGTTATTTATCTTGCTTTATTACCACTTACAATAAGACAGCAGAAGTTTTCAAAACTATCGGCTAAAATGAACCCTGAAATTCAGGCAATACAAAAAAAATATAAAGATAAGAAAAACGATCAGCAGGCTATGATGATGATGAATGAGGAGACCAAGGCTGTTTATGCAAAATATGGTACCTCTCCTACAGGAAGCTGTATGTTTCTTATAATTCAGATGCCTATTCTTTTTGCTCTTTACAGGGTTATCGATAATATTCCGGCTTATGTTTCTAAGGTAAAGGATCTGTTTTTCCCGTTTGTCACTGAATTTATCAATAAAACAGGTGCTCTTGATTTTATTAAAAATCCGGAGAATTTTTCAAATGTTCAGAGATATTCGAAGATGGTAGAGTCAGAAAGCTTTACTCTCAGTAATCCTGAATATGTATCAAATACGGTTATCGATATTCTTTACAAATCTTCTACATCGGAATGGTACAATATTTTTGCCCAGGGAAATTTTCCTGATCTTAAGGAGCTTATAACCAATGCTCAGGGAACCGGTGCTTATGATCTTTTCTGTAAGTATAATGATTTTCTCGGAATAAATATTGCAAATTCTCCGTCTTATATTATTAAAGACGCGTGGGCATCACATTCTTTTGGACTTATTATAGGTGCTATCCTTGTTCCTGTTCTTGCAGCGGTCACACAATGGTTAAATGTTAAGCTGCAACCCCAGACTAATACACCTTCATCCGGTAATGATCAACAGGATGCAATGGCACAGTCAATGAAGACAATGAATATAATGATGCCACTTACTTCTGCATTTTTCTGTTTCAGTCTTCCCGTAGGTATGGGTATATACTGGATAGCAGGTGCCATAGTTCGTTCGATTCAGCAGATAGCTATCAATAAATATCTTGATAAGGAAGATATTGATGAGATGATCGCTAAAAATGTTGAAAAAATGAAGAAAAAGCAGAAAAAGGGGCAGTCAAAAACGGCAGCTTTAATGGAAAAATATGCCGGTATGTCAACTAAATCAATTAATGATGAAGCTGCAAAGAAATCTGTAAGTATGAGAGAAAAGGCCGGAATAAGCAGCAGTGATTCAAAAAATAATACCGTTTCGTCAAATACCGGAAGTAAGAATATCAAGGCCGGAAGTATCGCCGAAAAGGCTAATCTTGTGAAAAAGTATAACGAAAAT
>JAILEM010000244.1 GCA_024687745.1 Lachnospiraceae bacterium
GTATTCCGTCGTCTCTATTTTTATTCCATATACTATCATTGTATAGACATTACCTATACGAAACTCCTCGGGAAAGGGTATCTCTATCCACGGTTCCTTTTGTCCATGTCGATAAAGGACCAAAGTACATCCTTTTGCCTCCTTTGAAAAAATACTGAAATTTACCCCGCCATCTACTTCCAAAGTTGCTCCAAAAGGCAGTACATGCCCCACACGGTATTCAAGACTCTTTATTTTTTTAGTAGGATACAGATCTAATAAATACATATTTTCCCTTTGCCTTTATAATAATCACTATATATAAATTTTAAAGCTTCTTTTTTATAGTAATTCAGTAAAATATAATAGTCAATGCAGAGATTTTTTAAACATTTGTATTTTTGTTTCGTATAATATATTAGAAAAACTTTTAATCTTATTATTATAAAATAAAGGAGTTTTGATCATGAAATCCAGCAAAAACGAACAAAGCCAGACAGAAAATATGAATTTAAAAAGTGATCTTGATAATGATATGACTCTTACCGAAAATGAGTTAAGCTCCATATACGGAGGTGTCTATATTCCTGAAAATCCAAATGCTTCTGATATCAAGAATGAAGATGGTAAAATCCCTAGAATTATTAAATAAGAATATTACAGAAAAGATCACAGACACCATTCAACCGGTAAGGAGGGATTAATCATTTTACACTTTAATCTCTCCTTAGGAAAACTTGTAGTAAATCCCTTTCCCGAAAGAATTGTCCGAACATAATCTGATTCTGATTTCATGCGTTCCTTTGTGACCATTGCAAATACTCTTCCCTCTTTCAGGTTATCGATTGTATGTATGTCTGATCCACAGGTCATTTTTATACCATGTGAGGACGCATATTCATATGCTCTTTTGTCCATATAAGGTTCATTCCCGTAATTAGCGATCTCCCAGGCATCACAATGGTTAGGATGCAGCCTTATTTCTCTCATATATCCCCTCTCTCTGAAGGGATGCGCCTGTACGACAAGTCCACCCTCACTGTGAACAAGTTCATACTGTTCTTCCTGTGTAAGCTTTATTATTTCAGGATGCTCCTTTAACCATTCCGGCTTAAGTCCATATATCAAAAAATCTTCCCCTGTTCCATAGGATGTCTCCCATCCGAAAAAAACACTGATATCTGTTCTTAGCCCTGCTTCTTTAGTCTCGTAATAGCCCCTGCAAAACCTGTCAACCCATTCATTCCATGGAAGATTCCTGGGAATACACGTATTTCCAAGATAAAAATGTTCTGTGATAAAAATCCCATCATATCCTAAAGCTTTATAACCATCCAGATATTCAATTCCCTTTGAAATACCGCATGCAGATGAATCCGATGTATGAAGATGTGTTTCATATTTATATGACATGATACATTTCCTGCCTGTTTTTGATTCTTAAACAAATAATTAAATATTATACATTAATCATCAGGAATGCGCACATGCCTCCCCTTTTACCTCCGCTTGCACGATGTGAGTGAAGAGTATCATGATTACAGGCCGTACAGAGATCCGGAAGAAATATGTTTTCAGGACTTAAACCACATTCAACAAAGATTTCATAATTTGCCTGAGGAAGATCCAGTAAGTATTTTCCTTCATATTCTTTTCTTGGAAAATATATTCTTTCACACTGACTGCTGTTAAAAGCCTTTGAAAACTCCTTAACTACATCCTCGCTGACCTCGTAGCACTCTTTACCGATACACGGGCCTATACAGCAGATCATATCAGATGGATCACTACCATATTCTTCCCCCATCAGATCAATTGTTTTAGCTCCGATCTTTGCCACTGTTCCCCGCCATCCCGAATGAGTCAATCCGATGGCACGATGAACAGGATCAAGAAAATAAAGCGGTACACAATCAGCAAAAGATGTAACAAGACAAATCCCGGGCTCATTGGTGATCAAGCCATCAATATCATGGAAATTACGGTCTCTTATAATACCCATTCCTTTATGTTCAGCCCCTACCCTCATAACATGATCTGTATGAGTCTGATCAGAATAAACCATATTTTCAGGATCAACTCCTATCGCCTTACCAAAAATTCTGAAGTTTTCTTCCACATTCTCAGGATCATCCCCCACAGTTTTACTTAAATTCATACACGAAAACTGCCCCTGACTTACTCCACCCTCTCTGGTTGAAAAAGCATTTATAAGCCACGGAAATTCATTTAACCTCAAATATTCAATAACACCGACATTACCAATCTTCTTATATTCAGTGGTAGGAGACATCTCTTTTTTTATCATATTTTTTCCTTAATTAAGCTGTAAAAAAAATTCTTTAACTCTATCCCATAAATTTATTTATCTTACCGCAAAAAGGGCAAGTGGCTGAGCTTTTCTGTACATCTGCATCAAAAGTTTTTTTACATTTAGTACAGGAAACCGGCATCATCTGTTTTGATACTCTATTTGTCCTTTTACCTTGAGACAGGCCTCCGTTGATCTTATCCAGATCGTCCATGCTAAGGGCTATACCCTTCATATTTTTTTCACTCATTTTATGATTCTCCTTTTCTAAACACAATATTCAGCTATGCTCTATTATACGATGAAAAAAAACGAAGGAACAATATAAACCGGAGTTTAATAATAAAAATGTCCGGGATTCAATATTCTGTTAATTATAAAAAAGAAGAATGTTAAAAGCACTCTCCTTTTTTGCCTGAATGAATATATTGCTTAAATAGAATAACCGGCTAACCACTGCCTTATTTCTCAAGCTGATTTTATTTTTTTTCTATAAAGTCCTTAGGTATCGTAAGATAATCCTTTTTCATCAGCTTTTCCAAAGCTTCCGCCGCTCTGTCATGATCGGGATACTGAGCGGTAAGAAGAGGAACTCCTGACTCATCATTTTTTTCAAAGAATACACTTATTCTGTTCGGGCTCTCCAAACAGGCATAATGAATTCCGTCAAATACTTCAATCAGTCTGAAATTTTCACTTATACCTACCTTCATTTTCACTTATGCTCCTTATAGATTTTTTCCCTGATCCTAATTGATGTTTATCGATCATGGATTTTTATTTTATTTTTGTATAATACTTTTCCAAATCCTCTCTGCAGGCCAAAAATACCGAAAGCATATTGGGATCGAACTGTCCTCCCATACCCTCTACCATTATATCTGCAGCCTGTTCAAAGCTCATAGGCTCCTTATAGCATCTCTTACTTACCAATGCATCATATACATCTGCCACTGCCATTATCCTTGCCTCTAACGGGATCATCTCGCCCACTATTCCTTCAGGATAACCCTTACCATCCCATCTCTCATGATGATATCTTGCAACATTATATGCTACGTTAACAAAATGCTGTTCTTCAACATCCTTTAAAATGATCTGAACAATTTCGGCACTCTTCTCTGAATGGGTCTTCATTATATCATATTCTTCTTTTGTCAGTCTTCCCGGTTTATTAAGTATATGATTATCAATAGTTATCTTTCCAAGATCATGCATAGGTGCAGCTCTTACAATATCATTTGCAAGCTGCTCATCCATATCATATATTCCCTGAGCCCTTACTTCTTTAACAAGATACTTAATGACATCACTTGTCCTCTTTACATGACCTCCGGTATTATTGTCTCGGTTTTCAACCATGTTTGCCAGACCAAGAACAACCTTTTCCTGAATACTCTTAATATTTTCCGTCTTCTGACCAACCTCTTTATTAAGCGTATCATTATAATCCTTAATAAGATTGATCACCTTCTGTTCCTCGGTTATATCTCTTATATCAAAAAGATAACCCTGGGAATACCCTCCCTTTTTTGTATAGAATTCAGAAATCTCAAATCTGTATATCTTATCGTTTAAATCTACATTTTTAAACGTTATACCCCTTCTTTTATAATCATCTATGATCCCATAAAAAAGCGATGCCTGTTCGCTTCCGTTATCAAGCTTTTCATCTACAATCTCTGAAGACATCCCCGGTAAAAGCTCAAATATAACTTGATTGGCGCTTAAATATCGTCCTTCTGTATCAAAGGAAACGTAACCTCGTGTTCCGTAATGCTTCTGCTGTTCAGAGATCAGGTAGTTGATATCATGGGTATGGACATTGTCATAATTAAAAGCGATTACAACATCCACAACGGTATATAAGAAGGGCAGCGTAGAAAAATCAATATCAATGACTGTTTCAACCCCATAGATGAACAACCCGGAAATCAAAAGCAAAGTAAAAAGGAGCAGGGTTTTCCTGGAATAAGTACCTCTCTTGATATATGCAAAAACAATTGCTGCTACTATACCTAACAGCATAGCCGCCAAATATATCCAGTGAAAGATCTTCAAGGGTCCGCTTGTCATCTTAGTTGCTGTCCCTATTCCCGTATCTATGAGCGTAATACTGTCATAATACAGTTTGTTATTGATATTTACCCATATTATCGTCAGATGGGCAAATGACACTGCATATACCAAAACCTTGATCCATGATTTCACAGCTACGCCAATAAACTTTAATATGGAAAAAAGCATGATCGCAAGCATCAGAGTACTGTCAAAATAGATAAAACAAAAAGCGATCCTGGCACCCTCTGCTGTTGTTACCATTGTCTTTAACCAGTATCCCAAAAGGACAACAGGGATCATCATCACTATCATAAAATAGTGAATATCCACATCCTCATAATCTTGTTTTAACATATAAAGGATAACCAGAATAGATATGAATAGAAATATGCCATATGCAACTGTGATCATATTAATCATCCTTTTTTATAATACATCCCACGCATATTAATGATCATGGAATAAACATTTATATTACTTATTCTTAAAAATACATTTTTCCTCAGGCAGATACTGCAGGATCATATCTTCCAATACCTTAGGATATATCGGCTTTGAAACGTAATCTGTAAAGCCCTCCTGGACATAATAATCCCTCGTACCAAGAGCATCATTAGCAGTAAGAACAATGATAGGTGTTTCTTTATTCATTCCGTCATTTTGAGTTCTTATGATCCTCATAGCCTCGATCCCATCGATCTCAGGCATCATATGATCCATGAATATAATATCAAATTTCTGCTCGTTTGCTATCTGAAGTGCAGTTTTTCCACTATTTGCCTTTTTTATATGTATCTCTGTCTTCTTTAGCAACTCCTCAAATACCCTAAGGCTCATGGCGTTATCATCAACAATGAGAATATTGGCATCAGGTGCGATAAAACTTTTACCATAGTCATCATTATCCTCTCTCTCATCCCAGTTGATCAAACCTATCGGTTTAGGATCAAGTAT
>JAILEM010000251.1 GCA_024687745.1 Lachnospiraceae bacterium
GAGGCAGTCAGGAAAAGGCCCGGTATGTATATCGGGTCAGTCACTACGAAGGGACTTAATCATCTCATATATGAAATCGTAGATAATTCAGTTGATGAACATTTAGCGGGGTTCTGTGACAGGATCACGGTTGTCCTTGAAAAGGATGGCTCAGCCACTATCAGTGATAATGGAAGAGGCATTCCCGTCGGTATGCATGAAAAAGGTGTAAGTGCCGAACGTATCGTATTTACGACTCTTCATGCGGGGGGTAAGTTTGATGATACTGTATATAAGACAAGCGGAGGGCTGCACGGAGTAGGCTCGTCAGTAGTAAATGCTCTTTCCACATATCTTGATATAGAGGTCAGGAGAGACGGTAAGGTCTATCATGACAGATATAACAGAGGGAATCCCGTCATAGAGCTTGAAAACGGTCTGCTTCCCATAATCGGTAATGCCAGGGGAACAGGAACAAAGATAAATTTCCTTCCCGATGATACCATATTTGAAAAGACGAGATTCAGGGAAGAGGATATAAAGAGCAGGCTTCATGAGACAGCATACCTAAATCCAAAGCTTACCATCATATTTAAGGATCTCAGGGGAGAGACGGCCGATGAGATCACCTTTAATGAACCCGACGGGATCATAGGGTTTGTTAAGGATATAAACAAGAACGAGGAAGCCGTCAATGAACCGGTGTATTTCAAGGGTGAAACCGACGGGATAAAGGTTGAGGTCGCCTTCCAGTATGTGAATGAGTTTCATGAGAATGTGCTTGGCTTCTGCAACAATATTTATAATTCCGAGGGTGGAACACATCTTACGGGATTTAAGACCATGTTTACGAATGTCATGAACAATTATGCCAGGGAGCTCAATATCCTTAAGGAAAAGGATGCAAACTTTACCGGATCCGATATCAGGAACGGTATGACCGCCGTAGTATCGATAAAGCATCCGGATCCGAGGTTTGAGGGACAGACAAAGACCAAGCTTGATAATCAGGATGCCACAAAGGCCGTATCAAAGATAACGGGCGATGAGCTTGTACTTTATTTTGACAGGAATCTGGAGGAACTTAAGAACATACTTGCCTGCGCGGAGAAGGCCGCAAAGATAAGAAAGTCAGAGGAAAAGGCAAAGACCAATATGCTCACAAAGCAGAAGTATTCCTTTGATTCCAACGGAAAGCTTGCAAACTGCGAAAGTAAGGATGCCGCTAAATGTGAGATATTCATAGTCGAGGGTGATTCTGCAGGAGGATCGGCGAAGACAGCCAGAAACAGGATGTACCAGGCTATACTTCCCATAAGGGGAAAAATATTAAATGTCGAGAAGGCAACGATAGATAAGGTCCTTGCAAATGCAGAGATAAAGACTATGATAAATGCTTTCGGATGCGGATTTTCCGAAGGATACGGCAATGATTTTGACATAACAAAGCTAAGATATGACAAGATCATAATAATGGCGGATGCCGATGTGGACGGAGCGCATATATCAACACTTCTTCTGACGCTCTTTTACCGCTTCATGCCGGAGCTTATCTATGAAGGACATGTTTATATTGCAATGCCGCCTCTTTATAAGGCTATGCCCCAAAGGGGAGCAGAGGAATATCTCTATGATGACAAGGCGCTTACAGTTTACAGGAAGAATCATAAAAATTTCACTCTCCAGAGATATAAAGGACTTGGAGAAATGGATGCGGAACAGCTCTGGGAGACAACCCTTGACCCCGCAAGAAGGAGGCTCAAGCTTGTAGAGATAGAGGATGCAAGGCTTGCATCCACAACAACAGAGCTGCTTATGGGAAACGAAGTCCCGCCAAGAAGGGAATTCATATACAGACATGCCCATGATGCGGAGCTTGATGTGTAAAAAATACTGCACAAACACTGATCAGGGGATGAACAGAACAGACGAGCCTAAAAAACGCAAGGAGACAGAAGGTAATGGCCGAGATCACAGAAGAAGAGCAGATCATAAAAACGGAATTTTCCGAGGTTATGCAAAAATCATATATCGATTATGCAATGAGCGTAATCATCTCAAGAGCCCTTCCGGATGTAAGAGACGGATTGAAACCGGTTCAGAGAAGGACCTTATATGACATGCATGAGCTGGGGATAAGATATAACACACCCTACAGAAAGTCCGCAAGGATAGTCGGAGATACGATGGGTAAATATCATCCCCACGGAGATGCTTCGATATATGATGCCCTTGTCGTGATGGCCCAGGATTTCAAAAAGGGAGTACCTCTTGTTGACGGACATGGAAATTTTGGCTCCATAGAGGGTGACGGGGCTGCGGCCATGCGTTATACAGAGGCAAGACTTCAGAGATTTTCACAGGAGACCCTGCTTTCGGATCTCGATAAGGATGTGGTCGACTTCATGCCCAACTTTGATGAGACGGAAAAGGAGCCCGTGGTGCTTCCCGCAAGACTCCCCAACCTTCTTATAAACGGCACCGAAGGAATAGCCGTAGGTATGGCTACGAGTATACCCACCCACAACGTGGGAGAGGTAATTGATGCGGTCAAGGCATATATGTTAAATCCCGATATTTCAACCCTTGAGCTCCTTGATCATATCAAGGGGCCGGATTTCCCGACAGGAGGGATCGTTGTAAATAAGGATGAGCTTTGGTCGGTATATGAGACCGGAACCGGAAAGATAAAGCTAAGGGGCAGGGTCGAGATCGAAAAGGGTAAGGGCGGAAAGAACAGGTTAGTGATAACAGAGATCCCCTATACCATGATAGGAGCCAATATATCCAAGTTCCTTTTAGACGTCGTTTCTCTCATCGATTCAAAGAAAACAACGGACATAGTCGATATTTCAAACCAGTCCTCCAAGGAGGGCATAAGGATAGTCTTAGAGCTTAAAAGAGATGCGGATGCCGAAAACCTTAAAAATCTCCTTTACAAAAAAACAAGGCTTGAGGATACCTTCGGTGTGAATATGCTCGCGGTCTGTGACGGAAGACCTGAAACCCTCGGACTCAGGGATGTCATAAAATATCATGTTGATTTCCAGCATGAGATATGCAGAAGAAAATATAAGACCCTTCTGGAAAAGGAGCTTGATAAAAAGGAAATACAGGAGGGACTCATCCATGCCTGCGACGTTATAGATCTTATAATAGAGATATTAAGGGGATCAAAGGATTTAAAGATGGCAAAGGCCTGTCTTGTTGAGGGAAAGACCGAAGGTATAAAGTTTAAGTCCCGTATATCAAGAAAGATGGCCGAGCAGTTAAGATTCACGGAAAAACAGGCGGGTGCCATACTTGAAATGCGCCTCTACAGACTCATAGGGCTTGAGGTTGAGGCTCTTATAAAGGAACATGAGACCACACTTAAGAATATAGATAATTATAAGGATATCCTTACTAACCAGAGATCCATGGACAGGCTTATAATAAAGGAGCTCGATGCATATAAGAAGGAATATGCCAGGGAAAGAAGGACAGAGATCACAAATGCCGAGGCGGCTGTCTTTGAGGAGAAGAAGGTAGAAGAGACAGAGGTAATGTTCCTTATGGACAGATTCGGGTATGCAAGGACGATAGATATGCAGACCTATGAAAGAAATAAGGAGACCGCAGATTCCGAGAATAAATATGTATTTTCCGTCATGAACACAGGAAGAGTATGCATCTTTACAAATACCGGAATGATGCATACCATAAAGGTGATGGATCTTCCCTTTGGAAAATTAAGGGATAAGGGTGTACCGATAGATAATGTCAGCAATTACAACACACAGAATGAAAGGTTCATCTACGTAACGTCGTTAGAGAGAGTCATCCTGCAGAAATTATGTTTTGTAACAAAAAAAGCAATGATGAAGCAGGTATACGGTTCGGAATTTGATATAACAAAAAGATCTGTCAGCGCGACCTCCTTAGCGGAAGGGGATGAAATAAAGGCAGTCTATCCCGTAGCCTGGGAGGATGTTGTAACCTTAAGGACAAAGGGAGGCTTCTATCTCAAATTCCTTCTTGATGAGGTCCCTTATAAAAAGAAGGGAGCCGTGGGCGTTAGGGGAATGAAGCTTACAGGTGATGATGAGGTTGCAGATGTGTATTTCTCGGCTTACGGATGTGAGGAAAATATAAAGGTATCGGGCAAGACTGTAGAGCTTTCAAAGCTAAAGCTTGCAAAGAGGGACGGCAAGGGAACAAAGATCCGGGTGTGATATGATGACTTAAGGATCTGTGAAGGCAGATCATGCAGATATGGAAGATCGGAGACAGATTGGAGAATTATGAGAGTTATAGCGGGAGAAATGAGAAGCATAAAGCTTGCGGCTCCAAACGGGTATGATACAAGACCTACCTCGGACAAGGTGAAGGAGACACTTTTCAATGTGCTCATGCCTTATATATACAGTGACTCGTGTTTTCTGGATCTTTTTGCCGGAAGCGGCGCGATAGGGATCGAGGCGTTAAGCAGAGGAGCCAAAAGAGCGGTATTTGCCGAAAGATCCAAGGCTGCACTTAAGTGTATTGAGGAGAATATAAAAAAATGCAGGCTTGAAGACAGGACAAAGGTTATATCGGGAGATGTTTTTTTTACCCTCAGGAAGCTTGAAGGGGATGAGGATTTCGACATTATTTTTCTTGATCCGCCATATGATACGGGAACAGAGAAGGAAGTGATAAAATATCTTGACACTTCAGGACTTCTCAGGGATGATGGTATTATAATAGCGGAAAGCTCGTCAGATACGGATTATGATTTTCTTTCCGGTACGGGCTTTGAAGCATTCAAGGTAAAGGAATACAAGAATAACAAGCATGTTTTCATGAGAAGGGAACAAAATGGATAAAAACATCAAAAGGGGGATATACCCGGGGAGCTTTGATCCGGTAACATACGGACACCTTGATATCATAAACAGAGCATCGTCGATATTCGATGAACTCATAGTCGCAGTGCTTGACAATAAGCTTAAGACTCCGTTGTTTTCTGTAGAGGAACGTGTTAATATATTAAAAGAACTTACGAAGGATTATGATAATGTCACTATTGCAAGCTATGACGGGCTTTTGGTGGATGCCTGTGAAAAGATGGGTGTTCATGTCGTTGTCAGGGGACTGAGAGCCGTGACGGATTTTGAATATGAGCTTCAGATGGCACAGACCAACAGAAAGCTTGCAGATTCCAAGGTGGATACCATTTTCTTTACAACCGATATAAGATATGCCTACCTGTCGTCATCAACCGTCAGGGAGGTTGCGTATTTTGGAGGGGATATAACGGAATTTGTGCCGGGTATCGTAGCCGAAATGACATATAAGAAATTCAACTAATGAGGACGGGGATCTGGGGATGGATCCGGATTTCGGGATAGGGTTAAGCAGGTATAGGATCAATAAGATTCAATTATTTTAAGGGGAAAAGCAGGGCGGAATAAATGAGTACTAAGATTGAGCAGATAATAGAAGAGATGGAAGATTTCATTGATGAGTGCAAGTATCAGAAGTTTTCGAGCACTAATATCATCGTTGAAAGGGAAAGACTTGAAGAATATTTAAGAGAGCTTAAGTCTAAGACTCCCGATGAGATCAAAAGATATCAGAAGATCATCAGCAATAAGGAAGCCATACTCAATGATGCCAGAGCCAAGGCGGATGCCATGATAAGGGAGGCAACTGCAAGTACCAATCAGATGATAAGTGAGCATGAGATCATGCAGCAGGCATACGCGCAGGCCAATGAGGTGTGCCAGTCAGCCAATATACAGGCTCAGGAGACTATCGACCAGGCAGTTACGGATGCCAACAATATAAGGGAGTCAGCCATGAAGTATATCGATGATATGCTTCTGGAGCTGCAGAATATAGTCAATAATGCGATAAGTATAGCCGATAACAGATACGGCGGGCTCTTGGAGGATCTCAGGAAATGCGGGGCTGTCATAGACAAGAACAGGGCTGATCTTTATCCGCAGGTTGAGCTTGAAGCAGATATCGCTTCGATAGAGAATATGACAAAGCCGGAGGTTACGCCTGCTACAGCGATACCTGTACAGGCCGGAGTAAATAATGCAGCATCTCCTTCGTCAGCGCCTGCCTCGCACGCATCTGCCGGGATCAAGGGAAGCTTCCTTAAACCGATATCTATCAACAAAGAATAAAATATCGGTAATAAAAGGCAGGAAGGACTCACGATGGATGGAGTCTAAAATAATTACACAAAGGAGAGTACAGGAAAGTAATGGGTGTCCTTGAGGGATTAGAACCGGAATCCGTATTTGGTTATTTTGAAGAAATATGCAGGATACCGCGTATGTATGGCGAATTGGATAAGATAACAAACTATCTCATCGGATTTGCAAAGACCAATGAACTTGAATATAAGAAGGATGATGCAGGCAATGTGATCATATATAAGGAAGCGGCAATGGGCTATGAGGGATCCAAACCCGTTCTGCTCCAGGCTCATATGGATATGGTATGTGAGAATGATTATGATTATGATGCCAGATATGATGTAAGCAAAGAGGGAGTCACTCCAGCCATCATAGATGATCTTATTTATGCAAAGGGATCTTCACTTGGTTCGATAGATGGTGTTGGAATGGCTTATATTTTGTCTGTTCTTGCGGATAAAAAGGCAATGCATCCAAGAATCGAGGCTATGTTCACAGCTGACCGTTATGATTCCATGAAGGGTGTGTCGGGTTTTGACAGTAATATGATCCTCTCAAGAAGGATGATCAGCTTTTCCCACTTCAATGAGGGTGAGTTATTGAACAGCAGTGCCGGAAGCAGAAAGGTCATATGCAAGGTTCCCGTAAGGTATGAAAAGAAAAAGGGTATCCTTTATGATCTGGTCATCTGCGGTCTTATGGGCGGACATGCAGGTCTTGAGATAGACCAGTACAGGGGCAATGCCAATATCTTAATGGGAAGACTGCTCCATTATATCGATCTATCCATTAATTTTGAGCTCAATTACCTAAAGGGCGGCATGCAGTACGATTCCATACCGAGGGAAGCCAAGGCTTCTGTCCTTATAAGGGAAGAGGATATCAATATACTTGAGGATATCGTAGATGATTTTGCAAGGGACCTTCAGAAGGAATATTATAACATCGAGGAAAATCTGACCATATACTGTGAAAACAAGGGTGAGGGTGAATATGATGTCCTTACGAGTAAGACAAACCAGAGAGTCATCTTTCTTCTGATGACTATCCCCGACGGAATAGCAAGACTTTGCCCGAGCATGCAGTCTGTAGTGCAGACCTCCTCAAATACAGGTATCATAGAGCTTGACAAAAATGATTTTGTTGTAAGGATAAGCATAAGAAGTCAGCTGACAAGTGAAAAACATGCTCTGAGTGATAAGCTCAGATATCTGACAGAGACCATAGGCGGAGCATACGAGGTAGAGGAGAACTTTCACTCCTGGGAATATATCAGTTTTTCTCCCATGAGAAAGATCGCCGAAAAGGTATATAATAAAAAATTCTTTACGGATATTCTGGTAACGGGGACCCATGACAGCACGGAATGCGGGATCATCACGGATAAGATAAGGGATATGGATATCATAGTGATAGGTACAGCCATGGAAAATATAAATACCACAAAGGAAAGGCTCAGTATAAATTCCGTTGAAAGAACTTACGGTTTCCTTCTTGGTATTTTGGAAGAACTTAAGGAATAGCTTATGTTAAATGGCATAGAGGCGGTACTATTTGACCTGGACGGGACTCTTGTGGATTCCATGTGGATGTGGAAACAGATCGACATTGAGTATCTTAATATGAAGCAGGTTGAAATGCCAAAGGATCTTCAAAGATCGATCGAGGGGAGAAGCTTTTACGAGACAGCGGTCTATTTCAGGGAAAGGTTCAATTTAAAGGACAGTCTTGAGGAAATAATGGCCTGCTGGAATGAAATGGCAAGAGTTAAATATGCAAATGAAGTTTTTCTGAAAAAAGGAGTAAGAAGTTTCCTTGATCATCTCCGGGAAAAAAAGATAAAGACCGGTATAGCTACGAGTAATTCCCTTTTGCTGACAGAAACTGCCCTTGAGGCAAACAACATAAGGGATTATTTTGATGTGATAATACCGGGACACCGTGATATTAACGGAAAACCCGCTCCGGATGTCTATCTGCTTGCCGCAAAAAAGCTGAATATAAGACCCGAAAAATGCCTTGTCTTCGAAGATCTCAAGGCAGGGATACAGGCGGGGAGAGCAGCGGGAATGAAGGTATGTGCGGTTCACGACGATTTTTCCCTGTATCAGGAGGATGAAAAGAGAAGGCTTGCGGATTATTATATATATGATTATTCGGGCATAACAAACGGAGATTACGAGGTGCTTGACTGATGTCCTTTACTGCAAAAGGTGAAAAGGGTTATATAGCAAAAAACAGAAAAAGATCCGTCATAAGGACCCTAATAATGTTTGCCCTGGCAGTAGGAATATATCTTCTCGGACTTCTGACTATGGGCACAAATAAAAATGTATGGACGATAATAGCTGTCTTAAGCATGCTTCCCGCAAGTAAGAGCGCCGTGAACATGATAATGTTTTTAAGGGTAAAAAAACCGCAGGAGGAGCTATACAGGGAAACAGAGGAGGCCGCAGGAGAGCTGTATGTATTATATGACCTTGTATTTACTACCTATGAAAGGACCTATCAGTCAGATGCGATGGTCCTTGCGGCGGGAAATATGATCTGCTACAGCTCAGGTATGGATGCAGATAAGGGTAAATTCGAGGAATATCTGAACGGTGCGATATGTAAGGGAAGAGGGTATTCCGTCAAGGTATATACGGATAAGGACGAATTCCTAAAGAGAATTGCCTCAATGAGGGAACATTTCTCCAAAGAGTTAAGGGAGCCTGAAGAGATAGTGAAAGCCATCAGATCGATAGTATTATGATAAAGATTACAGTATCCCCAAATGACAGCGGACAGAAGCTTTTCAAATATCTGAAGAAGGATCTTTGCAGTGCAGATGACGGCTTTATCCGAAAGATGCTTCGGAAGAAGAATATAGTCTTAAATTCAAAAAAGGCAGATGGCAGGGAAGAATTAAACGCCGGTGATGAGATCACCTTATTTTTTTCCGATGAAACATATGCAAAGATGAGCCGGAAAAGCAGAGGCCCTGATATAGATGAAGGCTACAGTTTAAACATCGTATATGAGGATGAAGAGGTCCTTATAGTCAATAAACCCTCAGGTGTATTATCCCAGAGAGATAAGAGCGGCGTTATGTCCATAAATGAATACTGTCTTGATCATTGTCTTAAAAACGGCTCTTATGATCCCGATAAGGACGGAAATTTCACCCCCTCTGTCTGCAACAGGTTAGACAGGAATACTTCGGGACTTATCATATTTGCCAAAAATTACAGATCCTTCAGGACTTTAAGCGGATCGATAAAAGAGGGGAGAATCGAAAAGTACTATATCACTGCCGTTTGCGGGTGCACTTTGGATAAAGGGATATTAAAGGATTGGTATATAAAGGATGAGGCTCTTAACAGGGCTTTGGTCTTTGCAGAGAACAGGGCCGGAAGCAAAGAGATAGAAACACATTATGAAAAGCTTTCGGGAACTGAAGACGCAAGTCTTTTAAGGGTCAGGCTAATAACCGGAAGGACTCATCAGATCAGGGCGCATATGGCTTATATCGGGCATCCTGTAATAGGTGATCCAAAGTATGGAAATAGGGCTGTAAATGAAGAGTTCAGAAGAAGATACAAGGTAAAATACCAGCTTCTTCATTCCGCAGAGTTAAGGTTTCCCGAATTTGAGGGTATACTGCAGGGTATAAGTAACAAGAGGTTTTTGGCGGATATCCCGGGGATATACATAAAGATATTCGGAGAGATATAGATGGCAACCTGGAATTCAAGGGGATTAAGGGGTTCTACATTAGAGGATCTTATCAATAAGACAAATGAAAAATACAGAGAGCATAAGCTGTGTCTTATACAGAAGGTGCCTACCCCCATCACGCCCATAAATATAGATAAGAGTTCGAGACATATAACTCTGGCCTACTTTGATCAGAAGAGTACAGTGGATTATATAGGTGTGGCCCAGGGTATCCCGCTGTGCTTTGATGCGAAGGAATGTGCGGTCGATACCTTTACACTTGCAAATATCCATGAACATCAGGTGGAATTCATGAGAGAGTTTGAGGAACAGGACGGGATAGCCTTCTTCCTCATATATTATTCCCACAGGGATTATTTTTATTATCTGAGGTTCAATAAGCTTCTCGAATTCTGGGACAGGATGAGGAATGGCGGCAGAAAGAGCTTCAGGTTTGAAGAGACGGAGGAGGATTATCAGATAAAGCCAAAGCCCGGGATCCTTGTACCCTATCTTGATCTTGTGAACAGGGATCTTAAGGAAAGACAGGCTGTTCTTGACAAGAAAGATCGGTAATAGTTATAATTACTGAATGATTTTATCCGGCACGTTATCGCGTTACCACGCTAAAGCGAAATATTATTTATACAGGAGAAACTATGGAAAACAAGCTTCTGCATACTCCCGAGGGAGTGAGGGATATATACGGAGAAGAGCTGCAGCATAAGCTCAAGCTTCAGCTTAAGCTGCTTAAGGTCCTGCATGCACATTCATATGTGGATATACAGACACCGACATTTGAATTCTTCGATGTTTTTTCAAGTAATATCGGGACCACCCCTTCAAATGAGCTCTATAAGTTCTTTGACAAGGACGGTAATACTCTGGTATTAAGACCTGATTTTACACCATCCATCGCAAGATGTGTCGCAAAGTACCATATAGATGAGGAAAATCCCATAAGACTGTGTTACTGCGGCAATACCTTTATAAATACTTCGGATCTTCAGGGAAGGCTTAAGGAAAGCACACAGATAGGGGCGGAGCTCATAAATGATGATTCCGCGGATGCGGATGCTGAGATAATAATGATGATCGCAGAGTCATTAAGGGCGGTAAAGCTTGATGATTTTCAGATCACCATCGGTAATCTTGAATATTTCAAGGGTCTGTGCAGTGAATTCGGTATAGAGGAAAAGGATGAGCTTAGTTTAAGGGAGATGATATCCAATAAGAATTATTTCGGCGCCAAGGCCATCCTTGACAGCCTGGATGTCTCAAAGGAATGCAAACACAATATCTTAAGTATCTCTGACATGTTCGGCTCCATAGATACAGTTAAGGCCGCAAGACATCTGGTAAGGAACAGGAGGTCCTTAAATGCTCTCTCAAGGCTTCAGGATATTTATAACATCCTTGATAAGGCGGGACTCGGAGACCATATATCCTTCGACCTTTCGGTGTTATCCAAATACCATTATTATACAGGGATAGTATTCAGCGCCTATACATACGGACTGGGAGAGGCCATAGTCAAGGGCGGCCGGTATGATAAGCTCTTATCCGAGTTTGGAAAGGATTCACCGGCTATAGGATTTGCCATAGTGATAGACAGCCTTTTGAACCTTTTATACAAACGTGAACCGAAAAAAATACAATAGACATAAGAAATTAAGAGGATCTGAAATTGAGATATTTAACTTTTGCTTTGGGAAAAGGAAGGCTTGCGCGAAAGACTTTAGAGCTTTTCGAACAGATAGGTATAACCTGTGAGGAAATGAAGGATAAGGATTCAAGGAAACTCATTTTTACAAATGAGGAGCAGAAAATAAGGTTTTTTCTGGCAAAGGGTCCCGATGTTCCCACCTATGTGGAGTATGGTACGGCAGATATAGGGATAGTCGGTAAGGATACCATCATGGAAGAGAATAAAAGAAATTATGAGGTTCTCGATCTTGGATTTGGCAAATGCAGGATGTGCGTATGCGGACCGGAATCCGCAGGGGAGCTGTTAAAGCACCACGAGATGATAAAGGTTGCCACAAAGTATCCGAGGATAACCAAGGATTATTTCTATAATGTTAAAAACCAGACGGTCGATATAATAAAGCTTAACGGGTCCATAGAGCTTGCACCCATAGTCGGACTTGCCGATGTCATAGTTGATATAGTGGAAACGGGTTCAACGCTTAAGGAGAACGGACTTCATATACTCGAGGAGGTGTGTCCTCTTTCCGCAAGGATGATAGTCAACCAGGTAAGTATGAGACTGGAATATGAGAGAATAAATAAGATCATTAAGGATCTGAAGGAAAAATGCGATGAGAACAGCAAGGCTTGATAAGAACACAAAGAACAATATACTCAAGGAGCTTCTTAGAAGAAGTCCTGATCAGTATGAGGAGTATGAGAAGACGGTAAAGGAAATTTTAGCCGATGTCAGGACAAATGGTGATGAAGCAGTCGTAAGATATACCAACCGTTTTGACAAAAATGATATAACTGCAGCTACCATGAGGGTAAGCGAGGAGGAGATCGAAGAGGCATATTCTTCCTATGATAAAGAGCTTATAGGAGTTATGGAGAGAGCAGCCGAAAATATCAGATCCTACCACAGCAGACAGCTGCAAAACAGCTGGTTTGAATCAGGGGCAGACGGAACGATACTCGGACAGAAGGTAACTCCCATTGAGAAGGCAGGTATATATGTTCCGGGAGGAAAGGCCTGCTATCCCAGTTCGACACTTATGTGTGTGATCCCTGCAATAGTAGCAGGTGTAGAGCGAATAATAATGACAACTCCGGCGGATAAGGACGGAAGGGTGGCAGCGTCCACACTTGCGGCAGCTAAAATAACAGGTGTCAAGGAAATATACAAGGTGGGTGGAGCACAGGCCATAGGAGCCATGGCTTACGGAACAGAGACCATACCTAAGGTTGACAAGATCGTAGGCCCGGGAAATATCTTTGTGGCCCTTGCCAAAAAACAGGTGTTTGGACATGTTTCCATAGATTCTATCGCAGGTCCGAGTGAGATACTGGTGCTTGCGGATGAGACGGCAAACCCCCGTTATGTTGCAGCTGATCTTTTATCCCAGGCCGAGCATGACGAGCTTGCCTCGGCGATACTGATAACGACAGACAAAGACCTTGCGGATAAGGTGAATGAAGAGATAGAAGGGTTCCTGAAGGTACTTGAAAGAAGTGAGATAATCAGTAAATCCCTTAATAATTACGGATATATACTGATAGCCGACAATATGGAGGATGCTACAGATGCGGTAAACGAGATAGCAAGTGAACATCTTGAGATAGTTACCGCCAATCCCTTTGAGGTCATGACTAAGATAAAGAATGCGGGAGCGATATTCCTTGGGGAAAATTCTTCGGAGCCCTTAGGAGATTATTATGCAGGACCAAATCATGTGCTTCCCACAAACGGGACGGCAAAGTTCTTCTCACCGCTTTCAGTGGATGCTTTCATAAAGAAGTCGAGCATCATTTCATATTCGAGGGAAGCGTTAAGAAGGGCATCTGAGGATATAGAGACATTTGCAAAATCTGAGGGACTTACGGCACATGCCAATTCCATAAGGGTAAGATTTGAAGGATAAGTGTTGGAGGGATCATGGAAAGAAGGGCTTTTGAAGAGAGAAATACCAAAGAGACGAGGATAAGTCTTGAGATCGACCTTGACGGAAGGGGAGAGAGTGAGATAAACACCGGGATAGGTTTTTTTGATCATATGCTTGAGGGCTTTGCAAGGCATGGGTTTTTTGACCTGAAGGTAAACATCGAAGGGGATCTTAATGTGGATGCCCATCATACCGTGGAGGATTGCGGTATCGTGCTTGGAACTGCCATAAAGAAGGCCCTTGGAGACAAGAAGGGGATAAAGAGATACGGAAATATGATACTTCCCATGGATGACGCCTTAGTATTATGTGCCATCGATCTCTGTAACAGACCGTATCTGTCCTATGAAGCGGAATATGATAAAGAGAAGATAGGAGAGCTTGATACAGAGCTTATAAGGGAATTCTTCTATGCCGTGAGCTATTCGGCGATGATGAACCTTCATATAAAGGTGCTTTCCGGATTCAATTCGCATCATATCGCAGAAGCTACCTTCAAGGCCTTTGCCAAGGCACTCGATGAGGCTGTATCGGGGGATGAGAGAATAACGGATGTTTTGTCTACGAAAGGTACATTATGATGAGTAAAAAGCTTATACCCTGCATTTATTTAAAAAACGGAAAAGCGGTAGGAGATTTTAAAAAGAATACCGTTATATATGATGATCCTGCAGCCTACAGTACAGAGCTTGTGATAAACGGTGCGGATATGCTGCTTATCTTCGATCTGTCAAAGGATGATAAGGAGCATGACATAAATCTTGATGCCATAAGAGAGATTTCGAGAAATGTGGATGTACCCATAATAGGGGCGGGAAACATAAAAAGAGCTGAGGATGTCAAGAAGCTTAAATATGCAGGCTGTTCCCATATGGCCCTGAATCTTCTAAAACAGAGCAACATTGATATGATAGCCGAGGTGAGCAAGAGGTTTTCAAAGGAATGTATCTTTGTATGTGCGGATGTGGACGCCCAGATACTTGATAATGCAGAACACATAAGAAAGTATTGTTCGGGGGTCATCTACCTTGGAAAAGAGCTTGTCGACGATTACAAGGATCTTAAAATATACTGTGTTGTTAATAATAATAACGACCATATTACGACAATTTCAAAAGTATTATCAAATCCTTCCGTTACAGGTATATCAGGTGATATCATAAACTTAAGGTACAAAGAATTAAGGGAGATAAAGAGCGAGCTTTCAAACAGGGGAATACCGGTGGATATTTATATACCGGCATACAGCTTTAAGGATTTCAAAACAAATCCTGACGGACTCGTGCCTGTCGTTGTGCAGGATTGTGAAACCAAACAGGTCCTGATGGTTGCTTATATGAATGAAGAGGCCTATGACAATACCGTAAGGACCGGGGTGATGACCTATTATTCGAGAAGCAGACAGGAATTATGGCTCAAGGGTGAAACGAGCGGTCATTACCAGTATATGAGAGAGATGTACGGGGACTGTGATATGGACACGATCCTTGTAAAGGTAAGACAGATAGGTGCGGCCTGTCATACCGGGTCGTACAGCTGCTTCTTTAACGAGGTGCTTAAGAAGGATATAAAAGATAAGGATCCGATGAAGGTATTTGATGATGTATATTCTGTCATAAGGGACAGGCAGAAGAATCCGAAGGAGGGTTCCTACACAAATTACCTGTTTGACAAGGGAATTGACAAGATACTCAAAAAGGTGGGAGAGGAAGCGACGGAGATCGTGATCGCCGCTAAAAATCCGGATAAGGAGGAGGTCAAATATGAGATGGCCGATTTCCTTTACCACATGATGGTGCTTATGGCGGAATGCGGGCTTGAATGGAGCGATATAACAGAGGAGCTTGCAAACAGATAGAAAGATGACAGACAGGATATGCTTCCTGTCTGTTTTTGGAGATAAGATGAGAAAGCTTGCTTTAAACGATGAGATACTGTTAAGCGTCGACAAGCCTGTGAGATATATAGGTAACGAGGTCAACAGTGTAATAAAGGACAGGGAAAAGGTAGATATAAGGTATGCCATGTGCTTTCCGGATCTTTACGAGATCGGAATGTCACATCTTGGAATACAGATATTATATGATATGTTCAATTCCTTCCCGGATGTATGGTGTGAGAGGGCTTATTCTCCGTGGAAGGATCTGGCTGAGATCCTAAAGGAAAGAAACATCCCTCTTTTTGCCCTCGAATCCCAGGATCCCCTTAAGGATTTTGATTTTATAGGTATAACTCTCCAGTATGAGATGTGCTATACAAATGTGATACAGATACTGGATCTTTCGGGTATCCCCTATTATTCAAAGGACAGGAAAGAGGATGATCCGATCATCATATGCGGAGGCCCCTGTACCTATAACCCCGAACCCATAGCCGATATCTTTGATATCGTTTATATAGGCGAGGGAGAGACAAGATACAGGGAGCTTTTTGATCTTTACAGGGAATGCAGGAATAAGGGGATGAGGAGAGAGGAATTTCTTCACAAAGCCTCTAAGTTAAGCGGTCTCTATGTCCCTTCAATGTACAGAACAGAGTATGAAGAGGAGGGGTTACCCCTCATCAAAAGCTTTGAACCCATCTATGAGGACGTACCGCGGACGGTTAAGAGAGAGGTCGTTATGGAGCTTTCCGATACCTATTACCCGTCAAAGCCCCTGGTCCCCTTTATGAAGATAACCCAGGACAGGGTTGTACTCGAAATAATGAGGGGATGTATAAGAGGCTGCAGATTCTGTCAGGCGGGAATGATATACAGGCCGCTTCGGGAAAGGTCCGTGGATGTTTTAAAGAAGTATGCAAAGGCAATGCTTGAGAGCACCGGACAGGAGGAGATATCCTTAAGCTCCCTAAGCTCGAGCGACTATTCGGGACTCAAGGAGTTGGTTGACTTTCTTATAGAATATGCGGGGAAGAAAAAGCTCAACATATCTCTGCCCTCTCTCAGGGTGGATGCTTTTTCACTGGATGTTATGAGCAGGATACAGGATGTAAAGAAGAGCTCTGTAACCTTTGCCCCCGAAGCCGGCAGTCAGAGGATGAGGGATGTTATAAACAAGGGACTTAAGGAGGAGGATATCCTTGAGGGGTGCAGACAGGCTTTCCTTGGCGGATGGACAAGGATAAAGCTTTATTTTATGCTGGGTCTTCCAACGGAAACAGAGGAAGACATAAAAATGATCGCCACACTTTCCGATAAGATAGCAAGACTTTATTATGATCTTATCCCCAAGGAGGAGAGAAAGGGAAGAGTTCAGATCGTAGCAAGCAGCTCCTTCTTTGTTCCAAAGCCCTTTACGCCTTTTCAGTGGGCGGCCATGGATACAACGGAAAGCTATCTTGAAAAGGCACATACGGTCAATTCAGCCATGAAGGAACAGCTTAACAGTAAGAGCATCAAATATAACTGGCATGCGGCTGATGTCAGTGTTCTTGAGGGGGTTTTTGCAAGAGGTGACAGAAGGCTTTCGAAGGTCCTCATATCCGCTTATGAGAACGGGGCCTGCTTTGATGCATGGACAGAGTCCTTCAGTGAGGAGCCGTGGAAAAAAGCCTTTTTGGAGAATGATATATCACCTGACTTCTATGTTCACAGGGAGAGAAGCACTGATGAGATACTTCCCTGGGATTTTATCGATATAAGTGTGACAAAGGAATTCCTGAAAAGAGAATGGGAAAATGCCGGGAAAGAGAAGGTGACACCCAACTGCAGGATGCAGTGTTCGGGGTGTGGCGCGAGGAGTCTTAAAGGAGGGATCTGCTATGAGCAAAAAGATCAGGATCAGATTCTCTAAAGAGGGCTGCATGAAGTTTATCGGACACCTTGAGGTCATGCATTTTTTCCAGCAGCTTATCAGAAGGAGCGATATCCCAATATGTTATTCTTCGGGAATGAGCCCCCATCAGATAATGTCCTTTGCCCTGCCCTTATCCACAGGACTTGAGAGCAGGGGAGAGTATGTGGATATCGAAACAGAGGAGGATGTGTTCATAAGGTCAAAGGATGCTCTTAAGGCTCTTAATTCAAACAGCGTTGAAGGGATAGAGATACTCTCCTACAAAGAGCTTCCGGAAGGGTGTGAAAATGCCATGGCAAGCGTAAAGGCTGCCGACTACAGCATAAGGATAAGAGAGGGTTATGAACCTGAAGCTGATATCGTAAAGTACTTTGAGGAGATGATGAAAAAAGAGAGCATCATCGTTATCAAGAAAACAAAAAAGAGCGAGAAGGAAACGGATATCAGACCCTTTATACATGAACACAGAGTCAGAGAGGAAGGCGGAAGGCCCTGTTTTGAGCTTAGATTAAGCTGCGGAAGTGTTGACAATACAAAACCTGAGCTTGTATTTAAGGCACTTTATTCAATGATGGGAGAAGAACTTAATGAGTATGCACTTCTTATCAGACGTGAGGAGATGTATACTACAGCAGATAATGACTTTGTATCACTCGATATGATAGGGAGAGTTACAGAGTAGATCAATTTCCGAATGAGAGGTAGTAAAGAACTTGTTATCACCTATGATGCAAAAATATATGGAAACCAAAGAGGAGTACAGGGACTGTATCCTTTTGTACAGACTCGGAGATTTTTATGAGATATTTTTTGATGATGCCTTAGTCGCATCCAAAGAGCTTGAGCTTACGCTTACGGGAAAGAACTGCGGCCTTGAGGAAAGGGCACCCATGTGCGGAGTTCCTTACCATTCGGTGGAAACCTATATCAACAGGCTGGTGGCTAACGGGCATAAGGTGGCGATCTGTGATCAGGTGGAGGATCCAAAGGAGGCAAAGGGCCTTGTTAAAAGAGAGGTCACGAGGATCGTTACCAAGGGGACCAACCTTGATATAAGTGCGATAGACGGATCAAGGAATAATTATCTCATGGCCGTTGTATGCTTATCGGATATGTTCGGGCTCGCCCTGTGTGATGTGACTACCGGTGAATTCATCGTAACAGAGGTGGATTCCGATAGGAAGCTTACCGATGAGATATACAGATACGAACCCTCTGAGATAATCTGCAATGAACCCTTTATGTTCAGCAATGTGGATATAGAGGAGATAAGATATAAGCTTTCGGCAGCGGTGTATTCACTTGAATCCTGGTATTTTGACGATACGATGTGCGCCAATATGATAAAGGATCACTTCGGGGTGATCGATACAGAGGGGCTGGGGCTTCCCGGAAGCTCCCTTGCGCTCATAGCCTCAGGAGCCCTCTTAAGATATCTTAAGGAAACACAGATCGATAATTCCCTTGATCATATAAGAAATATAAGCATTCTCTCTTCATCCTCCTATATGCTTCTGGATGCTTCGACAAGAAGGAATCTTGAACTCACAGAGACAATGAGGGATAAGCAGAAGAGAGGCTCGCTTTTTGGGGTTCTTGATAAGACAAGGACGGCCATGGGAGCAAGACAGATAAGAAATTTTATAGAACAGCCTCTGACAGAGAAGAAGGAGATCGAAAAAAGGCTCAATGCCGTTGAAGATCTTTTCCTTAATGATGTCTTAAGGGAGGAAATGAGGGAATACCTGAATCCTATCTACGATCTTGAAAGACTCATGAGCAAGGTCAATTATAAGTCGGCAAATCCGAGGGATCTTATAGCCTTTCTGAGGTCTTTGTCGATGCTGCTTCCCATAAAGGAGCTTTCCCGGGATGTTAAGTGTGAGGAGCTAAAGGATCTTCTTTATGATCTCGATCCGCTCTCTGATATTTACAAGCTTATAGATGAAGCAATAGAGGAGGATCCTCCCCTGCAGATAAAGGAGGGCGGGATCATAAAAAACGGGTACAATGAGACCGTTGACTCCTTAAGAAGGGCTAAGACCGAGGGGAAGAAATGGCTTGCGGAGCTTGAGGAGGAGGACAGAAAGCGTACAGGCATAAAGAATCTGAGGATAAAGTACAACAGGGTATTCGGATATTATTTTGAGGTCACCAATTCCTTTAAGGACATGGTTCCCGATGATTATATCAGGAAGCAGACACTTACAAATGCCGAAAGATATACAACGGAAAAGCTCAAGGAGTTAGAGGATACCATACTCAATTCGGAGGACAGGCTGTTTTCCTTAGAATATGATCTTTTCTCGGAGATAAGATCAAAGATCGCCGCACAGATGGAAAGGATACAGAAAAGCGCGAGGATCATAGCCCTGCTCGACGCATATACATCCCTTGCCCATGCAGCCAGAAAGAACGGATATATAAGGCCGAAGCTTAATGAGAAGGGGATAATAGATATAAAGAGCGGAAGGCATCCGGTCGTGGAAAATATGATCGAAAATGATCTCTTTGTAGACAACGATACCTATCTGGATAATCAGAAAAACAGGGTAAATATAATAACCGGTCCCAACATGGCCGGAAAATCGACCTATATGAGACAGACGGCTCTGATAGTCCTTATGGCACAGATCGGAAGCTTTGTTCCCGCAAAGGAGGCAGATATCGGGATAGTCGACAGGATATTTACAAGAGTGGGGGCTTCGGATGATCTTTCAAGCGGTCAGAGTACATTTATGGTGGAGATGTCTGAGGTTGCCAATATCCTAAGAAATGCAACAAACAGAAGTCTTCTTATCTTAGATGAGATAGGCAGGGGAACATCTACCTTTGACGGGCTCTCCATTGCCTGGGCGGTAACAGAGTATATTGCAAACCCGAAGCTTCTTGGAGCTAAGGCTTTATTTGCTACCCATTATCATGAGCTTACAGAGCTTGAGGGTAAGATAGAGGGTGTCAACAATTATCTTGTGGCTGTCAAGGAACAGGGTGATGACATAGTATTTTTAAGAAAGATCGTAAGAGGAGGAGCCGACAGGAGCTACGGGATACAGGTCGCAAGACTTGCAGGTGTGCCGGATATCGTAACAGAGAGAGCAACAGAGCTTTCCGAAGCCCTTTCCGACAATGATATAACAGCAAGTATCAGGATGATAGCAGAGGAAAAGGAAGGACAGAAAAAGAAACAGATCAAGAAGCTCGATGAGGTGGATCTTAAGCAGATGTCATTGTTTGATACCATGAATGACAATACGATAATAAATGAGATAGCTTCGCTTGATGTGGATCATATGACACCGATGGATGCCCTGAATACGCTCAACAGGATAAGAAATACTATCAACAACAGATGGGGATAAATATGGAAAAAAAAGCGGTCATACATGTACTTGATGAGAAGACGATAGACAGGATAGCAGCCGGTGAGGTAGTGGAAAGACCGATGAATGTCGTCAAGGAGCTTACGGAGAATGCGATCGATGCCGGGGCCCTGGCAGTAACCGTCGAAATAAGGGACGGAGGGATATCCTATATAAGGATAACTGATGACGGAACGGGTATAGACAGGAGCCAGATAAGAACGGCTTTTTTGAGACATGCCACCAGTAAGATAGAGGATGCCGCAGATCTTATGAGCATTAAGAGCCTTGGCTTTCGGGGAGAGGCTCTCTCAAGCATAGCTGCAGTATCGCAGGTGGAGCTTCTTACAAAGACAGCTGATGAAATAACGGGGATAAGATACTGTATAGAGGGGTCAAGGGAAACCGTATTTGATGAGGCGGGAGTTCCCGACGGAACCACCTTTATCGTAAGGAATCTATTTTATAATACACCGGCAAGAAGGAAGTTCTTAAAGACACCCCAGACCGAGGCTTCTTATATCTCCGAATATATTGAGAAGGCGATGCTTGCAAATACCGAGGTGTCCTTTAAATATATCGTCAACGGAAGCGTAAAGTTACAGTCCTATGGCAACGGGAAGGCGCTAGATGTCATCTATTCCATATACGGCAAGGACATAATGGACAATATGATACCCGTAAACTTAAGTGATGAAGGAGTAAGGATAACGGGATATGTGGGAAAGCCACTGCTTTGCAGGAGCAATCATAATCTTGAGATCTACTATGTAAATAAACGTTATATCAGGAGTACACTGATAAAAAGAGCCCTTGATGAGGCGTATAAGCCGTATCTCATGCTGCATAAATATCCCTTTGTGATGCTATATCTGGATATACCCTCAGAGCTGCTGGATGTAAATGTCCACCCCTCCAAGATGGAGGTGAGGTTTCTAAAGGGACAGACACTGTATGAACTCCTGGTAAACGGTATAAGAGAAGCTCTTGGCAGGGAGGATATGACAGTCGAGATAAAGGAGGAGGAAGAAAAGCCAAAGATCGTTGATATCCTGCCCGAGCCCTTTGAGAAAAAGGCTGCAGAGAGGATAAGGGAAGAAAAGAGAGAGGAAGAAAACAGGGGAGAAGAGATAAGAGAAGAAGGAAGCAGAAGGGATGAAAACATAGACGAAAAAACATACAGTGTCTTTGAGAAGAGTCCCGTATATGAGAGTGACCTAAGGGAAAACGACAGTGATACAGTTATAAGGGAGAGTATCCCTGATCCTGTAAGGGAGGAATTTGAGAGGATAACGGATGTGAAACAGACTTCTATCCTTGATGATGACAGGTTCTTAACTCCCGATGCAAAGAGAAGACACAGGATAATAGGCCAGCTCTTTGAAACATACTGGATGGTCGAATATGAAAACCGGCTTTATATGATCGACCAGCATGCCGCTCATGAGAAGATAAGATATGAGAGGATAGTAAAGCAGATGCATGAGGGAAATATCTGCTCACAGTATATCAATCCTCCCGTCATCGTGACATTATCAAAATCTGAAGAGAATATCCTTGAGAGGTTCCTTGATCATTTCAACAGCTGTGGATTTGAGATAGAGCATTTCGGGGGTAATGAATATTCGATAAGGGCGATCCCCACAGACCTGTGGGGACTGGGTGTTGAGGAATACTTCCATGATATCCTCGATCTCCTTGAAAAAGAACATATATCGAAGGATGTCTCCGATGTCCTTCACCGTATCGCGACTATTTCCTGTAAGGGTGCGATAAAGGGAAATCAGAAGATATCATTTAAGGAGGCGGAGGTACTGATCGATGAGCTTATGACGCTTGACAATCCCTATCACTGCCCGCACGGAAGACCCGTGATGATCAGATTTTCAAAGACCGAGATCGAAAAAATGTTTAAGCGGATTGTTTGATATGAAGGATAAGCTTTTGGTAATAGCGGGACCTACCGCGGCAGGCAAGACAGCAGTAGCTGTCAGTCTTGCAGGGGCACTTGACGGGGAGGTGATCTCCGCCGATTCCATGCAAGTGTACCGGTATATGGACATAGGTTCGGCAAAGGTTAAAAAAGAAGAGATGCGGGGCATAAGGCATCATATGATAGATATCCTTGATCCGGGGGAGGATTTTAATGTATATCTTTTTAAAAACCTCGCAACAGAGGCTGTTAAGGATATAACGGGAAGAGGCCGTCTTCCGATCCTTGCGGGAGGAACGGGCTTTTATATCAGGGCTTTACTGTATGATGCGGATTTTGAAGAGGAGCGTGGGGATAAGGCCTACAGGGAAGAGCTTCTGATGCTTTCAAAGCAAAAGGGTGCTGACTTTGTTTATGATCTGTTAAGGGAGGCTGATCCCGAATATGCCGATTCAGTACATGCAAATAACATAAAGAGGGTCATAAGTGCCCTGGAGTTTTATCACAGTACGGGGAAGAAGCTTTCCCGGCATAACAGTGAACAGAGGGCAAAGGATCCTAAATTCGATCTTAAATATTATGTCCTTGATATGCCAAGGGATATCCTTTATGAACGCATAGATGAACGGGTGGATGGGATGATAAAGGCGGGACTTGTCGATGAAGTGAGACGGTTAAAGGACATGAACATCCCTGCTGCATCAACCTCCATGCAGGGTATTGGCTATAAGGAGATGATGATGCATCTTGAGGGAAAGATATCCCGTGAAGAGGCCATCGAACTCATAAAGAAAAACTCAAGACATTATGCAAAGAGGCAGCTGACCTGGTTTCGAAGGGAAAAGGATGCGATATTTATAGATATTTACAATAAAACCATCCCCGAGATAACGGAAATGATAACAGAGGATATAAAAGGAAGCACAAAATGGACAGGAGTATGATCTATACGGATTTCGGAATCGACAGTGAGACACTTCGTTTCTGTGAAAATATATTAAATGAGCTTAAGGAGAGATTTGAAAAGATAGATGAGATGGCTGAATTCAACCAGCTTAAGGTCATCAGGGCTTTTCAGGAGAGCAGGGTATCAGAGGCCTGCATGTACGGAAGTACGGGTTACGGTTATAATGATATTGCAAGAGATACCCTTGAAAAGGTCTATGCAAATCTCTTTAAGGGGGAGGATGCCCTCGTGAGACCACAGATAACCTGCGGGACACACGCTCTTGCCCTTGCACTCATGTCCAATTTAAGACCCGGAGATGAACTGCTCTCACCTGTCGGAAAGCCCTACGACACCCTTGAAGAGGTGATAGGGATAAGACCTTCTAAAGGGTCACTTAAGGAATACGGCATAACCTACAGGCAGGTCGATCTTAGAGACGATAAATATTTTGATAAGGAAGGCATTAAAAAAGCCATCAATGAAAAAACAAAGCTTGTCACGATCCAAAGATCCAAGGGATATCAGACAAGGCCCTCCTTTTCAGTTGACAGCATAGGAGAGCTCATAGGATATATAAAGAGTATCAAGCCTGAGGTCATATGCATGGTGGATAACTGCTACGGAGAGTTTGTGGAGGATAAGGAGCCTCTTGAGGTGGGAGCAGATATGATAGTCGGCTCGCTTATAAAGAATCCCGGAGGCGGACTTGCCCCTATAGGAGGTTATATAGCAGGGAAAAGTGAATGCATAGAAAATGCGGCTTACAGGCTCTCCTCACCCGGACTCGGAAGGGAGGTCGGTGCATCACTATCCGTGATGAAAGATCTGTATCAGGGACTCTTTCTTGCACCGACAGTTGTTGCAGGGGCCCTGAAGGGTGCGATATTTGCGGCCAATGTATATGAAAGACTTGGATTTTTCGTCATTCCCGACTCTAAAGAGGAAAGGCATGATATAATCCAGGCTGTGACATTAAAGTCTCCCGAGAGACTTATAGCTTTCTGCGAGGGGATACAGGCGGCTGCTCCCGTGGATTCCTTTGTGACACCCGAACCCTGGGCGATGCCGGGCTATGACAGTGATGTGATAATGGCTGCCGGCGCTTTTATCCAGGGCTCATCCATAGAGCTCTCCGCAGACGGACCCCTGAGGGAGCCATATGCGGTATACTTTCAGGGAGGTCTTACCTTCCCTCATGCAAAGCTTGGAATAATGAATTCCTTACAGAGAATGAAGGATAAGGGACTTATTAAACTCTGAACATACAGATAAAGGGAGAAACTGCTTGGGGATCTTTTTTGACGGTTTTGAAAGAAAAGATAAATTATGGCTTCTGTCAGGGATCATTTCAATGATCCTTGCTTCTTTTTTGTCTGTATTTTTTCTCTATCCCCACAATATCTATTTAAGATCTGCCATGAATGCGGAAGAAGGGAATTATGATGAGGCTCTGGAGGATCTTCAAAAGATACAGGGCTATGAAAACAGTAACGAGCTTATGATAGAATACACCTACCTTTCGGCCGTGACAAAGATGGATGCAGGACAGTATGAGGAGGCAAGGGATATATTTCTCGGACTTGGTGATTACAGGGATTCGGGAGATAAGATAAAGGAATGCAATTATCTTACGGGACATAAGCTTCTCGATGAGGGGAAATATGAAGAGGCCGCAGGTTATTTTCTTGCCCTTAATGAGTTTAAGGATTCAAAGCTTAAGTATCTTGAAGCCGTGTATTATCTCTCCATAGAGGAGTACAGGGCAGGAGAATACGAGCTTTTTTATGATCATTTCGGGATCATATGTGATGCAGGATATTTCAATTACGATATCCTTGAAAGTGAGAACAGGGATGAGGCCGCTAAACTTGTTAAGCCGACCTGTGTAAATATCTACGGGGATCTTGATGATACCCAAAGCAGCTGGGATTATTATACGGGAGAAGCCGCTGTATATAAGATAACTCCCGAATATGTCTATTTTCTCTCGGCCGCCCATGTGCTTGAGATCCTTGACGGATTTAACTGCAATATAACATTCTTTGACGGATCGGGATGTAATACCGGGATGGATGCGGTATTTTCAGATGACGGGGAGTCAGACCTTTCGATGTTTAAGGTAAGTACAAAGGATATACCGATAGAGGTTCTTGTTAACCTTAAAGAGATAAATGCTTCACCTTGGGCCGCAGATGAGCTTGGGGAAGGAGACAGGGCATTTATACTGTCGAATTACTGGTATGGAAGATCCGATATGGTGTCAGATACGAGATTTGCAGGGTTTGGGATAGATTCAATGACTGAGGGCATCTATTCCGATGATCATTTTCTGGCCTTTGAAAGGTGCAGTGTTGACGGGCAGAGCGGAAGTCCTCTCTTTGATGAGAAGGGGAGGTGCCTTGCCATAGCAAGCAGCTATTACTTTTATGAAAGAGACGGAGTGATAACCTTTACGATCGACTGTCATTCAAGACTTGATGAAGCCTTAAGCCTGTATGAAAAAGCAGGCGGGTCAGAATAAAAGCATCAGTCAAGGGGAGAATCCGAGTCATAATATTCAAGAAAGCTGTGCTTTTCCTTGCCTATCTTGTATCCCGGAAGCTTATTGAGGGTAACATTTGACATTGCAGCAAATATATTATCTTCGATATAGGGGTTTTCCTTCTTAAGGGCAGCTATGAGTTCCCGTACCCTTTTTCGTTTGGATATGCTCTCAGTCACAGATCTATCATTTTCCGGGTCTTTTTCCGCTTCTTCAGTAAATCTGCAGGCACATTTCAGAAATTTAAGATCGTTATAATTTGCCCATTTTATGATATTTTCCTCCCTGACATAGTAAAGAGGCCTGATCAGTTCCATACCTTCAAAGTTCTTACTCTTAAGCTTGGGCATCATGGCTTCGTACTGTCCGCTGTAAAACATTCCCATGAGGA
>JAILEM010000011.1 GCA_024687745.1 Lachnospiraceae bacterium
GGTATAAACGGAGATATGGCAGGATGGTTTTTATGTATCGCCGAAACCGCAATGATACTCATAACAGTTATTTCGCAGTTTTTGTTTTAGTTGAAAAATATATTTATTATTGATATCATGAAATGTGGTTTTTCTTGTATCGATCCCATTAAAACTGACTTATTTACGGGTGGTTAAAAATGATCATAACCTTTATTAACTGGATTTATATTTTTCTTACCTGCTTAGGCCTGGGTTTTGGCATTCGAAGGATCTTAAACAGATTTTTGGGTCAGATTATTAAGAGTATATACGGCATCATCATTACCGGACTTGTCTGTGCTTCAGTCTACGCAGAATTCTTCAGTATATTCAATAAGGTTTCCCTTGGCGCAAATATTATCCTTATACTTATATGTCTTATAAGCTTTATTGCCTGTCGTAAGGATATTTCAGAATACATAAGAGTATCAAAGGATAATTCCGGACATATTCTCATGATCCTTATAACGGCGATCGTCTTAGCTGCAATAGCCTCCGATGAGCCCTCGGATTATGATACCTATCTTTATCATGCCCAGTCCGTACAATGGATAGAGAAATTCGGAGTTGTAAAAGGACTTGCAAACCTTCATAACAGATTTGGTTATAACAGTGCCTTTATGTGCCTTCAGGCCCTCTACAGCTTCAGCTTTCTCGGAAGATCACTTCATGAGCTCAACGGTTTTATCTGCCTGTTTATGGCATCATTTTCCATGATGGATAATAATAAATTTCGGCATTATGAAAAAAAGAGTATAAAAGCTACTGATCTGTTAAAGCTTTCGGCACTGTTCTATATAGTATATGCAGTAAACAGTATCTCATCCACCGGAAGTGATATCATGCCTATGCTCCTTCTTATCTATCTGTTCATTAAATGGTGCGGTCTGTGTGACAATAAGGAGACAGAGCCATTTTTCTTTGCTCTTCTCTCAATGCTTGCCATATTCCTGTGCACGGTAAAGCTTTCTGTACTGCCTGCAGTCCTTATTTTACTCTATCCTGTTTACCTGTATATAAGGCAAAAAAAATTCAGCAGAATATTCTTGTTTTCTATGATCGCCGTATTGATACTTGCACCCTTTGTTATAAGAAATGTCCTGATCACAGGATATCTTTTATATCCGATGGAAAGTATCGATATCTTCAGTTTTGACTGGGAGATTCCCGCAGAAATAGCAAATCTTGACAGAAAAGAGATCTTAAGCTTTGCAAGGGGACTCGGTGATAACCTTAATGATCTCTCATTTAGCGGATGGCTGCAGATCTGGTTTAAACAGTTAAAAACAGTGGAAAGGCTCCAGATCTGTGTTACCTTATTATGCGTTCTGATCTTTATCTTTTTTGCTCTAAAAACTTTGATCAAAAAAGAAACCGAAAAATATCTTACTCTTTTTACAACTGCAGTTACCTTTATATGCTTTTTATACTGGCTGTTTTCCGCTCCATCCTTCAGATTCGGGATTATCATTCTGATGCTTTTCGACTCCCTGGTATTCGGATATCTCTGCCTTAACAACAGCCGCAGGATCTATTCGGTATTTCTTATTCTATCCATGGGATTTGTTTTCTGCTTCCATGTGCAGGAGCTTTACGGTAAGGAGATAAACCTTGTCTATCCTTCCGATTATAAAGCATTTGAATGTGAAGAGATAAGTATAAACGGAATAACCTTTTACAGGCCTTTAGAGGGTGACGAAGCAGGCTATGATGCTTTCCCGGAATCACCGCATTTTGATCCTGCATATATAGAGTTGCGGGGAGATGATCTAAAAGACGGTTTCAGAATGAAACAGGGTAATACCGAATAAACACATAAACTATAAACTACAGCTTAAATACGGAGGGAAAAGTCTTGGAAGAAAAAAAATACATGTCTGATATACATTTAGAGGATTATACACAGGAATACGATATCCCTTTATCCGATAACGGCACCATGATATATGACAATCTGCGCCAAAGGGAATCTCTTAACGGGATCTGGAATTATGCCGTTGATCAGTATGACACCTGCATAAGACAGAAATGGTACCTTGAAAAATACTATGATGAAAACGGCTTTGAGCTTCCTGTTGATTACTCCTTTGATGAATGGGATAAGATCAAACTTCCCTGCAGCTATAATACAGAATCGGAAAAACTGTTTTTATATGAAGGGCCCATGGTCTTTACCAGGACTTTTGATCTTATAAGACGTGATAACGAAAGGATCTTTCTGAAAATAGGAGCCGCCAATTATGTAGTAAGGATATTCTTAAACGGCGTTTACCTTGGGATGCACAGGGGAGGTTTTACCCCT
>JAILEM010000054.1 GCA_024687745.1 Lachnospiraceae bacterium
GATAAAGGTGATAACGGATCGTGTTACCGTCATGAGAGACGGAGGATATGTAGGCACTCTTATTACCAAGGATTGTACCAAGGAAGATATCATCAGCATGATGGTAGGAAGAGTCATATATGAAGAGCCTAAGACTCAGAGTCATGTTCCGGCAGATGCACCTGTAGTTCTTAAGGTCGAGCATCTGAACGCAGGACGTATGGTCAAGGATGTAAGCTTTGAACTTAGAAAAGGTGAGATACTCGGGTTCTCAGGACTTATGGGCGCAGGTCGTACCGAAACCGCAAGAGCCTTGTTCGGAGCAGACCCGAAGACCAGCGGAGATATATATGTAAACGGTCAGAAGGTTACCATAAATTCACCACAGGATGCTGTACGTCACGGGATCGGATATCTTTCAGAGGACAGAAAGCGTTATGGAATAGTAGTACAGAAGACCATAACGGAGAATTCGACCCTCGCTTCCATGGAAGACTATATGAAAGGTATCTTCATAGATAAGAATAAGGAAAGGGAAGTAACAAAGAAATATATTGATGAGCTTAAGACTAAGACTCCCAGTCCCGATCAGCTTGTTGTAAACCTTTCAGGAGGAAACCAGCAGAAGGTCGTAATAGCCAAATGGCTTGTTAAGAACTGTGATATCCTTATATTTGATGAGCCCACCAGAGGAATAGATGTCGGAGCCAAGAATGAGATCTACAAGCTTATGAACCGACTTGCCTCCGAAGGCAAATCCATAATAATGATTTCATCCGAAATGACTGAGATCCTTCGTATGAGTGACAGGATAGTCGTTATGTGCGAAGGCGAAAAGACCGGAGAGATAGATATAGCTGAGGCGACTCAGGAACAGATCATGGATAAAGCAACGCGCAATATATCGTAGGAGGGATACTAATGACTAAGAAGAAAAAATCAGGACTGTTGTCCGATCAAAGATTTATAGTACTTCTGGTGATCATTGCGCTGGTCATCATATATATGGTATTTTCACCGGAATTTCGTAAATATTCGTCTATATTATCGATGCTTGACTTTTCATATTACGATGTTCTGATGGCAATAGGCGTAACTTTCCCGCTTATCACGGCGGGTGTTGATCTTTCGATAGGTACCGGAATGGTTTGCTATGCGCTTGTTGCAGGAAGACTTATAAGGGATTATAACTGCCCGGTCATAGTTGCGATGCTTGTATGTATCCTTTTTGGAACCATAGTAGGTCTGGCAAACGGTACTCTCATCGGAATAATGAATCTTCCGCCCTTCCTTGCCACTCTTTGTACATGCATGATAACACGTGGTATCAGTTCAATGGTAATGGCTACACCGTGGCCTACACTCAAACAGCCCGGAGGATGGTTCCATTCGATATTTAAACTTGTAATAGGAACGGGAAGAAAGGCGACTAAGATACCGATCGGATTTCTGGTAGTCGTCATACTGGTCCTGATCATGGAATTTGTACTTAACCATACCAAGTTCGGAAGATATACGATCGCTATAGGAAGTAACAAGGAAGCGGTTGCACTTTCCGGAGTAAATGTAAAGTTCTATCATGTGATGGCATATGTGGTATGCGGATTCTTCGCAGGACTTGCAGCTATAGCATATGCGGCGGTAGTTCCGACCGTTCAGCCCGGAACAGGTGCGGGACTTGAGCTTGATGCGATCGGAGGAGTCTTCGTCGGAGGCGTGTCGGCAACAGGAGGATACGGATCTGTACTCGGTACCCTTGAGGGAATATTTGTTATCGTACTTCTTAAGACAGGACTTCCCTACATCGGACTTCAGGCTAACTGGCAGCAGATCATCACGGGTATGGTTCTTATCGGTGCGGTACTTATAGATGTGGCAAAGAGAAGAAGACTTGCCAAAGAAGCATAAAAATGTATATGTCACACTGAAAGGTGTGTTCATATAAATGATCTTTTCATTAAACAATAAAGAAGGAGGAAAAAATGAAAAAGAAGATTATTACATCAATCCTTGCAGTAACACTTGTGATCTCTTCACTTGCAGGTTGTGCAGGAGCAGCAGCTCCGGCAGCAGCACCCGCAGAAGAGGCAGCAGCAGAAGAGGAAGCTCCCGCAGAGGAAGAGGAAGCTCCCGCTGAAGAAGAAGCTCCCGCAGAGGAAGCAGCAGCTGAGGAAGAAGCTCCCGCAGCAGAAGGCGGATCAGGAGAATTCACCGGAGGAACACAGTTTGACGGAGTAACAGCTAAAGAAGCTTATAAGTTCCCTGTAGACGTTAAGTCATTCCAGTCAACATATTGGCAGGCAGCCCTCAAGGGTATGGATATGGCTAAGGAAGAGCTCGGAGTTGATTACGATGCTCATGGCCCCAACTCAGAATCTGACATCGCTGATCAGGTTAACATGCTGAACAGTGATATCAACTC
>JAILEM010000057.1 GCA_024687745.1 Lachnospiraceae bacterium
TATCGTAGCAGTCTTTCCGTTTCCGCCCGCTGCTGTAATTGTCACGTTTCCGGCTTTCACACCTGTAACCGTCACTTCCATACCGCTTTCGGAAACCGTGGCTATCGAAGTATCCGAGGATCCCCAGCTTATCTCTGTCCCCTCGGGAACAACAGTTGCCTTCAATGTGATAGTAGACCCTGCAGCAACCGAATTGCTTCCGCTTATGGTAAGAGCAGTATCCGCAACCGGTGTTGGTGTCGGAGTAGGAGTAGCTGTTGCAGTGGCTGTTGCAGTTGCAGTGGCTGTTGCAGTTGCAGTGGCTGTTGCTGTTGCTGTTGCCTCTGCCGTGGGAGTTGCAGTAGCCGTGGGCGTTGCTGTTGCTGTAGGCGTTGCTGTTGCTGTTGCCGTCGCCTCTGCTGTTGCACTTGCTGTAGGGGTTGCCTCTGCTGTCGCCGTGGCCGTAGGTGTTGCCTCCGCTGTAGGGGTTGCCTCCGCTGTTACTGAAGCCGTAGGTGTTGCCTCTGCTGTCACTTCCGCTGTAGGGGTTGCCTCTGCTGTTACTTCTGCTGTAGGGGTTGCCTCTGCTGTAGCTTCTGCCGTCGGCGTTGTCTCTGCAGCAGCATTATCCGTTCCCTCGGTAACATTTGTCAACAGTATCGGAAGTCCCAATACGGTTGAACCTCCCCTGATCTTCCCGGCAGAATTCTTAATATTCTCAATTGCCGCAAGCAGATTATTTCTTTCCTTTATCGATGCGGTCTTTGTAAGATCCACAACCGCCTCTATGTAACCTTCACCGTTTGAAGTCTTTGTGGATTCGCACCATTCAACCGTATCCTTAACAGCATTTCCCGTCTCCACATCTGCAGCCTGGTTGCCGTTTGCATCCTCAGCTGCCGCATCGACTTCCTTCTCAGTCTTTATCTCTTCTTTAATATTTGCTATAACCTTATATTCAACCGTTGCCTTAACCGAACATACCTGTCTGGTATTTGGAAGAATGAACCCGGATAAGGCATCATTCGGTATTATTTCCACGGAATAGTCTCCCGCCGACATGTCAGTGATATGAATGACTCCGTCCTCGTCCTCATCCTCTGCCTGACTCTCATTTCCGTCATTGTCGGATATGGTCACTCCCCAGGGAACCTCCTTAACAAGGGTGTCTTCATCATCCACAAGCTTTATCTTCAGATCCTTTTCCACAGATGTAAGAACAAGGTTTACCGGTACAAGCTTGACTTCCTCGGGTTCATCCGCCGCTACGGGAAGCTCCTCCTCCTGCACTGTTTCAAGTACTTCCTCTTCCTCTTCTTCATATTTTTCAAGACTCTTTAAAGCAATGGCCTTATTTCTTTCACTCTGATAGCTTGCATATACAGCAGAGGTCATAACTCCCGTCACAAATATTATCGCAGCCATCGCTATCATGGCCCAGTGCAGGATGGAAAAACGCGTTACTCCCGATCCAGTTCCGTCATCCTCATCGCGTGGAACCCTCTTTTTCTCCTGCTTCCAGTCTGCGGATTCCCTTCTGAACTTACCTATATCCTCAGGGATCGTATATCTGCTTTTACTGTATCCCTCTTCGATATCCGAATAAGGATCACCTGTATTATACTGACCCTCCTTTACCGGTGCCTTTGCCTCATAGCTTTTGGAGTTCTTCCCGTTCTTTCCCGAGGGCTCCTTTTCCAGTTCACGCGATCTTATTATTATCTTTTCATTGACTCTTTTTATGGCCTTCTGTCTCTCAGACAGCTCACTCTCTTCTTCCTTCTCTTTACCGGTAATATCATTAAGTCTGTCATATACGGTTTCTTTATAGGCGGTATCAACCGCTTCTTTTTCCGCCGGCTTTTCCGTATAAGAGCTTTCGAGTCTTTCTAATGCCTTTTTTTCATTTTCTTTTACTGTATTTGACTGACCTGTTACATTCTCCGATCGCTTTTCTTTTTTTGAAGCCTCTATAAAGAGATTCTCATCCTGCATCAGGGTCGAATTGATTATATTCGTCTCAAATTCAGCAGTAAAGCCGTCTATCGCCGACTCCTGCTTTTCAACGGTAATGCCCTCTGCTTTGATCTTTCTCTGCTTATCGGCATCAATACTGATTTTTTTACCGGATTTATTTGTTGTTGAGACGTCTTTTGGACCAGAAATGTTTCCTGTATCATCAATAGTCCAGCTTTCTTTAACAAGAGGCCGGTCCCATTCATATTTTTCCTTTTTGTTCTTTGATACTTCTTTTTCTTTGTCGATTCGGTACTGCTCCCATTCAAAGGGTTTACATTCAACAGCACCCCTACCGTTGTACTTCTTTTTGTCCTTATTCATATTTTTCCCCTTATCAACAGATCCGCGTTCCTCTTCGCGGTTTTCTCCGGTACCTCCGGATCGATCATACTCCCTGTTTTATTTTAACACCAAACGGACAAGGTCCCTCTTCCTACAGTCCGTTTGCGATATCGGCAAGGTATCTGCCGTATTCAGTCTTTATGAGACTCTCTGACAGCCTCAGCAGCTGGTCACTGTCTATAAAGCCGCGTTTATAAGCTATTTCTTCGATACATGCTATATATAATCCCTGCCTCTTCTGTATGGTGCGGACATAATTCGCCGCCTCAAGCAGCATCTCATGGTTACCTGTGTCAAGCCAGGCAAACCCTCTTCCCAGAGTTTCAACAAACAGATCCCCTCTGTCGAGATAGGCATTGTTTACTGAAGTTATCTCTATTTCACCTCTTTTTGAAGGTTTCACGGCCTTTGCTATCTCAACCACATCATTGTCATAAAAATATAATCCCGGAACAGCATAGTTTGACTTTGGCTTCTCAGGTTTTTCCTCTATGGATACAGCCCTTCCTTCTTCACTTATCTCTACCACTCCGTATTCTCTCGGATCCTTGACATAGTATCCGAAAATGGTGGCTCCTTTTTCTCTCGATGCAGCTTTCATAAGAACCTTTGAAAAGCTCTGCCCGTAGAAAATATTGTCTCCGAGAATAAGCGCAACGGGATCATCACCTATAAAGCTCTCACCGATTATAAACGCATCCGCCAGTCCCCTGGGATATTCCTGAACAGCGTATTCAAATCTCATCCCAAGCTGATCTCCCAAACCCAGTAATTCCTTAAACATGGGCAGATCTCTCGGGGTTGATATTATCAATATCTCCCTTATCCCTGCAAGCATGAGCGTGGATAACGGATAATATATCATCGGTTTATCATAAACAGGCATCATCTGCTTCGACATAGCCTTTGTCAGGGGATATAATCTTGTTCCGGCTCCCCCCGCAAGTATTATACCTTTCATTAATCTTCCTACCTCTGTCTGTTATCGTACATATCTTCGTAATACTTCATATAGTCACCGCTTGTGACATTTTTCATCCATTCCTCATGTTCAAAATACCACTTGATGGTAAGCTTTATGCCTTCTTTGAACATGGTCTCCGGCTCCCATCCTATCTCTGCCTTGATCTTATCGGGAGCTATGGCATATCTCCTGTCATGTCCCTTTCTGTCCTCTACATAGGTTATAAGATCCTTTGATATGTTCTTTTTCCTTGGATCGTCATCGGGAAGCACTTCCAAAAGCGTATCTATGATGATATTGACTATCTCTATATTCTGCTTCTCGTTATGTCCTCCCACATTATAAGTTTCGAACAGCCTTCCCTTTTCCTGGACCATGTCTATGGCCTTGGCATGATCTTTGACATAGAGCCAGTCCCTTACATTCTTTCCGTCCCCGTATACCGGAAGCTTTCTCCCGTTAAGGGCATTATTTATTATGAGAGGGATCAGCTTCTCAGGGAACTGATAAGGCCCGTAATTATTGGAACAGTTTGTGATATTTGCAGGGAACTTATAGGTATCCATATATGCCTTTACGAGCATATCCGATCCGGCCTTGCTCGCAGAATAGGGGCTGTGCGGAGAATACGGGGTCGTTTCATAGAAGTAACCACCGTCTTCTTCAAGGGATCCGTATACCTCATCGGTTGACACATGAAGGAATTTCTTATCCTTCTTAAAGGTTCCGTCCGGAAGCTCCCAGGCTGCCTTTGCCTCGTTGAGCATTGTCGCGGTCCCAAGGACATTGGTCCTTACAAAGACCTCGGGATCCTTTATGCTCCTGTCCACATGACTTTCTGCGGCAAAATGTACCACCCTGTCTATATCATTTTCCGAAAAAATCTTATTTATGGCAGCTTTATCACATATATCTGCCTTGATAAAGGTGTAATTATCCTTTCCCTCCAGATCCTTAAGGTTTTCCAGATTTCCTGCATAGGTCAGTGCGTCAACATTTATTATCCTTATTTCATCACCATATTTCGAAAACATATAGTGAATATAATTAGATCCTATAAATCCGGCACCGCCGGTCACAAGATAAGTTCTCATAACAATTCCTCTCTTAAGCATACTTCCGTAGTATTATACCATTATATATACCAAAAAACAACCCTGGCAGAGCCTCCATCCGTCCTTATCAGGGCTTGAACATCCTAAGATCTAAACTCCTTCTTCACTTCATCCCTCAAAAACCCTTTTAAGCCTCTTTCTTACATAAAAATATGCCGGGAACAAAAAGGCATCAGCCAGGATCCAGGCAAGAGGAGAAGCAAAGCAGGCTCCCGTAAATCCAAATTTTGGTACCAGCAAAAATCCGGCCAGTGTCCTTGCGATCATCTCAAGTACCCCTGCAAGCACGGCAAGAGTCGAAAACCCCATACCCTGAATAAGAAATCTGACAATGTTCACAAAGGCAAGAAGGATATAGAACGATGCTATTATCATCAGAAATCTTGTAGCATTTGATATAAGCTCAGGAGACGGTTCATCTATGAACAGACCTATCATCCTCTCCCCGAAGAGATGAAGGATCAAAAATGCCAGGCCGGAATAAACTATTCCTATTATACTGCTTATCCTAAGCCCAGCATCCACTCTGTCTATACGCTTTGCTCCCACATTCTGTCCGCCGTAGGTAGCCATGGTCGCACCAAGCGCATCAAATACACAGGCAAAAAACATAGAGACCTTATTGGCAGCAGTGATCGAAGCCACCGCCACTGCCCCAAGAGAGTTAACGCTTGCCTGTAAGATAACACCGCCAATTGCTGTGATCGAATATTGCAGACCCATAGGTATACCCATACCGCACAGCCTTTTTATGCAATGGATCTCCGGTCTCAGATCATTCATCCCGATATGAAGTATGGGAAATCTCCTTTTGATCGATATCATACACATTATCCCGGAAAGAAGCTGGGAAAAAACCGTAGCAAGGGCAGCCCCCCTGACACCAAGCTTTAACACGATTATAAAGAGCATATCCAGAGCGATATTTATAAATGTGGCAACCACCAGGAATATAAGGGGTGTCTTACTGTCGCCCACGGATCTGATAGCTCCGGAAAGGATGTTATATAAAAATGTTGCAGGGATCCCGATAAAGATTATGAGGATATAATCATATGAATATTCCATGATATCCTCAGGTGTCTTCATCCATATAAGTATATTCCTGCAGAGAAATGCGACCGTAACCGTCACTGTAACAGCGATAAAGGCAGAGAGAAGATAGCTGTTTCCAAGATGCTTTTTAAGACCCTCGATATCTCCGGCCCCGAATCTGTGTGCAAAGGGAATGGTAAAACCGCTGCATACACCTATGCAGAAGCCCACTATCAAAAAGTTGATGCTTCCGGTCGCTCCTACCCCCGCAAGTGCATTAACGCCAAGATAACGACCGACGATCATCGTATCGATCATATTATAAAGCTGCTGAAATAGATTTCCAAGCAGCAGCGGGATCGCAAA
>JAILEM010000112.1 GCA_024687745.1 Lachnospiraceae bacterium
AACTGATACTTGAATTGATACGAACAGGGTCTCATAGTGACCTGTTTTGAATTATGACAAATTATGACTTTGACGAAACAGCACTCTCTCAAACCATTGATTTTACCGCATTCTTAAAACTGTAAAGGGTGGGAATCCCTCCGTCTGCGTACACGAAAACAGGGTACCGAAAGGTATCCTGTTTTTGGGTACATATAGGGATTCGAACGCGAGGCAAGCTGTGAAACAGCTTAGAAAGCTCCGGTGGAGCTTTCGTGCCGAAGCCGGCCTGAAAGGCGGCAAAGCCGCCGGTGGGAATCCCTCCGTCTGCGTACACAAAAACACCATAGCCTGTTTTGGCCACCTGAGCGATACATTTTGATAAAGGAGATTATCATATCTGCAAAGCAGGCAGTTAACAGTAATTTTATGATGAACGAAAGCATTGGGGTGTATATCTGATGTGCCCATGCTAATACAGGCGTAAATATCCTGTCCATAAACAGAGTGATGATAGCACCAAATCCCAAAGAGGTCGGTACAGAAGTATATTTTGTGATATGAAGAGGGATCCAACTGTAGTTCCAATACTCAAATCCAAAGCTTTTTTCTACCAGAGTTCCCAGGGCTATTTCTCCGATACTTACGATAATTACAGCTAACAGATAATACATTTGTCTGTCATTTCCCTTGTATGGGATTTTACCAAAAAAAACAATATCATCAGGTGTTCCCATGATCAGATACATACCAACTACAAGTAATCCGTAACCTAACAGAAATGGCAGGTACATATTCCTGTTGTCGCAATAACCCTTAGTGGCGGCAAGCCAGATATTTTCCAATATATATCCCAGTAAAGAGATCAAAAGGACCAATATTCCAAATGATGTGTATTCAGCCTCCATCATAAAATCTCCTATAATCTGTATCATTTAACAAAAATATTGACATGGTGGTGATACAGTTGTATCATCAAATCGATGATACAACTGTATCACCTAAACCTATACCAGTCAATGGATATGGCGATGACTGTTACATATTGTTATTGTTTTGTCTCACCGAAAGACAATGAAAGAGTGAACGGTATGAGTGAAGAAAAGAATCAGAAGATAAAACATATGTCAAATAATGAGGCAAACAAGGTAACAAAGGAGTCAATTTGCATAGCTCTCATAAATATCATGGAGAAAAAAAATTTTGAAGAGATCACTATATCTGAAATTGTCAGAAAAGCCGGGGTTTCAAGACAGTCTTTTTACAGGAATTATGACAGGAAGGAAGACATAATCGTAGAAGTTGAAGATGCTATTCTTTCGTCCTTTGTCGAATCACTCAATAAACCTTTATTTAAGAAGAATCCCAGGCTTTGGCTTCAGGAGGTTTTTTCTTTTTCGGCAAATAACCGTTCTCTTATAGAAACCCTTCATAAGGCAAATCTTATGGATGTTCTGTTTGAAAAGCTGCCCTTTATAGTTGAGGATAAGGTTAAAGAGCATTCCACCATAATGCATTACAGGATAGTTGGAAATATAGGGGCTCTAAAGGCTACTATTCTTGAATGGGTAGCAACGGGAATGAAGGAAAGCAGCAGTGAAATGGCAGATATATGTATCAACTGTGGTCTTGGAAATGATATAAATATTTTTGGATAATAAAATAAGGAGTAGAGAGGTGGATCTGGCACAATATTTTACTGAATTTATCATTTACAGCTTCCTTGGGTGGATATGGGAGTCTATATACTGTACAATAAAGGAGAAGCGCTGGCAGGATCGGGGTTTTCTGTTTGGTCCGATATGCCCGATATATGGATCGGTTGTTGTGATCACCTCGATCGTTTTCAAGGAATTTCCCGTACTTACAGATCCGGATTTTCCGATCTGGGCTGTCTTTTTGATCTGTATGCTGGGAAGTGCTGTTGCGGAATATGCTACATCCTGGTTTTTGGAAAAAAGATTTCACGCAAGATGGTGGGATTACAGTAATATTCCCCTAAATATTAACGGTCGTATCTGTATTCCTGCGAGTTTAGGATTCGGACTGGCCGGTATACTTATCGTAAAATATCTAATACCCGCAGTTTCAGATATGCATTCTTTGATCAGTCCCCTTTTTTATGAATTTTCATCTTTGATCTTTGCCATAATGCTGGGTGCTGATCTGGCATTGACCGAATCCAGTTTGTCTGCTCTGCTTAAGCAGGTAGAAGATATGCATAATGAATTCAATGAAAAAGCGCAGGAAAATTATGAAAAAATGGCTGAAGCCCCAAGAATATTCGGAAAGAGAATAAAAGAAATGACATCTTATGTAAGGATGCTTGGCCAGGGACAGAGGAGTATTCTTAAAAAAATAAAGCTCATGCCGGATACAAAGCATACAGATATACAGAATATCAGTAGAATAGCCTTTTGGCAGAGCCTTAAGGATGCTGCCCATACAATATCCAAAGGAAGAGATCTACGCTGAAAGAAAGGATGATCAGGATATCCTGTATTATAAATATATTATTTTTATCACATTAAAGAGGTTTCCCATGGAAAGATATGATTACCTTTTAAAAGATGAGAGATACCTCTCTCATGTCGAGAAAATTAATAAATATGAAAAGGATCGAATATTCTGCCATCATGATATGAGTCATTTTCTTGATGTTGCAAGGATAGCCATGATAATAAATCTTTCAGAGAACTATGATATACCAAAGGATATCATATATGCCGCTGCCCTTCTTCATGATATAGGAAGAGATGAGCAATACGAAAACGGCACTCCTCATGAGCTTGCATCGGCTGATATCGCCCTTAAGATCCTCTCTGATTCCTCTTATTCCGGAGAGGAAGTTCAATTGATCATAAAAGCGATAAGAGATCACAGAAAAGATCCGGAATGTGATAACAGGGATCTTTCGGATCTTATTTACAGAGCGGATAAGCTAAGTCGTCCCTGCTTCTTCTGTCCTGCTAAAGAAGAATGTAACTGGCCGGATAATAAAATGAATCATATCCTGAAGTATTAATATCATTTTACCTCTGATGTGATATAATATATATTAGGTTTTTAAGTTTTAAAAGTTTACAAAGGGAGGTAAATTATGAATTACAAAGTTATCAATGAACCGCTTCCGGCACTTATATGCCAGTTAGAAGCCGGTGAATCCATCGAATGTGAAAAGGGCTCTATGTCATGGATGACTACTTCAATTTCAATGAGTACAGGAGTAGGCGGAAAGAAAGGCAGCGGCTTAATGGGGGCTCTTGGAAAAATGGCTAAATCCGCGATCACGGGAGAATCTTTTTTCAGAAATACCTATACAGCTAACTCAGGTCCCGGAGAGATAGCTTTTGCTTCTTCCTTCCCCGGAGACATCCTCTGCTTTAATGTTACCAATGCTCCTATCGTGGCTCAGAAGAGCTCATACCTTGCCAATACACCGGGTGTTGATATGGATATTTTTTTCCAGAAGAAGATCGGAACCGGATTCTTTGGCGGAGAGGGCTTTATCATGCAGAGATTTAGGGGACAGGGTATGGTATTCCTTGAAATAAACGGATCAACCTACAATTATGATCTTGCTCCCGGCGAATCTATCCTTATAGATACAGGATATCTTGCTGCTATGGAGGAAACCTGTACCATGGATATAGAAAAAATAAGCGGTGCCGGAAATGTCATCCTTGGCGGAGAAGGCCTCTTTAATACCAAGGTTACAGGCCCCGGTAAAGTATGGCTGCAGACAATGCCTGCGATAACACTTGCCAATGCACTCTTACCCTTTCTACCTGTAGGAAACAATTGATCAGATGACCTTTTGCACAAAGCAAAAGCCTATTTGCATAAAATATACAATAATAGTATAATTACTAAGTCATGCAGCCGGGGAGTTAGCGGCTCTCTGTACCTGAAATCCGCTATAGCAGGGGTGATATCCTGCTGAGGGGATACTGCTCCTGTAGCTGCCCTGTATAAGTGGCGTTGATATCCGGGTCTTACGCAATGGGAATCTGTGAACCGTGTCAGGTCAGGAATGAAGCAGCACTAAGCGGAATCTTCCATGTGCCGTGAGGGTGCCTGGGTTGAGTTAACTGTACAGGTAACGTGCAGGAAATGTTCTTCGAAGCAGGATGCATGATTTTGATCAGTTGAGAGCTGATGATAACCTGGATTTTTCTTTTACAATAAAGATCAAGAGCTGTATTTATGAGCCTTATATCTATTCCGTTTCTTATATTTGTAATTATATTACTGATAATATATTACAAGATCCCAAAGGAGCATCAATGGAAGGTGCTTCTTATTTTTAGTCTTGTTTTTTATATGTGGGTAAGACCTTTATATGTCGTGTTTATCCTGACATCCATTATAAGCACCTGGTTTCTGATGAAGAATCCCGTAAAATCGCACTTTATACTGACAATTATCATAAATCTCGGAATACTCATAGTTTTCAGATACAGTATATACTTTGATATCCATGATCTGATCGTACCTTTCGGAATATCTTTTTATACCTTTATGACCTTAGGTTATGCTCATGACTGTTACGACAAAAAGATCGAACCAAGTGATAACTTTTTTCACTATGCTTTATTCATCCTTTATTTTCCGCAGATAACGGAAGGACCTATAGGTACTTATCAGCACATGAAGGATCAGCTCATTTCTTATCACGGATTCGAACTTTCCAACATCAAAGAGGGCGGATACAGGATAATAAAGGGACTGTTTAAAAAACTCGTAATAGCAGGCAGATTAAACTATTATGTAAATACGGTCTTCTCTACCCCCAATATGTATGGAGGGCTTACACTCATCATCGCAGTTTTTTTCTATGCTATTGAATTATATGCGGATTTTTCAGGATATATGGATATAGCCTGTGGTATTTCCAAAATGTTGGGTATAAATCTTGCTGAGAACTTCAGACGTCCCTATTTTTCAAGAAACATACAGGAATACTGGAGGAGATGGCATATATCCCTGAACGAATGGTTTAAAAACCACCTGATGCTTCCCGCCGTTACTTCAAAATGGAATAAGAAGATATCGAAGGTGATGTATAAGATCTTTCCAAAGGCAAAGAAAGGAAATATCAGAACAGTCTTTCCTCTGATCCTTGTTTGGATAGTAACAGGTATCTGGCACGGAGCAGAAGTTGTGTATATAGGATGGGGTGTCTATTTTGCGATAATAATGCTCTTTTCTGTCTGTACCGCTTCATATATCAAAAAACTGAGAGAAAAGCTTCACTGGAATGATGATAATACTTTTATTAAAATATTCCAGACACTCAGAACCTTCCTTATAGTCTGCATCGGTGAAGTCATGTTCAGGGCTGAATCCATGAAGGATGCCCTGTTCATATATAAAACGATCTTTACTAAAACAAGGATCAGTATACAGACAATCTTAGCTGCGCTCACACCCTTTGGAAACGGTAATCAGGCTGTAGCCTCGGTCATAATTGTAATCCTGCTCATAGCCGGTTTATTTATTATAGAGCTTCTGCAGGAAAAGGGATCTGCTCTGTTTACCGGGCACAGATATGTATACGGATGTATTCTGCTGATAATAACTGCTCTGTTTGGCGTTATGGGACAATCGGGCTTTATGTATCAGGCCTTCTGAGGATTGTTATGAAAAAAATAGTGAAAACACTGCTGATAGCCTTTTTGGTGATAATGGCTGCAGTAATCTTTAAAAATCTATATTCTTCAAAGATCCCTATCGGTAACAGGGGCATAAAAGCCGCTGTAGATGCCGGTGATCTTAAGGTTTTACTGATAGGATCCTCCACCTTCAGGAGTAACGTAGATATGCCCATGATGGATGATGCTTTTGATGGGAAGGTATTTGACATATCCTATGGAGGAAACCAGTGCGTTGCTGTGGATATACAATATGATGAGATCAGGAAAAGATCGGATAATACCTATGATCTCATGCTTTTTGAGCTTGGACCCCTTATGCTGACAGAGGAAGTGATGCTGTCTGATTCGAGGATAATATGGGATATGTCATGGGACGGAAAGAAAAGACTATGGTCTAAGATGTATGAGAGCGGAAATACCGATCTTCCCATGATGTATGAATATTTTGTCACCTCCGGGTTCGATGATCTTATCACCTATCCTGTAACGGAACCCATTTATGCCACAAGATATTATAAAGGGGCAAAAACAGATGAGACAGTATCTCCCGGCAGGGAATATCTTGAAAATGAAGAATTTGATATAAGTGATCTGGAAGAGTCAGATGCCCAGACTGCAGCCGTTAAGGAGCTGATAGATAAGTGTATAAAGGATGGGCAGGACTTTATTTTTATAGAAACTCCTCCCTATTACAGGCTCTATAACGATCCTGTATATCAGAAATATCTTTCGGTATTTATCGATCTTTTAGAGGAAAGGAACGTTAAATACATCCTTGCTTCCGATGTGGATTTTGATAACACAGATCCGGAAAATTATGAAGACATGAATCACATGTCTTATAAAGGGAGGACACTTTATACAAAAGAGCTGATCAAAATGCTTTCAAAATGATATCCTCAGATGTTTATCTTCCATGTATCCATAAAATCTCTTGCAAGATATGTATCACCGCTTTTATATATAACTATCCCCGGAAGCGTACGACTTAGGAAAAGTCCCATTGCCTCCGTTACAGAATATGCACCCGTGTTGCAAAAAACCATAAGATCGTTAAGCAGAGGCTCCTTCATGCTGTATTCCCTGACAAGGATATCATTCGTGGTACACAGGGATCCGCATATTGCCCACTCACTCTTTTCCCTACTGTCCGTATCCTCCTGAGAATATAGCTTTATTACCGGTATCTTCATGCCCATCATCTGTCCTAAATAGTTCAGATGATGTATGCCGCCGTCAACGATACACCAGTTTCTGCCATGAGAAGATTTTTTATCAACAACCTTCGTAAGATAGTATCCACAGCTGCTGGCAAGGAATCTTCCCATTTCAACAGTAAGCTCGCATATCTCAGATATCTCCTTAAGGCAGGGAGTAAGCTCTTTTAAAGGAGCAAGTGTATCTGAATGGTCATCGTTTTCAAAATACGGATATGGCAATCCGGGCCCATACTCAAGATATGGAAGCTTAAGATCAGATTCTTTCCTCAGTTCACCTATCACCTCTTTAAGCATTGTAAGCTCTTCGACCTGATGTCTTATCTTAGTTCTCTGGGTACCCGTAAAGTAATGGATTCCTGCTATTTCGATATTTTCATTATCCCTGTTCAACCTTATCACTTCTTTAAGATCATCAAGTGACATCCCAAACTGACTCTTAGCAGACAATCTTAAGATTAGCTTTGCCTTTTTTTTCATTCCTTTGAGAACCTTATCAAGCAGCTCATAATGTCTTACAGACTCTGCCGTGATAATCCCTGCACCGTATTCTACGGCTTCCCTGATATCCTCTTCCTCCTTATGTACTCCGGAATAGATTATCATATCCCCTTCTATCTTATGATATTTACAGATACTTAACTCTCCCGGACTGCATACTTCGAATTTATCAGCCACATCCTTAAGAACAGGTACCAAAAAAGGATTTGCCTTTATCGAATAACAAAGACCTGTCTTTTTTTCGCTGTGTGAAGAATTTAAGAGTTCTTTTGCCGCAATTACCCTTTCGATGGCCTCATCTGCATCAAAGACATAGACAGGAGTTTTATATTTTTCGGATATTCTTCTGAATTCGCCCTCATTTAACATTATAAATATTCCTCCAGAGCCTTTCTGTCGATCTTTCCGTTCTTGTTCAACGGAAATTCATCGATCTTCACTGTTTTACCAGGAATCATATAAGGCGGGAGCTTGGTATGTAAATTCCCGTTCAGGACAGCCTTCTCCATATCTCCCGTATATATGAGTACTATCCTCTTTTTCTTCATATCATAAAGGCAGCAGGCTCTTGATACCTCCTCCTCAGACATGGCTGCCACTTCTATTTCACCTAACTCTATACGCTGACCCATATGCTTGATCTGGAAATCTTTTCTTGAGGTGTAAATAAGCCTGCCCTCTTCATCGTATTTTCCTATATCACCCGTACGATAGATCCTTTCATAAAAACACTTATTTAGAGGATTCTGAACAAAGCTTAATGCGGTTTTTTCTTCATCCTTATAATAACCCAGTGCAAGACAGGTACCTCCGACACAGATCTCTCCCTCTGTATCCGTCTCTTTTATCTCATTATTGTCCTCATCTAACAGAAAGACCTTTTCATTTTTAAAGGGAATACCCACAGGTATTATTTCGTTATTTTCATATTCCCTGTCAATAATATGATAAGTACAGTTACAGGTTATCTCCGTAGGCCCGTAGAGATTAACATACAAAGCGTTTGGTATAAATTTTTTCCATTTATTGAGGTGTTTTACAGGCATTAGTTCGCCGCTGAACATGATCTTGTTTATCTTGTTGGGTATACGATATTCCAGCCCGTTCATTATGGATACAAAGCACATGGCAGATACGGCCCAGATCAGAGTTGTCACTTCATTATCTCCCAGATAATCCATAAGAACGGTGGGATTGGAAAAGTATTCTCTGGGGATGAGCACTACCCTTGCACCTTTGTAGAGACCGCTGTATATATCTTTAACAGATACATCAAAATCAAAGGGTGCCTGATTTGCTATTATATCCTTATCGTTTATGTCAAATACCTCGGTAAATTCACTGATAAAGTCTATGACCGATCTGTGGGATACGGCAACACCCTTTGGTGCTCCGGTACTCCCGCTTGTAAAATTTACATACAGGGGCTTCAGATCATAATGCTCCACGGAAACCCTTTCGATCAGTTCTTCCTTTACCGAAAAAGAACTGACCCTGCTTATAAGTTCCTTTATCTCAAATACAGGTATCCTTAACTTATCCTTCAATATTTCGTTTAGTGGATCCATATTCTTTTGGTCTGTGATTATAACAGAAGGCTCTAATACGGATAAAACCTTAAGTGCTCTGTCCGCAGGCTGTCTTACATCAATGAAGCTGTATAAGGCTCCTGCGTATACAGCCCCGAAGATGACCTGCATCGCTTCACAGCTTTTTTCCATATAAAAAGCTACGGCATTCTGTTTTTCCCGGGGTTTTATAATTTCTTCGGATAAAAAAAAGGATGCTGTCTTTTTCGATCCTTCCAAAAGCTCACCGTATGTGACAGAGCTTTCAGGATCTGTATAGGCTATCCCATCAGGATTTGTTTTTTCGGTTTTTTCAAGCATTTCTGTAATATTGATCATAGCTTCACCATTTTATATTATTTAAATACTGTTTACAAGGACTCTTTAATCGGCATCCTTCTCTGTTTTAAGTTTTTCCCTCAGTTTAATAAAGAAATCAGAAAGGATACCGCTGCATTCTTTTTCAAGAACTCCCTTTATTATCTCGACCTTATGATTAAATTCCTCCATATTAAGGAGATTGATGATAGAACCTGCACATCCCGATTTAGGACTCATACATCCTATAACGCACCTGTCTATCCTTGCCTGGACTATTGCTCCCGCACACATCTGACACGGTTCAAGCGTCACATACATCGTACAACCCTCAAGTCTCCAGTCTCCAAGCTTTTTACTTGCTTTTCTTATAGCAATAAGCTCTGCATGGGACAGTGTGTTTTTATCTGTTTTTCTCCTGTTATAACCCCTTGCGATTATCTTATCTTCATATACTATCACACAGCCAATCGGAACTTCGTTTATGGCTTCCGCTTTTCTTGCCTGTTTGATAGCTTCCTTCATATATTTTTCGTGAATATCCATATTCCTGCACCTGAAAATATGTTATTATACTCATTGCCTAAGGAAATCATCACTTAACCGGTATACCCGGTATATGATCCTTTCTTTAAAAATATATCATGGAGAGTGTACAGGTGCAAATATTCGGTGTACAGAAAACAACATTATTGGATTATCCCGGAAAGGTGGCGGCAACTGTCTTTACTCCCGGATGTAATTTCCGCTGTCCTTATTGCTATAACATGGAGCTTGCAAAGGCAGATGTAAATATGGGATATATCTCAGAAAATGAGGTATTGTCCTTTCTTGAACACAGAACAGGCATACTTGACGGAATCTGTATTTCCGGTGGTGAACCAACCCTTCAGAAGGACCTTGAAGATTTTCTAAAAAAGGTAAAAAAGCTGGGCTTCAGTATAAAGCTTGATACAAACGGAACTTCACCAGAAACGATAGAAAAGCTTATAAATAATGGACTGCTTGATTATACAGCCATGGATATAAAGTCATCCCTTGCAGGCTATACAAAGGTTTGCGGAGTCAGTCAGATAAACGATGAAGCAATAAAACGAAGTATTTCCGTTCTAAAAAACAGTCCCATCCCCTTTGAATTTCGTACAACTGTTATAAAGGAATATCATAACAGGGAGGTTTTTGATGAGATAGGAAAACTCATAAGCGGTGCTAAGGATTACTATCTTCAGCCGTTTACGGATTCTGAAAACGTAACTGATCATTCACTTTCATCCTATACAAAAGAAGAGCTGCTTGAGTTTGTCAAACAGCTCGAAAAATACAATATAAAGACATCTCTTAGAGGAATATAGGATATTTATGAATTCCTCTCCATATATTTAATATAATTGTCGACCATCGTAGCTATCTTTAATGTGAGGGCATCATCAAATACTCTCACATCAAGCCCCGTTGCCTTTTGAAGCTTTTCTATCCTGTAGACAAGTGTATTTCTGTGAATATACAACTGTCTGGATGTCTCAGATACATTTAAACTGTTTTCGAAGAATTTGCTTACTGTAGTCAGTATCTCATCATCTATCTCATCCAGTTTATGCTCTCCAAGAACCTCATTTATAAATATCTGACAAAGGTTCACCGGAAGCTGGTATATAAGTCTGCCTATACCGAGAGTACTGTAGGCGATTATACTTTTTCCGGCATAGAAGATCTTTCCTACATCCAATGCCATCATCGCTTCTTTATATGATTTTGAAACTCCTTTTATCTCATTTACAACCGTACCATAAGCTACCCTGACACTTACCATGGCTTCAGAGTTAAGCATATCAACAAACATCTTTGCAGTATCGTCATTCTCTTCCTCTGCTTCTTCCTCCGATAAGCATTTTATTACTATTATGTGTGTCTCATCCACACTCGTAACATGGTCTCCGGCCTGCACATTTACCAGCTCCTTTATCATCTCGGTAGCATTATGGATCTTATCGGCAGTGATCTCTATTACATAAACGATACGGGGCATTACAGCCTCTATATGAAGCTTTTGTGCCCTGTTATAGATATCTACAAGCAAAAGATTATCAAGAATAAGATTCTGGTAGAAGCTGTTCTTATCTATTCTGTCTCTGTATGCTATTATGAGATTCTGTATCTGGCATACAGTCATTTTTCCTATTAGAAAAGCATCCCCCTCAGAATCAACTACAAGTATGTAGCTTGGTTCCGAGTCCTCGCTTACCTTAAATAAAAGTCTTCCCTTAAGCTCCTGTACCTGAGCCGGTGAACTCATAAAACCAAGTATGGACGGTTTATCTATGTCCTCTGCTTTTTCCGTTCTGGCAACTATATTTCCAAGAGAATCCGATACAAGAAATTCAGCCTTTGATATTTGACTTAATTCATTAATACAGTTCTGTATAATGTGATTGGATATCATTTATACCTCCCAAAAAAAGAGGGGAGAGACGCTTTATCTCTCCCCTTTGATTTGTAAATTATCACTAATTTGTAATTGTCATCTCTGTCTCTTTGTCAAATACATGAATCTTCTCTGTATCAAGGGCAAACTTGATCGTATCGCCGGGTCTTGCTGTTGTACGGGGATCAACTCTTGCTGTGATAGGGAACTCATCCAGGTCAAAGTATAAGAACACTTCAGCACCAAGGAGCTCATAAACCTTAACAGTTGACTCAAATACACTGTGAGGTGATGTTTCAATAAACATCTCTGAATCATATACATCCTCGGGACGAATACCAAATGTAACTGTCTTTCCGCTGTATCCACCTTCAATAAGCTTCTTTGACTTTGAAGGAGGAAGAGGTATGGACTTTCCTGCAACCTTAAGATTTGCCGTCTCGCCTTCAACCTCAACAACCGCATCTAAGAAGTTCATCTGAGGAGATCCCATAAATCCTGCTACAAACAGATTAGCGGGCTTCTCATAGAGATTCTGAGGAGTATCAACCTGCTGGATAACACCATCCTTCATAACAACGATCCTGGTTCCGAGTGTCATAGCCTCTGTCTGGTCATGTGTAACATAGATGATCGTGGTTCCAAGTCTCTGATGAAGCTTTGCGATCTCTATACGCATCTGTACACGAAGCTTTGCATCCAGGTTTGATAAAGGCTCATCCATAAGGAAAACCTTGGGATTACGAACGATGGCACGTCCCATAGCCACACGCTGTCTCTGACCACCTGATAAAGCCTTGGGCTTACGATCAAGAAGAGCTGTAAGATCGAGGATCTTAGCTGCTTCCTTAACCATCTTATCTATCTCATCCTTGGGAACCTTACGAAGCTTAAGTCCGAAAGCCATATTATCATATACAGTCATATGAGGATAAAGAGCATAGTTCTGGAATACCATTGCTATATCTCTGTCCTTGGGCTCTACGTCATTGACAACCCTGTCTCCTATCTTCAATTCACCGGATGAAATCTCTTCCAATCCTGCTATCATACGAAGTGTAGTGGACTTACCACATCCTGAAGGTCCTACGAAAATAATAAATTCCTGATCTGATATCTCAAGATTAAAATCCTTAACTGCCTCAAAACCATTAGGATATACCTTGCAGATATTCTTTAATGACAAACTAGACATTTACAATTCCTCCTAAAAAAATATAATGTATGCTTCCGCATCACTCCGAAAAAAATTATAACAAAACATATAATTTTTTAAAATGCCACTATTTCACAAATATTTTTTTAATTCATATGCATTTTGCCTAAGACATCGGAAAAAACCTTTGTTCAATTTCTACTATTCTTCCCCTTCTTTTTTATCACTGTCCGGACTGTTATAATATGTAAGCTGGTTCTTTCCGTTATTCTTGGATCTGTATAAAGCCTCATCCGCCCTCTTATACAGGGTCTCAAAATCCTGTCCGTCTTTTGGAAAAACAGTGACGCCTATACTTGCCGTAGGTTTATATCTGGTATAGGTTCCTACCTGAAAATCCTTAAACAAAAGATCCAGCTTTTTGGATTCCTTCATCATTGTTTCATTATCAGGCATATTTTTAAGAAATACGACAAATTCATCGCCTCCGAGCCTTCCTACTATATCAGATGCCCTGAATTGCGCCTTAAGTGCCTGGCCAACACTCTTTATGACCTCATCCCCAAAGGCATGTCCCATTGTATCGTTTATCTTTTTAAAATTATCGATATCGATAAGAAACATCATCGCCTTGTTATCTTCAGATTCCGAAATATATTCCTTTATCTTATTCTCTGTCGTTATCTTATTATAAAGCCCGGAAAGAAGATCGGTCTCCGCACGGTTTGTAAGGGTTCTGCTCTTATTTTTAAGCTTTAACACTCCCTGAATGAGTATTACGATACTGTAACCTATCAGGATAATAAATAAGGCTATAAGCTCCCAGAGATAAATTGCCGTATAGCGGTTCTCCTCCTTGACACGTGCCTTCATCTGCTTTTCGGTGATCATCAGCATTATAAGGCAGTCGTCCTCGCTGACCGGAGTATAGACTATATAGCTTGATCCACCGTCTTTTTTTACCTCTGCATTGCCTGAAACGCCGGTCTCTATGTTATTTAAAAAGGTATTTCTGGTTATATTGACAAATTCCAGGTTATCTATATCCAGAGCCTCAAATACATTACTTCCGACCTTATAGATATTTGTACCGTATCCTGCATTATCAAGGATGGTACCGTCCTTTGACAGAAGAAAATATGCTATATTTCTTGCATAGACAGCACCTTCTGCAACATCTGATATACTTGAAAGCTTCTCATTTGAAAAAACAAGTACGACGGCACCCTCATTTAAATTCCCTATAGGCTGAAGGATATAATGTATAAGCTTCCCGTCTGAGGTTACCGTATTGACTTTATCTATCTTATCTTCCGAAAATTCAACAAAGGGAATAATATCCTTTGCTGAGGGATAGACATTGTTTTCTGAATCGATCACGGACTTTGTCTGATCTATTATATATCCGTTATCCAGATTCAGTTTATCCTTTGCTGTTGCAAGAAGAGAGGTATTTGTACTGTTTTGGTGATCTTCGGAATTACTGCAGTATCCTGCGATCATTTTTGCAGTTGTATTTATGGCTGAAAATTTCTCGGCATATTGTCTGGAAGCATCCTGGGCTATCTGCATATACCTGTTTATGACAACATTTTCAGCTTTTTTGTGCATCTTATTTGTATAATTGATCGTAATTAAAATGAAAACAACCAATATAATAATAACATGCCATATCTTCTTCAGGGTTGATTCTTCATTTTTTGCACTGCTACCCATAGTTTACCTTTTGTCAGATAAGTTTATGACTCACTTTTAACCGTATCCGATTCCTGACTGTTCTCCTCATTTTCTTTATTGACATGCCAATCCATATCATCTATTCCCGTTGTATTTTCCATATCCTCCGTAGATATGTACTTATCAAAATTCTTCACAAATAGCATAGATGTGATATAGGCGATCACAGAAAACAACAGTATGACCGCAAAGATCAAAAGCTGCGGCATCACTGCCAGCAGGAAAAGACATACTCCCCAAAGTATTATGGTTACGATGGTTGTAGGGAAATGTCTTATACTCATGATAAATGAATTTTTATAGGTATTCTTTATAGTATTGTCAAACTTCGATAATACCGGAAAAGAGAAGGTAAATGTAAAAAGTATCAGTATCGCCGCAGACAAAAGCAGTACCTTCATTATCGTTGAGAAAGTTGTTGAAGGAAATTCAACTCCTCCCACCTTTCCGGTTATTACCGCAAAATCCGCCATGAATATACCAAGTATGATAAGATCTATGATCCACATTACAGTGGCCTGTTTGAAATTCTGTTTAAAGGACTTAAAAAATCCCTTAACTATATAGGATTCTTCATTTCTTACCATTTTCAGTGTCACATAATAAAGAGCTGTCGTTGTTGCCCCTATCGTTATAATGGGAAGTGAACAGAAAAAATAAAGAAGATTTAAGATCATCAGATCAGCTACTTTATTCAAAAATGACATTACCGGACTATCCAGACTGAAAAATTTACCCATTTATTCTTCCACCTTTATTTATAAAATCTTTCCTGTTTATATCGTCAGTTTCATCGGTGTGTATCTTATACCGTCACTGACGATCTCTTCAGAAGTATCCACAAACCCTATCCTGTGATAGAAACCCACTGCATAGGGAGACGAATTTACCGTTACCGTTTTTATATCATGTTCCTTAAGCTTTGAAACACAATGTCTGACAAGGGCTGTTGCTATCCCCCTGTGATGCTGTCCTGTTTCCACAAACAGCAGGGAAATATGACTGGTATTTCTTATTCCTATTATCCCTGCTATCTGCTCGTTTATAAAGGCTCCGTAGGCAATATATTCACCCATTATAAACATTCTTTTTAGTATAGGATCCCTTATAAAATTCCTGAAGCTGTTAATTCCTTCCCTGCTGTATTCCGGAGCCTCATAGATCAGAAAAGTATCCCAGGCAAGCTGCATCGCATCTTCCCACTCATTTCTTTGTATCGGCCGGACCAGATATGACATACTTTTCATTTTAAATTATCCCCTGTCTATTTTTTAAAAGAAAAAATATTGGAGAAAAATCCCTTAACCGACTCTGTAACTGATTTAAAAAATTCACCTGCGGCATTTGATATCAGCTTACCAAGTCCCAGATCTTCAAGCTTAACATCATCGATCGTAAATGTTCCGGCATCGATCTGATCCTTATATTTTGCATATATATCATCTGCCTGATCGGCCAATACATTGAAATCTATTCCCATTTCCTTGATCTTCATCATAAGGTCTACCGTCTTATCTATATCCTCATCCGTAAGAGTTACATTGAGATCCACCATACCTTTTCTTATGGCTGCATCCATCTCATCTCTGGTATTAAGATCATTTGCGGCTACCTGAGCCTTTATATAAGATATAAGCTCCTCTGCTTCTGTTGATGATCCTACGGTATCCGATATCTCTCCTGTGGTTACCAGCTCATTAAGTGCAGTATCGATAGCTGCATTGGACACCTTTTCACCGGACATATTCTCATAAGCCTTAAGTGCACCAATAAGTGCTGCAGTTCCTGATATCTGAGTCGGTGCAACGACCATTATATCCGCATTTTCTACCCCGGCTGTTATAAGGGCATTCCTGTACATATTGGTAGTGCAGTAACTGATATTTTTAGTAGTTACCACTACTCCGTATCCTTCTGCCGCAGGTCTTACAAGCACCGATGAGAGAGCTTTTGTCCCTATAAGAGAAGGATCGATATAAGTATCAAGATTAGCATGTTCATCGGCATTAGTTACATAAACAACATTATATTTATCAAGATCCGATGCAGGTATACCCATTAAAGAAAGTACGGTATTTAACTGATCAGGGGTAAGATCCTGACCAAGAGCTATATATGCCTTGTCAAAGGTTATCGTCTGCGATGCTGCCGCTGTAGCGGTAGGAGTCGGTGTTGCCGTCTCAGCCGCCGCTGTTGCTGTAGGTGTCGGTGTTGCCGTCTCAACCGCCGCTGCTGCTGTAGGCGTCGGTGTTGCCGTCTCAGCCGCCGCTGTTGCTGTAGGTGTCGGTGTTGCCGTCTCAGCCGCCGCTGCTGCTGTAGGTGTCGGTGTTGCCGTCTCAGCCGCCTCTGTTGGCGCTGCAGTAGGTGTCGCTGTCACCTCAGAAGTCTCCGGAGCGTTTCCGGATGTATCTGCCTCTGTAGCAAATACCGTAACACACATTGACATAGTCAATATTACTGATAATAACAGACTCTTACTTTTTTTGATCATCATAATTATCCCTCCTTATTAATCAATTTCCTCCCAACTGACTGTAAGCTCCCCTGAAATTATATCATACCGGACATCTGTCTGCGTTAACGACCTGCCCTTAGCAGATCTCAGCTCCTGAAGGCATATCACTTTCAGGACTTACAAGGCTTAACCTTCCGTCTGCCCCTTCAGCACATAACAGCATACCTTCAGACACCACCCCGGCAAGTGTTGCAGGCTTTAGATTCACAAGAACCATAACCTTCTTACCTACCATCTCTTCCGGCTTATAATAGGCCTTTATCCCTGATACTATCTGTTTTACCTGACTTCCTATCTTTACCTTTGAACACAGAAGCTTCTTTGATTTCGGAACCTCATTACACTCTATTATCTCACCGACCCTAAACTGAAGCTTTGAGAAATCATCATAGGTTATCTCCGGTTTAGCCTCTATGTCTATAATCTCTTCCGATTCCTTCTCCTTTTCTGTACCGATCCCATTTTCTGCTTCATACTCGGCCTTCTGCTTAGCTCTTATCTCTTCTACCTTAGCCATGATCTCTTTAATATCAAGTCTTGCAAAGAGTATCTTTGGCTCTTCTGTCACCCTGGTTCCCGATTCATAAATACCATATTCATTCAGAAGATCATAATCTCTTTTTGTTCCTCTTAGCTGAAGCAGTATATTCTCCGACGTCTCAGGCATAAAAGGTTCTAAAAGGTTGGCTCCTATACAGATCGATTCGGTAAGATTATATAAAACCTCCGAAAGCCTGTCTCTTTTTGCCTCATCCCTTGCCAAAACCCAGGGTTCGGTCTCATCTATATACTTATTGCATCTTCTGAATATTGAGAACACCTCTGAAATGGCATCTGCAACCCTTAATTCATTCATCTTTCCGGCTATTATATCCCTGGCCTTTGTAACAACCTCCTTAAGATCTTCATCTACACTTTCCTTTGCATCTGTGCTTCTGACATAGCCGTCAAAGTATTTATTTGACATGGAAACAGTACGGTTTAAAAGATTTCCCAAAACATTGGCAAGATCAGAATTGTATCTTTCAACCACAAGCTCCCATGTTATTATACCGTCATTTTCATAGGGCATTTCATGCAGTACAAAGTATCTTACCGCGTCCACACCAAAAAGATCCGTAAGATCATCGGCATAGATAACATTACCCCTGGATTTACTCATCTTTTCGCCACCCTGTAAAAGCCATGGGTGTCCGAAAACCTGCTTCGGAAGCGGAACATCCAAGGCCATCAGTATTATAGGCCAGTAAATTGTATGGAACCTGACAATATCCTTACCTATAAGGTGAAGATCGGCAGGCCAGTATTTGTTATAATCATCACTGTTATTACCATCAGTATCATAGCCTATACCGGTGATGTAGTTCGAAAGCGCATCGATCCATACATAAATGACATGCTTATCATCAAAGTCAACGGGTATTCCCCATTTAAAGGAGGATCTTGATACACACAGATCCTGAAGTCCCGGTAAAAGGAAATTATTCATCATCTCATTTTTTCTTGAGACAGGCTGTATAAACTCAGGATGAGTGTTTATATGGTCGATCAGCTTATCGGCATATTTACTGAGTTTTAAAAAGTAGGCCTCTTCCTTTGCCTTCGTTACCTCTCTTCCGCAATCGGGACATTTGCCGTCCACAAGCTGGGATTCTGTCCAGAAGGATTCACAGGGCGTACAGTACAGTCCTTCATATGTGCTTTTATATATATCACCCTTTTCATATAATTTTTTAAATATTTTCTGAACCTGGGTCTCGTGATCCTTATCGGTGGTACGTATAAATCTGTCATATGAAGTACCCATAAGATCCCAGAGTCTCTTAACCTCTCCGGATACCTTATCAACAAAATCCTTAGGCGTTATACCCTCTGCTTCAGCTTTTAATTCTATCTTCTGACCATGTTCATCGGTGCCGGTCTGGAAATGGACATCATAACCCTGCTGCCTCTTATACCTTGCGATACTGTCTGCAAGTACAGCCTCATATGTATTTCCTATATGGGGCTTTCCCGATGTATATGCGATAGCCGTAGTGATATAATAGCTTCCCTTATTTTCCATAATATAATCTTTCTCCTTTATTACGTTATTATTTGCCTGTCTGTAACAATGCATTATATACGTCTCTTTTACTTATTCCCCTGTCCCTTGCGACAAGCTTCATACTTTCCTTTTTATCATAACCCTGTTCAAGATAAATTTCCATATGTTCGCCAAGAGACATATCTTTAAATATTTCTTCTTTTTCAGATCTGAGTATCTTCCTGTCCTTCCCTTCTATAACAAGAACATATTCTCCTCTGGGTTCATTATTGTCATAAAAAGCAACTGCCTCCGACAGAGAAGTTCTCTTTACTTCCTCAAATTTTTTTGTCAGCTCCCTTAACAAACTTATCTGTCTGTCTCCCAGTGCTTCCAGGATATCCTTCAGTGTCTTCTTAAGATGATGCGGAGCCTCATATATGATCATGGTTCTTGTCTCATCCTTAAGTTCCTTAAGTATTTCTGCCCTTTCCTTTTTTTCCGGGGGAAGAAAGGCCTCAAAGACAAATCTCCCCGTCTTTTGCCCTGACATTGTAAGCGCAGTGATCAGGGCACAGGGCCCGGGCAGAGAAGTAACTCTTATTCCCTCATCTAAGCACTCTTTTACAATGACCTCTCCGGGATCGGATATCCCCGGTGTTCCGGCATCAGTTACTATGGCAATATCATTTCCCTGCTTAAGCTTAAATATCAGCTCCTTTGCCTTATCATATTTATTATGTTCGTGATAGCTGGTAAGAGGCTTACTTATACCGTAATGATTAAACAGCTTCAGACTGTTTCTCGTATCCTCACAGGCTATGATATCCACTTCTCTTAATGTATCTAAGATACGCTCACTTATATCCTTAAGGTTTCCTATGGGAGTGGGACAAAGATAGAGCATTCCCCATTCTTCAGCCATTCTCCGATCCCCTGTCCTTTCCGTATATTTCATAGATCTCATCCGTATATTCATCCGGACTCTTATGAACTACCAAAGGCTTCATGACCTCTAATCTTGATGCTCCTCCCTTTAGTGCTTCAATAAGTACCATATTAGGCTCTTTATCGCAAAAAGGATAAACAAGTCTCATCTTTTTAGGTTCAAGCTTATATTTTGTCAGAGTCGCAAAGAGCTCAACAAGCCTGAAGGGTCTGTGGATCATATAAAACCTTCCTTTGTTCTTAAGCATTTTGGAGCTTTCCCTTGCTATATCCTCAAAGGTACAGTATATCTCATGTCTTGAGATAGCCTTCTCCATATTCTCACCGCTTGCACCGTGGTCTCCGATCATATAAGGTGGATTGGTGGTTATCACATCAAAATATCTGTCCTTAAAGATCTCTCCCGCGTTATTTATATCTCCGCAGACCATATCTATCTTAGATGACAGGTTATTAAGCAACACACTTCTTCCTGCCATATCTATGCAATCCTTTTGTATATCAAGTCCCGTAAAGTGTTCTCCCTCTGTTTTTGCCTCTAACAAAAGGGGGATTATCCCTGTTCCGGTTCCGATATCAAGAACTCTGTCACCTTTTAAAACCCTTGCAAAATCACTTAAAAGAACAGCATCCACACCAAAGCAGAACTTATTGACATTCTGTATGATCTTATATCCCTTTCTCTGGATATCATCTATTCTTTCATCTTCCTTAAGATCAATCATCATCCAGCTTTGATTTACCGTCCTTCTTTTCTAAAAGCTCAAGTTGTTTAAGCTCAGCGTCATTTTCATCACTGACCTTTTCTTTTTTATGACGGAGCTTAAATTTAAGATCCTTTACCTTATACTCCCTTACTTCCTTATCATCACCCGCATCTACTACAACCCTTACTAACTGTCTTAATACATTTACCCCCGATACCTCTCCCTTAAGGCCGTCATTTGTCGATACTCTGTCTCCTATTGAAGGAAGCTTGCTGTTTAAATATTCATAAGTCTCCTCTTCATTTTTAAGACAACACATCAGACGTCCGCAGATACCCGATATCTTTGACGGATTCAGTGAAAGGTTCTGTTCCTTTGCCATTTTAATGGAAACAGGAACAAAATCGGAAAGATATGTGTGACAGCACAAAGGCCTTCCGCAAAATCCGATACCTCCAAGTATCTTTGTCTCATCCCTTACTCCTATCTGTCTTAACTCTATCCTTGTCTTAAAAACAGATGCAAGATCCTTGACAAGCTCCCTGAAATCTATTCTTCCGTCAGCCGTAAAATAAAAGAGTACCTTATTATTATCGAATGTATATTCCGCATCGATAAGCTTCATCTCAAGACCGTGCTTGTGGATCTTTTCAAGACAGATCTTATATGCATCCTTTTCCTTGAGCCGGTTATTTGCCTCAGTATCATCATCCTTCGGGGTAGCCTTTCTTATCACCTTTTTAAGGGGCTGTATGATCTTTTCATCCTCCACATCCGTAGGTGGCAGAACAACTGTCCCATACTCTATTCCTCTGGCTGTTTCCACTATCACATGATCGTTACGCTTTAATTCAATCCCATGCGGATCAAAATAATAAACCTTACCCGCAGTGCGGAATCTTACTCCTATTACATTTTGCATTCTAATTCTCCTTTATAGTTAAAAGCAAAAGCTCGATGGCAAGCGCAAATTTGACATTTGCCTTAAGTCTCTCCTTTGTTATATCAAGCTTTTCCATTACCCTTTCGATCCCTTCATAAGACGATCTTTCTGCCGCCTTCCTGATACTTTTCTCTTCCTCCTTAAAGACTATCGCATCCTTATCACCTGTTGCCTTATACATAAGTACATCTCTGTACCATATGGTTATGATATCGAAGAATTCGTTTACAGCTTCTCTTCTTTTCTGAATTATCTTCTCCTGACCGATCAGGGTTTCCATATCCATATCCTTAATGTCCTTAAGGATCCTGACCGTATCCTCCCTGATGATCCCAAAGCTGTCATTTAATGCTAAGCTTCTTGCCCTTCCTATGTTTCCTCTTGCAAAGGCCGAACATATACCTGCCTGATATTCAGATATATGAAGTTCATCCATAAGATAATCCCGGACGGCAGAATCCTTAAGCGGTTTCATTGACAAAACAACACATCTTGAGATTATGGTTGGAATAATGGAGGATATATTATCAGTGATAAGGATAAGGACCGTATATGAGGGAGGCTCCTCCAATGTTTTTAATAAAACATTCTGGGCAGCTAATGTCATCTTATCGGCATCCTTCATGATATAAACCTTATATCTGCTGCTGTAGGGCTTTATATATACATCATCCACTATCTGTTTCCTTACAGGCCTTACACCGATGGACTTTTCCTTTTCCGGGAGAAAATATTTTATATCCGGATGATTATTACCTAAAGCAAGCCTGCAGGATCTGCACTCCATACAGGGTCTGTTACCCTTCTTCCCTCCCTCACACTGTATTGCCATGGAAAAGAGCTTTGCCATATGTTTCTTGCCCAGACCCTTTTCACCTGAAAATATATATGCATGTGAGATCGTATCATTATCCACAGAACCGCCCAGTTGTTCCTTAATATGCTCCTGTCCGATAATTGCAGAAAAATCAGCCAAAATACCACCTCTTAAGTAAAGATATCCAACAACATCCCTCTTATCTCATCTACCTTCTGAAGTATTGTAAGATTATCCTTCTCTTCCTTCATAAGTTCCTCTGCCAGCTCATCAAGGTTTTCATCTATGAGCCTGATGATACCGTATACCCTGTGACGTCCTTTTCTGTCGAGAAAATTCTCTCGCGAAAACTTATGTGATCTGTTAACAACCTCATTTAGAAATTCCTTGATAAGGGTACGGTATTTTTTCATATCCTTGACATCCACATGCTTGGATATCTTTTTTCCCTGCATGGTAATCTCGTTGAACATCGTATTGAGCCTTTCCTGCAGCCCCTCATCCTCAATCTGGCTCATAAGGGTGAATCTGAAGGAATCATCTGTAGGAACCGGCTTTTGCGTCTGTTCTGTCGCGGCATTGATCGGTGTATTCTGATTTACTTTAATATCCATAGCTTATGCCTCTTAAATCATTTATCAGACCCTTCTTCAGACCTGATAAGCTCTTTTATCTCATTTATACATTCTTCAAGATCGTTATTTATATATCTTTTATCTATCCCTGCTGCCTTAAGCTTATCCTCGGAAAAATCCTCCGTATCGGAAAGATATCTTCTGCACATTTCGGAAAACTTCCTGTTTTCAGGCTTTAACTCTCTCTCAAGGGCTCTTTTGAGCCTGATACCGTCGTCCACCTCTATATATATCGGAATTACCACTTCTTTTCCGAAATAGTCTCTTGTGGAGATAAAAGACTCAAGCACTCCGGTTATCAGATAATTATTCTTTTCAGGATCGATATCCTCATCCTTTACGGTAAAATATCTCCACAAACCATGCATCGTATCATATGCTCTTGACTCAATTATCTTACCCTCCAGGAGAAGTCTGTTATACCCTGACTCATCGGTAAAATGATAGGTTTCCCCATCCTTTTCCCCATCTCTTTTAGGTCGTGTCGTATAAAGAATGACACTTTTGAGTAAAAGCTCCTTATCGCTTAAGAGTCTGTTATAAATAGTATCCTTTCCGGAGGAACTCTTTCCGAAAATATAAAATATCTTTCCCATATATCCTTACACTTTTAGTAATTTAATAGTTTTTCCTCATCAGGATAAAAATGTCTTCTTTTCTCTCAATGTATCCGGTGTATCCTCATCCGGATCATCCTTATCTGCATCTTCTTTTGTAAAAGCTTTGGTATCCGGCTGATCATCGTCTGTATCACTATCATCAGCTTCATCTGTGGCGGTTTCTTCCTCTTTAATATCATCAGTATCAGCTGATACTATCTCAATGTCTTCTGCTTCTTTATTTATATCCTCTGTAATATCAGCATCTGAAACACTTATCCCTTCCGTAGCCGTAGAATCCACTATATCATCCTCACCCAAGTATTCACTTACCTGTTTTTTCATGACTATAAGAGTCATAACATCAGTAATACCGCTGAAGATAAGGCTTATTCCGATGATGATTATAACCGCCTTTGCTATGAAGTCAGGCTGAAACATCACAAATATTCCTACACAGATAGATAAAAGGGCAAATAAGAGTACAAACACCCATCCGGAATATCCGATACGCTTAAGATCAAGAACTCTCTGAAGCTTCATCACACCGTTAGCAAAGATAATGATACCCATAACAAGGGGAATGATGTTTATGAACATCTGACTCTTCCATATCATGACTATAGCTATGAGTATACAGATAGCTCCGCCTGCAAAATCATGTCTGTAAAGGGAATTTTTCACATCCTTTGAAAAATACATGATAATATTGAATATTCCAAGAACTGCCAGAACTGCCGCGAACAGATAACATATCATTTCAAGGGTAAACTGCGGAAATATCACCATCCATATTCCCATTATTATATAAGCGGCCGCAAATAAATACATTTCCTTCTGAAATTTCTTCTCCATATAACCTTCCTCCTTTATCTTTTATTTCTGCCTGTTGTTTTCATCAAGCGTTTCCTTATATTCCTCGATCAGATGATCATATTTTCCCGTATTTATATCTATGACAGCTTTTATCCTGTCCTTATCGAAAAGATCTCCCCTGGTTATCAAAAGTATGACGTCATAATACTGTTTAAGGCTTTCATTTTCTAACCTGTTTCCACCATATATTATACTCTCCCCGTATCCTTCAGGTTCCTCCCTCCACATATGACCTATTCTCCAGTTATCCTCCCTGACTGCCGGAAGCTTTGAAAGAAAAGGATCTCCCAGGGCATATAGGTCGCTAAGATACATATCGGCATTATAATAGACCGATATCCCGGGTATGGATCTTAATAAACCGGATGTTATTCCCTTACTCCTGTAATCATCTATCCCTTCTTCATTCCATGCATCCCTTATACACATCTCTCCTGTTTTTACATAAGAAACAGCATTGTTAAACAGACTGGTATACTTAAAATATCCCGCTCTTTCGTCTGCAATATTGGATCCGTACCTGTTGCCGTAAAGGAACTGGTCTGTTATCACATGTGTGGTGCATGAAAAAAGAACGGTCAAAAATACGGCTATCATATATATTTTCTCATATTTTTTTCTTTTTATCTCATTTATCGATCTGTTATCAAATATGTCCAGCAAAAGGATGACTGACATAAAGAACATGACCGTAAAATGACGGCCGAGCATAAAGTCTCCGCCGATATAGATTATATAGACAAAATACAACAGTATTCCTGCACCGACAGAAATATATCTTATATCCTTCACTGCTATTATTAAAATGAGGGCAAAGCAGGGAACCATTATAACGGGAAGGTCACAGATCGTAGTTATGAACAGATACTGAAACCCTCTGTATAAATACTCAGGCAGAGGTATGTCCGTTCCAAGCTTGACATAGGCGGTATTCGGAAAAGGAAAACCATAATAAAACACTGAAAAAACCTCCCAGAGAATAAACGGCAGAAGGCTCAGAAATCCAATAAGTACGGCCTTTGGAAAGCTTACTCTCTCTCTTTTAAAAAGATATATATACAAAATAGCCGGAACAAACATGAGCACCGCATCCATCCTTGTCATGGCTATAAGAGATATCAGTATACCCATTATAAAGAGCTTTTTCCGATCATATACCTCATTGTTGAGAAGAAGCTTTAGAAAGAGTACCGCAAGCAGAAATAAAAGACAGTTTTCAAGTCCTGATGTGGTATAGCTTATAAAACTGACTGAGCTGACAAATACGATAAAGGTAATGATCACCTGCTTTACTGTATGACAGAAAGTATTTACGACTATGCTGTAGGCTGTGGTTGAAAAGATCACACAGATAAGAAGGGATACAAGAAACATATTCCTTATGATAAGATATCCGAAAGCAACTATAAGGGTAAACAAAGGACAGGATGAGGCAGACGCCCTCTCTCCGACATTATATACAAAGCCGTTGCCATCCACCAGATTTTTGGCCATTATATATGCATGATAAGCATCATCGCTCTGCCAGGCAAGCAAAACTATAACAGCTGTAAATACAACTATCGAAATGAATTTTATCCTGTTTTCTTCTATCGCAAAATAATCAGATATCTTTTCTCTAAAGCTCATCCTTTTAGTTCCTTTTTCCATATGTTCTTTTCATTCTTCTTCAGTTTAAACAAAAGACTCAAAGCCTCTGTTACAGACTTAAGCTTAATACTTGATTTAGAACCGACATATGTTATGGGAACCTCTACAGTATTTAATTTTCTGCAATAGAAACGCATTTCCGTCTGGTACATATGTCCCCGTGACAAAAATGCATCAAGATCCATGCTTTCCAGAATATTTCTCTGAAAAGCCTCAAAACCGGACGTCATATCCTTAAGCCTGGTTCCCAGCACCACGTTTGAAAGAATGGTTCCTCCCGAGCTCAGTATCCTTCTGTAAAGAGGGTGATCCATAATATCTCCGCCCTCCATAAATCTTGAGCCCCATACACAGTCATAGCCCATATCAAGCTTTTCGATAAACAACGGGATATCCTTGGGTCTGTGACTGCCTCCTCCATCCATTTCGATTATCCTTACCGCACCATCCTGTAATGCCATCTTAAAACCATAAAGATAGCAGGTGATAACACCTCTTGACGCCTTATGAAATATAAGCCTGATCCTGTCATATTTTTTTTCCATGTCTCTTATGATCTCTTCGGTACGATCTTTCGAATAGGAATCAATAACAGGATAAACATACAGATTGTCGTAAGGAAGCTCCATGATCTCCTTAAGAACACCCTCCATAGTGCTCTCTTCATTAGCAACCGGCATAACGATAACCGTTTTTTCCAAATCTATAACCTCCATCTATAAACCGCAAAAAAACTTTTACTGATCCAAATATTCTGAATCCATAATATTTTTTATATTATCATACAAATCTTACAAACAATCAAGGTTTCCTTAGTTTACTACATTGAGCTTTTCACCCTTTAAAAAGGCATCAATATTGTCACAGACTATATCTACAAGCCTGCTCCTTGCTTCCACACTGCCCCATGCCATATGCGGAGTGATTATAAGCTTTTCACTGTCCTTTATCCTTGCAAGAGGATTATCCTCACTTATGGGTTCTGTATCCAGAACATCCAGTCCCGCTGCCATTATCTCTCCGTTTATAAGGGCATCATAGAGTGCATCCTTATCAACTACGGCTCCTCTTGCAACATTTATGAGTATAGCCGATCTCTTCATCTTTTTAAGGGCAGCCTCATCTATTATGTGATGAGTCAGTTCGGAAAGCGGACAATGAAGTGATAATATATCCGATCTTTCAAGCAGTTCATCAAAGGATACCTGCTCATAATCCTTATTATTATTCTTACCTGTTACCGAATGATATATGACCTTACAGCCAAAAGCCTTAGCGATACCTGCTACCTCTTTTCCAATATTACCCATTCCGATAATACCCCATGTCAGGCTCTTTAGCTCATAAAATAAATGTCCGTAATAGGAAAAGCTGTTATGTTTTGCATATTTTCCCGATTTAACAAAATCATCGTAATAGGATATGTGCTCAAGAAGATTAAGAGCCAGAGCAAAGGTATGCTGTACAACGGCAGGTGTTGAATAATTGCTTACATTTGTGACTGTGATCCCCCTCTCCCTGCAGTACTTTATATCCACGTTATCAAATCCTGTGGCAAATTCACAGATAAGCTTAACCTTTTCTGCTCCCTTAAGAGTTTCCTCATTAAGCTTTGATTTATTTGCAATAATTATATCCGCATCCTTAATCCTTTCGGGGATCTCTTCATATGCTGTGTTCTTATAACATATAAGCTCTCCGAATTCCTTAAGCTTATCAACACTTATATCCTCACCTACACTGTTTCTTTCAAGAACTACTATCTTCATTCACATATCTCCTTTTATGCCTGTTTGGATCAAATTATCCCAAGGCTGTATCCGCTATGGTTACAGACTATTCAGATAAGTATAACAAAAGACCTGACTGTTATGCAAGATAAACAGCCGGGTACCTTTCCCGCTTCATTGCATTATCCTCTGTACTTTTGTTATAATAGATACATATAATATTAAACCGATGGTATTTTAAATGAAAAAATCAGTTCTGATAATTTTGACAATTATATTTATACTTTCTTTTCCCATGGATATTTATGCCGTGAATACAGCTCCGACTGCTGAACAGCTCGAATGGGCAGAGCAAAGAAAGCTTATTACCGTAGAATCCAATCTTATTAACGGATGGCCGGAAGGCCCGATCATAGGCGCAGAATCTGCGATATTGGTAGATGCGGATACAGGTATAGTCCTTTATGAAAAAAATGTTAATGAGCGTCTCTATCCTGCCAGCACAACCAAACTGATGACTGCTCTTCTTACTATAGAAAACACTGCCATGAACGATGTTGTTACATTTTCCCATGACGCTATCCATAATGTCGAAAGCGGATCTTCAAGAATTGGGATAGATGAAGGGGAGCAGCTGACTATAGAACAATGTCTCTACGGGCTTTTACTCGGATCCGGCAATGAGGTCGCCTATGCTCTTGCGGAGCACGTAGGCGGTGATGTCGACAGCTTTGTACAGATGATGAACGACAGGGCAACAGAGCTTGGCTGTACAAATACTCATTTTGTAAATCCAAACGGTCTTCCCGATCCCGAACACTATGTAAGTGCACTCGACCTCTCCATAATAGCAAGGGCCTGCTTTAAAAACGAATCCCTTGTTACTATTTCCGGTACCACCAAATATACCATTCCTCCGACAAATATACAGCCTGAGGAAAGACCTCTTGAAAATCACCACCTTATGGTAGACGGATTAAAATATTCTTATGAGGGTTTTATAGGAGGAAAAACAGGATACACAAAGGATGCAAGACAGACACTTGTAAGCTGTGCCGAAAGAGACGGTATGAGACTTATCTGTGTTATTATGAAGGAGGAAAGCCCCAATCAGTTTCTTGACACTGTCTCCTTATTTGATTACGGCTTTGACAGCTTTCAGAAATTAAATATAGCAGACAGTGAAACAAGATACTCACTGGATTTTGCTACATTTTTTAAAACAAACCTGGACCTTATAGGGAGTTCAAAACCTTTACTGTCAATAGACCGGACCGATTATGTGATTATACCTAAAACAGTCGACTTTACAATGCTTGACGTTGCCGTAGGATATGAAGATCTGCCCCCCAATTCGGTCTGCTTACTCTCCTATACCTTCAATTCGCACCCTGTGGGGATTGCTACTCTTGACTATACCGACCTTGAAAAAAAAGAATTTGAATTTTCCAATGTCATAAAATATGCCTCGATGAACGATATGCCGGAATCAGTAAAACCCACAAAAAACAGGATCTTTATAAACATTGAAAAACTTATTATCATCATAGCCATCATAATAGTCTGCATACTTCTGGCATTCTTCATCAAAAGCCTTGTTACCGGCTATATTTATTCCTCAAAAAAGCAGCAGACCGTAATAAAGAAAAGATATAAAAAACGTAAAAAGGGACCCTATAACCGTTAAGCCTTATCTCTTTTTGCCTTTCTTTTTTCCATGCGCTGAAGTCTAAGCTTTTCCTGTTTATCGGCTATCTCCATTGCAGTTTCCTTTGGTACAAGCTTTAAGGTCTTGACTACATATACACTGTCTGAATCGGTTTTTTTCATCCTGATCTTTCCCTTAAGGTACCCGTGTTTTTTGCAATAGGCTATACAGTAATAATGCTTTCCGTTGACCGAAAACCACTTGATCTGCTGCTGTGCCGATCTTCCGCAAAGATAGCACTTTGTCGAGCAGACATCCTTATCCTCTATGGCTTTATTCTTATCGGGAAATTCTCTTGAAATATATTTTGAGTAGGTTTTAAAATTTACATTGATCTCATCCTTTTTGGTAGGAGGAGTTATGAATATATCATAAGATACATATTTCTTGATACGGGGCTTAAATGAGTTTATCTTTTTAAACACCTTTGCCGTATAATATGCATCATCATATGCTCTGTGAAACGGTATATCCTTTTCTATATCAAGATAATCAACCGCATATTCCAAAGCCCTTCGTATCTTTCCGTCCTCATATGAAAGAGAAAAGAATTTCTGTATGTCATAATACAAAAGAGGCCCCTGAGAGAGCATATCCATTCCATAATACATCATGTTTCTCTGAAGCTCTGTAATATCGGAATTACCCCATATGCAAAATACATAATCCTTCCCGCACCACTCAAGAAACTCCTCCATGGCCTCGGGAAAAGGCTTGCCGTTTTCAAGATCTTCCATAGTCAGATTTACTATCTTGTTGGTCATAAAATGGATATAGTGATATATCTGAGGCTTGATGACCACCTCATATTTATCAACCTCCTTAAACCATCTGTTAAGCTTGACCGCTCCGATCTCTATTATTTCAAAGGGTAATCCGTATTCTTTATTATATCTTTCACTTGACTGGTTCCATTCAAGATCAAAAACTATATAATTCACGCCTTAATACCTGTCCGAACTTTCTTCTTTCCTGACATAAAAGGAAAAAAACGATTGATTAAAAGGATCATAATTGTAGTATATATAAGCATTATAAGTATCACTATCAGATAACAGATATATCCCCTTGCCCTTGTTAAAAACTGATTTACAAACATTGCAGCCTTAAGTGCGAGAGTGAGGACGGCCGAATTATTGTGAACACCCATAAATACAAGCGAATTGGTTCCGTAAAAGATCAACAGCTTAAATTTTCCCTTTTCGGATAAGAGTCTGGAAATAAGTATAAGCCATGCGGAACCGCTTATTCCTGCTATATAATATACAATTATATTATTTTGTACCAGGGATCTGAAGTCCCCTATATTATTATAGTGAAGCAGCTTCATGCTCACTATTATTGAAGCTATATTAACGATAAGACACAGCTGGGATACAATAAGCACTGTGATCCTGCTCTTTTTTTCCGACATTCCCTTACCTGTTCTGTCAATTATATCATATCCGTAATAACCTGCTGCGGTAAATGAACATACAAAAACCGGTCTTAAAAGAGTGATACATAATTCATGTACCCTGTTCTTAAACTCTGTATCATAATTAAGCTGCTGTAGGTATACATTTATGACATATGCCGCTACGGTAAGGATAATGATCACTGATACGGCGCTGTTCGATTTACATTTTTTTATTATAAACAGAAATAACACCTCTCCCAGGAACATGGCAGGAAGGAACCAGAGCACATTCATCCCGTAAAGGCCTATAACATACCATATATTTACAAACAATGTACTTGGCGGAACTACCTTTGTTATAAAAAGTGAATACAGAACGATAAAGATATAAACGATGCTGAAAAGATAATAGGGGATCATTATACCCTTAAATCTCCTGGTTATCAGACTATTAAGATCCCTGTCCCTGTCATTTTTATATTTTATCAGCATACCGCTTACAATAAAAAAGAAGGGCATATGAAATGAAAATATCCATATGCACAGATACACGATATAGGGAGAATAAAGTAATATCTCTCCCTGAAGATGACCTATCAATACCAGTATGATGGCAATACCTTTTGCTATGTCAAAATAAGTCAGTCGTTTATTATCCATAGACTGTATTTTAACATAACCATACGTCTGCCCGCAATCCGTCACATACTTATTCGATACTTATTATTATTTATATTTTTTTGTCTCTCTGGATCTGATGACAGCAGCTTTTACCAATTCCCTGAAAAGCGGGTGAGCCTTATCAGGTCTTGATTTGAATTCAGGATGGAACTGCACACCGACATGAAAAAGATTATCCTTTGCCTCTACCGCCTCTACAAGCATTTCATCCGGAGATGTACCGCAGACAATAAGACCTGAAGCCGTAAACCTTTCGCGATAGAGATTATTGTACTCAAAACGATGCCTGTGTCTCTCTGATATCTCATTATTTCCATATGCTCTCTCAAGTACAGTTCCCTTAAATATCTTACAGGGATATGAACCAAGGCGCATGGTTCCGCCCTTTCTTAAAACTGCCATCTGTTCTTCCATAAGATCGATAACGCAGTTCTTACCTACTTCATCAAATTCCCTGCTGTTCGCATCCTCTATGCCTAAAACATTTCTTGCATATTCTATAACGGATATCTGCATTCCAAGACATATACCAAGGTAGGGTATATCATGTTCCCTTGCATATCTGCATGCAAGTATCATTCCTTCCGTTCCACGGTCTCCAAAGCCTCCGGGTACCAGTATTCCCTGTGCTTGTCTAAGTTCGGTGGCTATATTTTCCCCTGTAAGTTTTTCCGAGTCGATCCAGAGTACTTCTACCTCTGTATCATTCTCATATCCTCCGTGATAGAGAGCTTCCCTTACGGAAAGATAGGAATCATGGAGTCCGACATACTTTCCTACTATGGCTATCTTTATATGTCCGGAAAGGTTTTGGATACGGTCAACCATTTCCTGCCACTCACTAAGGCCTGAAAGCTCTCCCTGTAACGAAAGCTCTCTGCAGACAACCTTATCAAGTCCGTGTCTGTTAAGCATCAATGGTGCCTCATAAAGACAATCCATAGTGTCGTTTTCTATCACGCAGTCCTTTTTTACATTACAGAAAAGAGCTATCTTATCCTTTATACTCTTTTCAAGGGGGTGATCCACCCTTGTCACTATGATATCGGGATGTATCCCAAGTGCCTGAAGCTCCTTTACCGAATGCTGGGTAGGCTTGGATTTATGCTCATTGGATCCACTCAGATACGGAACGAGCGTAACATGAATAAAGAGGCAGTTTTCCTTGCCCTGTTCTAAGGATATCTGTCTTATGGCTTCAATAAAAGGCTGTCCTTCAATATCCCCGATGGTTCCTCCGATCTCTGCTATCAGAACATCTGCATCGGAATTTTTTGCACCCTGATATATGAACTGTTTGATCTCATCTGTTATATGAGGTATTACCTGCACGGTCTCTCCAAGATATTCTCCCTTTCTTTCGCGGTTCAGGACATTCCAATATACCTTTCCGCTTGTAAGGTTCGAATACTTTGTCATATTTTCATCAGTAAATCTTTCATAATGTCCTAGATCAAGATCAGTCTCTGCTCCGTCATCGGTCACAAAGACCTCCCCATGCTGAAACGGACTCATAGTTCCCGGATCAACGTTCATATACGGATCAAGCTTCTGAGATACTACCCTTATACCCCTCATCTTAAGAAGCCTTCCCAATGATGCAGCAGTAATCCCTTTTCCCAGACCGGATACCACACCTCCGGTAACAAATATAAATTTTGACATTTTCAGAACAATCCCCTTATCATGAATTCTTTGCTACACGTTCCATCGCTTTTAAACAGTTTTCATGGCTTCCGAAAGCCGTCAGTCTGAAATATCCTTCTCCGCTTGGACCAAATCCGCCACCCGGAGTTCCTACTATATTCATTTTATCAAGCATCATGTCAAAGAAATCCCATGAACTCATACCGGGAGTCTTAAGCCAGATATACGGGGAATCTACTCCTCCATAAACCGTATAGCCTGCATTTTTAAGACCCTCTCTTATAACCTTTGCATTTTCTTTATAACCCTTTATCTGCTCTTTTATCTGATCCTTACCCTCTTTCGAGTAAACTGCCTCGCCGGCACGCTGAACTATGTATGGAGCTCCGTTAAACTTGGTCCCGTGACGTCTTGCCCACATATCATGCAGAGAATTTCCCATACGGTTAAGCTCCTTTGGAACTACGCTGTATCCCAGCCTTAACCCTGTAAATCCGGCATTTTTGGAAAAACTCCTTAATTCTATCGCACAGGTTTTTGCTCCGTCACATTCATATATGGAATGAGGAACTCCTTCCTGAGTTATATAGGCCTCATATGCCGCATCAAAAATTATGACTGCACCTGTCTTATTTGCATGATCCACAAATACCTGAAGCTCTTCTTTTTTAAGAGCCATTCCGGTTGGATTATTAGGAAAGCAGAGATATATGATATCCGCTTCCTCCTTTGGAAGAGAAGGAACAAAGCCATTGTCTTCGATACAGGGCATATAGATCACCCTGTCCCATTTCCCTGACTCTTTATCATATTCACCGCATCTTCCGGCCATAACATTTGAATCCAGATATACAGGATAAACAGGATCACATACGGCGATCCTTGCATCCAAACCAAACAGTTCCTGAATATCTGCCGAATCGCTCTTTGCACCGTCAGATACAAATATCTCATCTGAAGAGATATCACAGCCTCTCATCCTGAAATCATTTTCCGCTATCGCTTCACGCAGAAATGAATAACCGAGATCCGGAGCATATCCCCTGAAGGTTTCCTCCTTTCCCATCTCATCTACCGCCAGATGAAGGGCATTCGTTACGGCAGGTACTAACGGTTTTGTGACATCTCCTATCCCGAGACGGATGATATCCGCATCGGGATTTGATTCCTTATATGAAGCGACCTTTTTTGCTATCGTTGAAAAAAGATAGCTGCCCGGAAGCTTTGAAAAATTCTCATTTATAACAGCCATTATCTCTCCCTGTACTTTCTTATTTATTTCAGAAATAAAGCTTCTGATCCTGCTTAATCAATATCCGCTTGCACCGTAGTTTTTAAGTACCCGGGCAGAGGGATCATTTACATTGCAGCCTTCCCATTCTTTATTGGGCATCCAGAAATCCTTTACCATGTGAGACTGTCCCGGATAAAATCCTTCAAAAATATCTCTGTAAAGAAGAGATTCCTTTGTAAAAGGACGGGCATGGGTATACTTTGAGCATCCCTTTTCAAAATCCTCATCGCTGTATTTCTTTTCAGCATAATCCTTAAGATTATCTACGAGAGAATGTCCTACAGCATCGGAAAAAGCTGCTTTTTCACGGAACAATATCTCGTCGGGAAGATAATTTCCACCCTCAAACGCATGTCTTAACAGATACTTCCCCTTATTGTAACGGTTCATCTTCATCTCGGGATCCAATGCCACACAGTATCTGACAAAATCCAGGTCTCCGAAGGGAACCCTTGCCTCGAGGGAATTTACGGAGATACATCTGTCCGCTCTTAACACATCGTACATGTGAAGCTCCCTTATCCTCTTCTCCTCTTCCTCCTGAAAAGCCACGGCAGAAGGAGCAAAATCTGTGTATTTGTATCCGAAGATCTCGTCGGAAACTTCACCTGTAAGTATCACCCTTACATCGGTTTTTTCATGTATCGCCTTACACAAAAGATACATTCCTATACTGGCCCTTATAGTTGTTATGTCATAGGTTCCCAAAAGATATATGACATCGGGCAGTGCGTTTATGACATCATCTCTCGAAATATGGACCTCCATATGATCCGTACCTAAGAACTCCGCGGTCTGTGCCGCATATTTAAGATCTATCGGATCCTCTTCCATACCAATGGCAAAGGTTCTTATGGGTTTATCACTCTTCCTCTGGGCTATACTGCAGACAAGAGAAGAATCAAGACCTCCCGAAAGAAGAAAACCGACCTTTGCATCGGAAACAAGCCTTTTTTCAACTGCACTTATAAGCTTTTCACCTATTTTTCCACACGCCGTTTCAAGATCCTCTTTTATCAGTTCTTCAGGCTTTGATATGTCACAGAACCGTATAAACTCTCCATCCTTATAATAACAACCGGGAGGAAAGGGATATATTTTATCTTTACATAAACCTGTAAGATTCTTGGGCTCACTGGCAAAGATCATATTATCGTCCTTATCATATGCATAATACAGGGGTCTTATACCTATAGGATCCCTGGCTGCGATAAAGGAATCATTGCTGCTGTCATAAATTATGCAGGCAAATTCGGCATCAAGCATTGCAAAACAGTCAACTCCGTATTCAAAATACAGGGGCAGCAATATCTCGCAGTCACTGTCGCTTTTAAATGAATATCCCTTTTTAATAAGATCATCTCTTAATTCTTTGAATCCGTATATCTCTCCGTTACATACAACTCCGCATTTATTAAGAATAAAAGGCTGCATTCCCTCAGAAGTAAGACCCATAATAGAGAGCCGCCTGAAACCAAGCAGCCCTCCTTCGGTTCTTATTATCCTGCTGTCATCGGGTCCTCTTGATTCTGTTTTATCAAGTGCCGCCTCAAAAGTGCTTTCATCAGCGCTTTTACTGCACCAGGCCATTATTGAACACATTTATTTTTTCCTCCGATATAATTTATCTGACACTAAAGAGCATATCTCCGTATGAGGGGAACGGCCAGCATTCAGATGATACGATAGTCTCCGCCTCATCTGCCGAGGCTCTCAATTCTCCCATCTTTGAAAGCAATGTGTCACGGATCATAGCGCTTTCCCCTATTATATCCTCAGCATCTGAGAGCTTGAGGATGGCCTTTTCCAGTTCCATGCTCCTGTCATATATCTGATCGGCAAGTACAGAAAGCCTTGAGATAACGGTTTTTTCATATGAACAGGCAAGACCTTCCGATATTGCAAGCTTATCTGATACTGTCTTTGAAAGCTTGTCAGCATAACACTCAATAGCAGGCAGTATCTGTCTAAGAGCCATATCTATCATGGTATTTGCTTCTATTCTCACCTGCTTGCAATAATTCTCAAGCATTATCTCACAACGGGATTCAAGCTCTGCCTTACTGAAAACCTTATGCTTAAGTAACATTTCCACATTTTTCTCATCCAAGAGATGAGGCATACAATCAGGAGTGGTCCTGTAGTTTGATAATCCCCTGACCTCAGTGGCTTCCTTTACCCAGGCATCATCATATCCGTTTCCGTTAAACAATATCCTCTTATGATCTGAAATGGTCTGTCTGATCATCTCATGAAGAGTCTTTTCAAAGTCCTCGGCGCTTTCAAGCTTATCTGCATAATGCTCCAAAGATTCGGCAACAGCTGCATTAAGCATTATATTTGCACATGCTATGCTGTTTGATGAACCAAGACTTCTGAACTCAAATTTATTACCTGTAAACGCAAAGGGTGAAGTTCTGTTCCTGTCAGTGGTATCTCTTGGAAAGGCGGGCAGTACATCCACACCGAGCTTCATTATCTTTTTCTCTGTTCCGTTATAAGGCTTATCATGCTCTATCGCATCAAGGATCGCACTGAGTTCATCACCTAAAAATACCGAAATTATAGCAGGAGGTGCCTCATTGGCTCCGAGTCTGTGGTCATTTCCGGCAGTTGCCACAGAAAGTCTCAAAAGATCCTGGTAATCATCCACAGCCTTTATAACTGCACATAAGAACAGAAGAAACTGTGCATTCTCATAAGGGGTATCTCCGGGTGAAAGAAGGTTCACGCCCTTATCCGTAGACATCGACCAGTTATTATGTTTTCCGCTTCCGTTAACTCCGGCAAAAGGCTTCTCATGAAGCAGGCATACCAGACCGTGCCTTGCCGCCACCTTCTGCATTATCTCCATCGTAAGCTGGTTCTGGTCAGTTGCGATATTTGTGGTCGAATAAATGGGAGCAAGCTCATGCTGGGCGGGTGATACCTCATTATGCTCTGTTTTAACAAGGATACCCAGTTTCCATAGCTCCTCGTTAAGATCGTTCATAAACTCCTGAACCCTGGGCTTTATTACTCCAAAGTAGTGATCATCCATCTCCTGTCCCTTGGGTGACTTTGCTCCATAAAGTGTTCTTCCCGTAAAGCGAAGGTCCGGTCTTTGGTCAAACATCTCCTTTGTTATGAGGAAGTATTCCTGCTCCGGTCCTACTGAAGTCCTTACATTTTTTGCCGATGTATTTCCAAACAGGCGAAGTATGCGAAGAGCCTGTCTGTTAAGTGCTTCCATCGATCTGAGTAACGGGGTCTTTTTGTCCAGTGCTTCACCGCCGTATGAGCAGAATGCTGTAGGTATACAGAGAACCTTATCCTTGATAAAGGCATATGATGTGGGATCCCATGCCGTATATCCCCTTGCTTCAAAAGTTGCCCTGATCCCTCCGGTAGGGAAGGAGGATGCATCCGGCTCACCCTGTATGAGCTCCTTTCCCGAAAATTCCATGATAACACTGCCATCGGGTGAAGGAGCGATAAAAGAATCATGCTTTTCTGCCGTAACTCCTGTAAGCGGCTGGAACCAGTGTGTAAAATGTGTTGCTCCCTTTTCAAGAGCCCACTCCTTCATTGCCTGTGCAACTGATTCAGCTACCATTGAATCGATCTTTTTTCCCTCATCGATAGTCTTGCGAAGAGAAGCATAGACTTTGGATGAAAGCCTTGATCTCATCTGACGGTCGTCAAAAACCATTGATCCAAAATAATCCGGTACTGATCTTGTTTCCATAATTGTTTTCATAATACATTTCCTCCTTAAACTTTTTGGAAACAGAAAAAGACAAAGACGTCTTTTCTGTAATCTTACAAAAAAGACGCCTTTGCCTTTTCATGTGATACGATACTACTGCTTCAGATTAATGTCAATCTGATTTTTTATTTATCATAAACAGATTTTTCTGTTTACATGATCATTAACTATAGGTTTTCAGGATATTTTCAGCTGTTTCCTTTTTACTTATGCACATATCCATGGCCTGCTTCTGTATATATCTGTGTGCATCCTCCTCTGTCATGTGGCAGGATTTTATAAGTGCCCACTTGGCTCTGTTCACAAGCCTTATCTCTTCCATCTTATCCTCTAAGGAAACCGTCTTTTTCCTGATCCCCCTAAGCTTCTCCCTGACACTGCACATAGCATCGAAGAGCTGCTCCATTACCAGGTTGTCAATGGGCCTTTTTGAGACCATTACTCCGTGAGGCATCATCGAAAAGCTTATTTCATCGTACAGGTCACTCCTGACTATGAGTAATGCAACCTTATCACTGTCCTTGGATACATCCACAGCAAATTTCTTACCGAAATCATCGGGAAGAGGTGAATTGATCACGACAAGATCATAGTCCATGTCCACTATCTTTCTTTGCGCCTTGGCTACGGTATCCACTACGGTAACCGATTCAAACCTGTCTCTTGAGAATAAGGGCATGAGTTCAGTATTCACTTTTTTTGCTGCCGAAACAAGCAGCACACTGTATATATGCCTTGACAGAGCCATTTACTTTCCTTCCTCGGTCAGGATAAAATATCCTGTAATGATCAGGTCAAAAAAATAACTTTTAACCGGTTGTATCTCCTTACTTTTTTACTTATCCGGATGTCAATACTCAGACCATGTCGGAATAAGCCTTAAGTATCTCCCCGGGAAGATATTTCTTAATAAATGCACTGTCCTTTGCAGCTTTAACAGCCTCTTTAAGGGACAAAGGAAGTTTGTCATATTCTTTAAGCTCTGACTCCTCAGCCAGGAAAAGATTCTTTTCAATGGCTTTTGGAGGATCAAGCTTTCCTTCGAGTCCGTAAAGACCTGCATAGATCAGTAACCCAAAAGCAAGATAAGGATTTGCCATTGTATCGGGGGATCTGAGTTCACCTCTTTCGTGATTCCCGCTAAGTGCCGGTATACGTATAAGAGTTGAACGGTTTTCCTTTGCCCAGGTAATATAGCCCGGTGCCATAAAGGTTCCAAGCCTGTCATAGGATTCCTTAACAGGATTTAAAAACAGGGTCATATCTCTTGCGTTATCAAGGATTCCGGCTACTACAGGCATAAGATCCACATCCCTGTCCTTTGACCTCACGGAAAAATTGATATGCAGACCGTTCCCCGGTTTATCTTTTATCGGCTTTGGTGAAAAGTCCGCTTTCACACCGTTTCTGTTTGCTATGGCATTTACAACGCTTCTGAAGGTCATAGCATCATCAGCAGCCTTTAATGCCTCACAGTATCTGAAGTCTATCTCATTCTGTCCGGGTCCCTCCTCATGGTGAGAGCTCTCGGGAGATATGCACATCTGTTCAAGTGTCATGCAAATTTCCCTTCTTATATTTTCTCCCCTGTCCCTTGGACCTATGTCCATATATCCTGCAGTATCAAAGGGAATCTTTGAGCTTCCTTCTTCATCGTCATTACAGAAAAGGTAAAATTCCTGCTCTGTTCCGAAATGGAAAACATATCCTTTGCTTTTTGCATCCTTTATCGCCTTTTGGAGAAAATATCTGGTATCGCACATAAAAGGAGTTCTGTCGGGCCATGTTATGTCACAGTACATTCTGACAACTCTTCCATGCTCCGGTCTCCAGGGCAGAACAGCCAGAGTAGACGGATCCGGATGAAGAATAATATCCGACCTGTCAAAAATATCAAACCCGGAAACTGCCCAGGCATCGATGGCGATACCCTCATCAAAAGCCCTGTCCAGTTCGGATGACATGATCGATATGTTTTTCTGATTTCCAAATACATCACAAAATGCAAGACGTATAAATTTTACATCTTCCTCTTCCACAAACTGTTTAACTTCCTGCTCTGTGTAGTTCATAAAACCTCCCTAAATAAAAAACGTTCATTTCACCCGGCTTATGCCTTTTGAAATGAACGCCTTTGCTCACTTTTTGTGAATTATACAATATAAAAATATTAAAGTCAATCCGTCTTTTAAATTAATTTTTCAGCTTATTATTCTTTATAGGTATGTTCATCCGTATTTATCCTTCTTCCCATATCCTTAAACATTTCCATATCGCTTTTTATCGTCGATCCTGTAGTAGTCAGCATATTCCCGGTAATAGCCGCACTTGCCCCGCTTTCAAATGCTTTTTTTCCGTTTTCTCCTATAAGTCTTCTTCCCGCTGCAAGTCTTATATCTGCTTCAGGGTTGATAAAACGGAATATGGATACAGTCCTTAATATCTCATCCTCCGATAATAAAGGAAGATCTTCAAAGGGTGTACCGGGGATCGGGATAAGTGTATTTATAGGTATAGATCTTATTGAAAGGTCGGAAAGATCAAATGCCATCTCGATCCTTACATCCATGCTTTCTCCCATCCCTATTATCCCTCCGGAACAGACATTGAGTCCTGCTGCCTGTGCCCGCCTGATATTAGCTGTCTTATCTTCAAAGGTATGTGTAGTACAGATATATTTAAAATAGCTTTTTGATGTCTCTATATTATTGTGATAATTTCTCACTCCTGCCTTATAAAGCCTTTTAAACTGTTCATCACTTAAAAAACCAAGAGAAGCACACAGGGATATATTCAATTCCTTATGAAGTCTCTCATATATACCTATAAGCTTTTCAAAATCAGGGTCTGAGGGGTGGTGACCGGATATAACTATGGCAAATCTGTCTACACCCTCTTCCTCATTAGATCTTGCTTCTTTAAGGATCTTATCATACTCAAGAAGATCATAAACCTCGCACCCTGTATGATTATGGGCCGACTGTGCGCAGAATTTACAGTTTTCACCGCAGTTTCCGTTTTTTCCTGAAATTATCGTACACAGATCAACCTTTTCTTTTGAGAAATGCTTTCTTAACCTGTCCGCATGATAGTTTAAAAGCTCAAGATCGCAATCTTTTAATATTTCCATATCATCCGTACGTTTAAGTCTTCTTCCGTCTGTTATCTCTCCTGTAAGTAACTCAAGTTCCGTATCTCTGATCTTTTTATTCATATCATTTTCATCCTGACTATCTTATTTTCATACTTTTTGATTTATGAAAAATTTTTATTACTCTTTTACTTCTGTCCTTTTCTCTCCCCACCTGACGGATATTACCGATAATACAAGAGAAAGTCCCATTCCGATAAGTGTCAGATGCCTGATAATGACCGAAGGGATCCCTGAGGAAGTAAGGAAACCTCCGAAATAGGAGGAAAGGATTCCGAACACCCCTCCGGTAATGACCGCAGAAAGCCAGATACCCTTCTTTATCTCATACCTTTTATATACAAGGATCGCGATCATAAGAGGAAAGATTATACCCGGAGTATAGACAGAATAAGCTCCTGTAAGAAGGCTCATTATATCGCTTCTTCCAAGCAGTGCAAGGAAAAGGGCCAATCCCCCGATGACAGGCACGGTTATCCTCATTCCCTTAACGCTCTCCTTTTTAAGTATATCCTTGATAAAAATAGCTGATGCGTTTATCAGACAGGTATCCGTTGATGAAAGGATCGCTGAAAGAAGCCCGAAGACCAGAAGAATGGAAACAGGCCCCGGAAGAAGTGTTATTGCATACATCAGGGCACTCTTCCCCTCAAGCATTCCCCCAGGAACATTATATCTTATCCACATCCCCGTAAACGTGATCATGACAGAAAAAATCAACAGTCCTATGCCTGCTGCCAGGGCGGATCTTTTAGCCACATAAGGGTCCTTCGAAATGAAATTCCGCGATATTATGTCGGGTCCTAAAAAATAAACTCCTCCGATCACAAAAAACTGTGTAAACAGATCCGATACACCATAGTTTTCATTTAATAACTCAATATTCTGTATAACCTCAGCAGTATTTCCACCCTTTACAAAATAAAGATAACCAGAACAGACGGCAATACCGGAAATTATAATGATAAGCTGCAATCTGTCAGTCCTTACGACAGACATCTGACCCCCGGCCATAGTGTAGATTATCACTATTATCGATACTATGATGAAAACAGTTTTATTATTATTTCCAAAGGCAAAGGTTATAAGATTATTTATCGCAACAAACTGTCCTGCAATTACTCCTATCCAGGATATTACAATGATCAGGGCTATTATCTTCTCTGCCTTATCTCCGACTATCTTCCCGGCAAGATCGGGAAGCGTATAAGCATCGATACTTCTTACCCTCTCGGAGATAAAAACAGACTGAAGGATAAGACCAAGTGCACCAAAAGCCAGCCACCATATACCCGGAAAACCGATCTTATATACTGTATCCGTAATACCTATAGTAGTGGATGCCCCGACAACCGTTGCAAGAAGAGTCATGACTACTGCTGTAATACCCTGGTTTTTCCCGGCTGTTGAATAGTCCTTGAAGGTTTTTATGTTCCTGAGATCAAAGACTCCTATTATCATAAATACTATCAGATATATCACAAGAGCGATAAAAAAAACATTAACCATAAATAACTCCTTTTCACTGTTATCTGACCTTCAGTTTTATTATTTATATCAGAATAAAAAAATAATGTCAACCTATATTAATATTAAGGTTGACATTATCAAATGTAACTGATCTGTATATAGTTTCAGATCTGCTTATCCAGTTCCTTTATTATTTCTGCTATGACTTCATTTTTTTTGATATCATAAGAGTTCTGCCTTTGAAGCAGATCCATCCTTATTCCGATCCCTATTATATAATTACTGTATATGCCGGTTTCCAGATCCGATATCCCCTCCGTAAGTATGCCGGCTATTTTGCCGTCTCCAAAATATATGGAATCGTCCTCTCTTTTTTCCGTTTTAACCTTAAATAGTCTCTCAATAACCCTGCTTACAGCTAAAGCCACAGTTTCTGTTATCCGTATATCCTTACTTTTAATCTTATCAGGCTCTAAGATCATACTCAGATATATTCCCCCATCAGGAGAAGCAAAATCACTCCCCCTGTGACCTATTCCCGCTGTCTGCTTCTTAGCGATGATCACGGTTTTATTTATCATATGTCTGTCTGAAAAAAACAGATTTCTCTTTGCCTCTGTATTGGTAGAGTCAAGCTCCTCATAGACAAAGATCCTCTCTGTATTATCTTTTGCCGTTTCATACAACGGATCCTTTAAAAGATACAGGATCACCCCGCTCTTTGAAATGATATCGCTTTCTTTTTCAAGCATATATCCCCTGTTATTTACAGATCGGATGGAATAGCCGTTTTTCTTAAGTTCATTGATATTTTTCCAGACAGCATTCCTTGAGACATTACATCTCTTTGCCAGTTCCTCTCCCGAGATAAATACTCCTTTATTCTTTTCAAGCTCCTGTATTATCTTATCCCTGGTCGGCATAAAGCCTCCTGTTCTCTCTGAAATTTTACATTTTAAAACGTGGTCAGAACCATAACATTAACATTTCAGTATTCTTACCACTTCCATTATCCCTTTATGCTTCAGTTCTCTTGGCTCAAATTTTATCAGAGAATATACAAACTGCATAACGAGTCCTGCACCGAAAGTACTGACAAGAGTTCCTATACCTACCGGACCTCCCAAAAGATAACCTATCAGTAATACTATACCCCATAGGATTATCTCTACAAACCCTATCGGTACCTTTGTAATTCTCTTTCCTACCCCGACAAGAAGGGCGTCTCTTGGCCCGCAACACTGTTCAGCACTCATATATATCCACATTCCAAGAGCCATAAATACAAACCCTGTTATCATTATAAATATTCCTATCCCGACATTCGTATTTTGGGGAAACGGATTCATACTGTTGAAAAACTGCACAAAATTACCCGTAAGTAAGGCATCTATAACAGTTCCGAACCCTATTTTTTCCTTAAGGATGATATCGATAACAAGAACCGATAAAGCGACAAATGTCATTGAGATTCCATAATTAAAGGGAGTATGTTTGGCTATCCCCATCCCAAGACAATCCCATGGTGCAAGTCCGATATTGGCATATATTGTAAGATGTACCCCAAATGAAAAAACCAGCAGACCTGCTATTATCTTTATCCACCCTGCTATTATCTTTTTTTTACTCATTTCTATATCACCCTTTAACTGTTCATTTATCAGAACACATCTATTCTATAATATATATTTATTGCAGATTTCTCAAGTAAAACACACTGCTTCAGGAATATCACATACTTGATGATATAATTTAAAAATGATATATTTCTATTTATAAAATCAGACCGGTAAGGAGTTTAGTTAATGGATAAAAAGAAGCTGTTTTCCAGCGATAATATAAAATATGCCCTGCTTATCATACTTGGTATTCAATTAATATTTATAATCTGTGTCAATCTTCTGAAATGTGATGACTTTATTGATCATGACGCCTCAATGCTGTACAGCCACACGATACACATGTGGGAGCAAAAAAAACTTGTAATACCGAATTATCAGGAGGAAACCTTCTTTCATCTGGATACATCCTGCATTCTGGCCCTTCCGATTTACGGTCTGACCGGCAATATTTTTCTCTCATATGCAATAAGCAATATCATTTTCCTTCTGCTTACCCTTTTTGTAATGAATGATCTGTTGAAGCGGCTGAATGTAAAGGATGAGTACCGGTATGCAGGCTTACTGCTGTATATCATACCTTACCGTCTGGGACTGACAGAGTATTTTAACATGCTTTTCTTTGAGTGCAGCTTTTATAATGTGTGCATAATCGTAACGGTAATTGCGATCGATCTCTTTTTATATAAAAAACCGGAAGTTTCTGATAAAAAAGAGAACATCTTCTATTATTCGATGCTCATTCTATATGCAGCACTTACGATACTTACCGCCTTCTCAAGAGGCAGTTATACACTTCTTGTTGCACTGCTGCCTGCAATGCTTTGTTATGCACTGGAGGTAATCCTTTCGCCTGAGGGACTGAAACATATAGAAAGATCCAAGATCGTTTTGATCATTGTAACCTTTGTATCCTATGCTGTCGGAATGGGTTACTCAAGAATAAAAGGATTTATACCGACTAAAACGGGTTATAAGCTTATCTATGTCAGGGATCTTGTAGACAGCTTTTTAGATGTAGTCTGGGGACATTTCAGCATCTTCATCGGCCTGACCGATCCCGATGTTTTCACTAAGGAAGGGATCTTTCAGCTGATACTTACCGCCTATGCCATTCTTTTGATAATATTATTGATCTTTAACCTGAAGCATGCATTCAGGGAAGAAAAATATTCAAATGCTCTCAGATATTTGACCATAATATATCTCTGGAACTGTGCCATACTCGGAATGACAGACAGTCACAACAGTACCTGGGGCTTTCCGGAAAGGTACATGCTCCCGGGCTTTGTCCCTCTGCTGTTATCTGCACCGGTGATGCTTACCTATATGGAGGATATTAAAAGAGACCTGCTGAAAAAATGCGCTTATTTTGTTGTATCTGTATTGACATGCCTGACACTTGCAGTGTGTAACTTCAGTGTAATGGAAGTGATCTGGCAGACATCCGTAGATCTGCAGGGAGTCAGAGAAACCCTTTCTTATGCAAGGGAAAACGATATAGATACTGTATTCTTTGTCAATGATTTCAATGCAGCACTGATTTCAAGAAGTCTGGATCCGAAACTGCACGTGGCACCGATAGATAAGCTCGATGACGGAAGGATAATTATCAATACAAGAGAGGATTATGCCACTGCCCATGATAGGGGTGCTTACTCTGATGAAAATATACTTGCCATGACATGGTATGAACAACCTGAAGATGTATTCAGCGATTATCAGCTGAGTTCATATGAATATGTCGGTGATGTTAAGGATTATCATCTCTACCGGTCAGACTCCAATAAATTCGATGATATGTCAGGATTTCCCATTGATGATAATCATCTTTTTAAGACAACTGATTTCTGCTATTCACCGGGATATACTTCGACAGGTGATATAGATCTTAATGGTTATCTTGAGGCAGATGGTGCTGATGATTACGCCCTTATCAGTCCCTTGTTTGATGCGCCTTATAAAACCTGCAATATAACACTTTCATATGAGACCAGGCACAAAACAGAAGACAGAAAAGATGATAAGGATGATACAGATTCGGAACATACTATAGGAAGACTGGTACTTATTGATGAAAATGATCAGGAAATCAAATCTGTAGATATAAAAGGTAATACTACTAATGCAACCCTCACCGCTGATCCCTCACAACCCTGTAAAATAGCCGTTTGGCTCAACAATGGTGAAAAAGTTACCCTTTGCCGGATCGATTTTGAAATCTGAGTACTGCATCCTTTTCAAGTGTCCTGTTGCTGCTGAGATAGAACTCTTTGGCAGCTTCAGGATTAATTTCCTTACCGATCTCATCAGAAAGGGCAATCCCCGGGTGAAAAAGGATCTCCAGATCCCGTCCGTTTGCAACTGCCTTTTTTTCCATGGATCCTTTTAATCTGCTGACTCGTGAATGATCCATTTTACCACTCATAAGAAGTCCCCACAGATACATCTTGCGAAGTCCCTTCTCCTGACAATACCTGTCGATCTTACCGGAATACATGGCTAAGATCATATTCTTAACAGCATTTACCGGACGATAGCTTGTAAACAATCCGGTATCGGACAGAAAGACACTAAGAGGCTCCCTCGAGCAGCGTATATATTCAATATCATATTTTTCTTCTCTGACTACGGAGGTTATAGATTTCCACACTATAGGCAGATGATGTGTATGCTGGTGACTATCCAGCCGAAGGTTTCTCTGGGAACATCTGACATTGTTTTCTGCTGCGATCTCAAGACACTTATCTATCGCAGACTTACACTTCTTTATCTGTGCAGAGATCTCTTTTCTTATCCCTGTTCGTATATTATTGCGGGGTGGCAGAATATATGAATACAGGAATAACTTTCCCCAGGAAAAGTCCATATATTTTCCAAAACCCGAATCAGTAAGACAGAGACCTTCCACAAGATTTATATGTACACTCATACAAGGCAGAAACGGCAGGGAAGGTATGGCAGAATAAAGCATTTCCATGCATTCATCAAAGCAGGCTGAATTTGGTACTATACTGATACTGTTAAGCTTACCCTTCTGCATACATTCGAGTATATCTGAGGATGTATTTTTTGTTAAGGCATAATCGTCTGCGTGAATATCAATCATCAGTCTGTGATTCCTTTTCAATCTGTATAACACAATCGATAAGATATTTAGGTCTCTTTTTGGTCTCAAGATAGATCTTACCGAGATATTCGCCTATTATTCCAAGGGAAAGCTGGATGACACCTGTCATGATCAGCGTTACAAGCAACAGAGTTGTATAACCGGGAACATTTTTTCCCTGAACCCACTCAACAAAACTGAAGATGATAAAGGCTATACCTAACAGCATTGTTATAATGCCCGTAAATGATACTATTCTGAGAGGTACTATGGTAAATGAAGTTATTCCGTCTGTGGCAAGCCTTACCATTTTGGACAGGGTATATTTGGTTTCTCCGCCGGTCCTCTCTTTTGTATCAAAATACACTATTTCCGAGGGAAAACCAAGAGAAGGGATCAGACCTCTTAAAAAAAGATTGCTCTCATCATATTTCTTAAGTGCTTCTATAACTTTACGTGATATAAGCCTGTAGTCCGCATGATTCTTCATTATCCTGCTTCCCATAAGATGCATTATCTTATAATAGGAAAGTGCAGTTAACTTCTTGAAGACCCCGTCACTCTCCCTGTTATTCCTTATACCGTATACCACCTCGGCTCCATCCTTATAGCACTTGATAAAATCCTCCAGTGCATTGATATCCTGCTGCAGATCGGCATCGATAGTTATCACAATATCTGCCTTTGAAGCAGTCATTATCCCTGCCCAGAGGGCATTCTGATGACCTGAATTTCCTACAAGTGAAACAACGATAAAGACAGGATCCTTATGCGCTGCATCCGATAAAAGCTTAAATGTATTATCCTTACTGCCATCATTTACAAATAATATCCTGCTGTCTTTTCCTATGGCATTCTTTGCTATAAGCTCATTTAGCCTGGCCTTCATGATCGAAGCACTCTCAAGTATTATCGCTTCCTCATTATAGCAGGGAACAACAAGATATAAGATCGGATTTTCTCTGTTTGATCCTTCCATTTATCCTCCTAAAACTTTCTGACTTTTCATTTCCGGATTAATATCACTGCTTATGTATATCAGATATTTCTTTACTTTTTCTAAATAATGTACCACATATTATAGTGTTTAACAAACCAATTTTCTATGATATAATCAAATCCGTATGATTTGTTATATAAATCCTTTAAAAAAAAATAGAATGTTCATACCTGTTATAGCAGCCTTTTTTGTCATGGGACTGATAGTAGCAGGTATTGGCATGAAAACATATGTTTCTCCGGGATTGTTTATTTCAGAGGTATGTCCGCATAATGATGATGTTATATATGATTCTGTAGGTTTTCATCATGATTTTATAAAGATCACCAACTCATCTCCCCTGCCTGTTAACCTTAAAGGCTACGGACTTTCCGAAGACAGTACTCAATTAGGCAAGTTCATATTTCCCGATCTGATACTTGAAACAGGAGAAAATATTTTAGTCTGGGCGGATGAAAAGACCGTTCTTAACGGTATCTATTCAGATGATGATGCGCTTTTTTCCGGATTCAGACTGAGTGATCATGACTTTGTATATCTTACCGATCCGGATGGAAAAGTCATTGATTCACTTCGACTTCCACAGATGAAACGAAACATATCTTACCTGAGAGATCATGCCGGAGACAGAGGAATTAAAGGAAAACCAAGTGACATGGATATAGAGGATGTTCCTGTATCTGACAGTATCAAACCACCGGTATTATCTGTTGCTTCGGGATATTACAGGGAACCGTTTTTTCTTTCCATGGATGGAGATGGAAATACCGTTTATTATACTGTTGATGCAAGCAGTCCATATACAACCGGATTTAAATATGACTCGGCTGTTCCCATAGTCGATCTCAGCCCTCTTGATAATTTCTATTCTAATCTTGGACCCGTATCCCTGACTGAAGATCCTTATATACCTGCAGAACCTCTCAGTAAAGCCACTGTGATAAGGGCAGTTTCTCAGGGACCTGACGGTACCTTTTCAAAAGAAACGGTGGCAGTATATTTTGTCGGCGAAGAAGTCAGAAATATCTGTAAAGGATCATACACACTTTCCATCGTATCGGATCCGCAGGGGCTCTTTTCCGGGAAAAGAGGCATCTATGTTACCGGTAACGTTTGGGATATGAATAAGGACAGTATTTCCGGTGATGATGTTGATCTTCACATGGTCCCTGCAAACTACAATATGAGGGGCAGTGACTGGCGAAGAGACGCAAGCCTTACTCTCTTTAATGAAAACGGAGAGTGCCTGTATGATGAAGACGGACTTATAAGTATCAGAGGAGCTTATGGCAGATCGGTCATACAAAAGGGCTTCAACTTAAGATCAAAAAAGACAGGACAGAAAGTTTTCAACGGCCTCTTTGATAATACCGGTGATATCATTGCCTTACGAACCGGCAGTGAAACAGATGTATATATAACAAACTTCAGAGACTCACTTAATAATAGGATATGCGAAAATCTGAACGTGCCGGCTCAAAGGTCACACTGCTGCCAGGTATATCTGGATGGCGAATACTGGGGCTGCTATAATCTTCAGGAACACATGGATACGACTTTTGTAGAGGGAAGGTATTTAGTTCCTTCCGAAAATGTAAATCTGATCAGACTTAACGGCGAACCTGAGGCCGTTTCGGAACTTGATGAGGATCTTATCCAGTACAATGAAGTCATCAGCTATGTAAATGATCATGATCTCAGTAACGAAGAATATTATAATGAATTCTGTGATATGGTAGACGTTGACAGTCTTACAGACTATTACTGTGTTCAGCTGTTTTTTGGAAATACTGACGGATACTTATTCAATAATGCACTTTGGAGATCGAGAAAAACAGGCTCAGGTAAGTATGAAGACGGGAAATGGCGATTTTTACTGTTCGATCTGGATAATACCGATGCCTATGGATCATCGGACGGGGCAAGGGAAGCAGCTGTCGATCCCTTTGTTGATCTTACCTGGATAAACGAAGATCAGTTTTATCCTGCTCTTTCAAAAAACAGATCATTTCGTCAGAAACTTTTATCCCGTATGAATGAACTGTTGTCTGATGATTTTTCATATGAGACCATAAGTCCTGTAATCGATGAATTTGAATCACGCTATACAGCTCCCATGATATTATCCGTGAAAAGATTTCATGATCCGGGATTTACCGGTGAACAATATGCGTTAAATGTTCAGGTAGTACGCGATTTCTTTAAGGAGAGAGGATATTATATATCAAAATATATGAAGCTACATTTGGAGGATTGACCTAAGTGCGTCACGAGGAAAAATATATCTGCTCGGAAAGACAGCTTGTTATTATAGAAAACCGCCTGAAAGCATTCCTTCCTGCCGATATCAATCAGACAGGAAATGACTACCATATCAGGAGTCTGTATTTTGACACGGCGGATGACAGAATGTACCATGAAAGTCTGAGCGGAATAGGAAGAAGAAGTAAATATCGTCTCAGATTTTATAATATGAATACAGAATTATTCCGTATGGAACGTAAGGATTCCGTGAATAACATGAAGCAGAAATACTCTGTAAAGGTTGATATTGATACGGCCCTGTCTCTTCGTGATAATGACTACCCGAAAAATACAGATGATAAGCTCCTTTTGGAATTATATGTATTACAGCAGACTGAAGGGCTCCATCCTACGGCAATAGTAGACTATCGAAGAACTGCATTTACATATCCTGTAGGAAATGTAAGGATCACACTTGACAAAGATATCTCCTGTACCTTCAGAACAGATGAGTTTCTTGATAAAAATGCCCTGTTATATCCTCTGCTGCCACAGAATAAGCACATACTTGAGATAAAATATGACCATATTTTACCGGGCTATATTAAGGCTATAGTTGACACGGGAGATCTTGAGAGGGTATCATTCTCTAAATATGCAAATTCCAGAAGCATTATAGCAGGAAACGGAAGAAAGGAAGACGGATATGAGTTTTAAAGACATGATCAAAGGCTCTGTAATGAACAATTATTTCAGTGATATAACCGTCACAAGGATCGCTTTGGTCCTTATCGCATCACTGTTACTTGGACTGTATGTATTTATTGTATACAGAATGGCGGTAAACAACGAATTTTATTCTAAGGATTTCAACAGAACACTGGTACTTATGGCTGTTGTAACAGCTGCGATCGTATTGGCCGTACAGTCTAATCTGGTTATTTCCCTTGGTATGGTCGGTGCTCTGTCAATAGTCAGATATCGTACAGCAATAAAGAGTCCGCTGGATCTTTTCTTTCTGTTTTGGGCGATCAGTATAGGGATAATATGCGGAGCAGGTCTTTACATACTGGCGATAGCTTTATGTGTTATCGTGACTGCAGGTTTATTTATAACCGG
>JAILEM010000126.1 GCA_024687745.1 Lachnospiraceae bacterium
TTCATTATAAGATCCCTGACGGTAGCACCTGTCCCTCTCTCTGCCTCTCTGTGCTGATAATAGGAAACGAAAAATAAAAGGAGGAGTCCAAAGAGAGCTATATGAAATTCTTCTCTTGAAAGACCTAAAGAGAATAGTGACCTGTCAAAGAGTATCCAGGGATTAAAGGAAGTAAAGGCAAAACTCCACATTTTAAACCCCTCTGTAAGGCTTTCGGCCCTGAAAAATGATAGTCCGAATATAAAGATAAAGAAGGTACGTGTCCTTTGGAAAAGCCTGTAGCTCATACAGGATGTATTGATCCTTAGGACTTTTGTAAGCTTTTCAAATAAGGGATTAAGAAGTCCGCTCAGTATGATTATGATCCCCATATACAGACCTACACCGAAAATGTAATTAGAGGCTCCACCATGCCACAAGCCTATTAAAAACCAGGTGATAAGCAGTGAAAGGTAGAGGGGAAAGTTATATTTTTTGGCATAGTTCTTTCCAAGCTTCTTTTTACAGAGCTTATTCAGAGACATAAAAGGCTTTGTTCTCTGTATACTGTAAAAAACATAATTTCTGAGCCATTCTCCCAGAGTTATGTGCCAGTTTCTCCAAAAATCGGCAAGCGAAGTTGAATAAAAAGGAGTGTTGAAGTTTTCGGGTAATATTATGCCAAGTATTTCGGAGGATCCTAAAACTATGTCCATCAGGCCCGAAAAGTCGGTATAGAGCTGAAAAGCAAACAGGATAAATGCGATCCATATATATAGTCCGGGATAGACTTCATAATCGGAATAAACGGTATTTACGAAAACTGCAAGCCTTTCGGAAATGACAAGCTTCTTAAATACTCCCCATAATATCCTCATCATTCCTTTTATAAATCTTTCATACGAAAAATGATGCTTCTCCTCGCTGAACATGGTAGCTTCGACATCTGAGATAGTTATGATGGGACCTGATGTTATTATGGGAAAATATGAGGAAAACAGAATAAGCTTTCCGGGATTTTTAAAGGCCTTTGTCCTGCCCCAGTAGACCTCGGTGATATAGCCTAATATTATAAGCATAAAATAGGATATTTTAGGCGGTGAGATCTCATTTAACACAAGATTTATGTAGCTTATGAGATGATCGGGTATCGGGATCCCAAATAATGAAAGGATCGAATTTATGAGATCTAACACAAATTCACCATAAGAAAATACCAAAAGACAGATAACATCCGTTATCGTCAGCGCCCGGTATATATATCTTCCGGTTCTTTCATTATCAGACACTTTGTCGATAAAAAATGAACCAAGGTAGTTTATGAAGATAATGATAAGAAAAATGATGAACTTAAGTATATTTGCATTCAGGTAATAAAAGAAGCAGCTGCATATAAGAAGCCATACCCATTGCAATTTGGACGGAAGTATAAAAAATACCGTCATTATGATCAGGAAAAAAATAATAAAATCAAATGAAAGCAGACTCATAAAAATACCTATGATAATACAATAATGAAACCAATAGAGAATTATATCATAATTGTAAAGTCATGTCATTATCCGGTATGAGAATAACTTATTATACATTTATCAGAAGATGAAGAATATCTGACAAAAAAATGATCGATAGTCAAAGAGATCAGTTCCCCCGGAAAACAAACTCCAGATTCGAGAAGATATTTCTGTCATATAGATAAATTTTAGTATTATCATTATATTCAATGATATTATCTGCATTATCCGTTAAAGCTTTTATCGTTAATGGATTATCGTTTCTTATTATGACAAAATAGCGGTCCGTATCTTGCTGATCTTCATACCATGATGCCTTTGAATTATACAAATAGGGGGAAATCGTACCATTTTCCTCATTTATCTCTATCGGTCTTACGTTTATCTTAGAGTCGCTGAGAATGTCAATGGCACATGCTCCGTTCCAGTATGTGGAATATCCGTATGTCAGGCCGTTCTCATTTAGAACATCTATTATTCCGTCAAATTCATTGGTATTATTTTCAGAGGGAAGTGTTGATCTTAATTTATAAAGATCACAAAATTCTCCCATAATTATAACAGCTGTCAGAACAACTGCGAAACGCATAAGAGTTCCCGATTTTAGGAGGTAAACAGAATAAAACATGACAAACAGTAATGCCATTCCTATAAGGGCTCCAAGTCGCCAATTGGATACCTGGGGATAGCTGATAGAGTAGATAAAAAAAGTAAGGGCAAAGAGTAATAAATAAAACAAATGGAAAATACGTAAAGGTTTTGAAAATTTATTATATGAAAACAAAGCTATGAAGGGAATCAGAATAACAGCCCAAGCCAGGAGATATTCAAAGAGTATGAGAAGTCCGTTTACAGACATCAGGGGTGTAAGCTGATCGTTGTTACCGGTAAACATAGTAACAAAGTTGGTAAGGAAAGGATGGTGTTTAAATATCCATGAGTCATAGGGAAGGATATTGGCAAAGAATTTTTCATAATTTGTGTCATATTTTATAAATATTTTCTTTATAATATATCCCGCGCCTCCCGCAAGAAGCATTCCTAAGCCAAGAAGAAACTGGTATCCGTCTGTCTTTAATGAAAAAGCCTTTTTCAGATCAAGCATTCTGTACAGGATGATCGAACCGACAAAAGGAAAGAAAAACAACATAAGGATGGATTCACCGTTAAAACAGCTTAAAAACAGCCATAATAGCAATATTGAATAATAAATTTTCTGGCGTTTGTCAAGGTGTGAGCTGAAGTCATAATTTATTTTGTTAAAAAGAAAAAAGGCAATACAGGAGAAGAGCATTGCAAGACTGTAATGTATTATATGGCCATAGAAGATCATCCTTGTCTCGTGTGTGGCCAATAATAATATAAGCAGTGTTCCTGTAATTGAGGAGCTGTATTCATACTCAAAATTCATGGAAAGGCAGAATAAAAGCAGAGAAACTGTAAATATAAGCAGGAAAACAAACATACCTAAAGTGTGGGCAAAATAGGTAACACCAAAAACCTTTACGATCGGCAGCATAAGAAGACTACCGCCAAATGGCAGGAAATAAGCATAGTTGTATTCCGGATTAACTATAGAACCTGATTCCGATGATGCAAAAGCCCAGATAAGTGTGTCAGTAAAATCGGCATTGAATTCAGTTCTTTGTCCGATGAAAATATAAATAGACGCACTTATCAAACCTGAAAGTAAGATGATAGTTCCGATTATGTTTTTTTTGTTTAGTTTTATCATAAAAAATCCTTTATCTGAGATGAAAGTATACACTGAGGTAATCGGTTAATTGGTATCTACGAGCCAGTCTTCTTTTTCCTGCAGCTTTACAACTATAGCTCCGTCTATTATTTTAACAGCCCCTTCTTTAGGATAACAGGGCATTTTTATTACTGTGGGATCATTCGCATATTTAAGCTGATCCTCGTCACTCCATAAAAATTCGGGAGTAAAGCCCAGATATTTGGTAAAAAGATTATTGGATGAATAGGCGCTTATGTTTGTTTCAGCCTTACCACCGAGAGCAAAGCGGTCCCCGACCAATCCTCCCGCACTGTTTGTGGTATCTGAAATTTTAGAGCCAAGTATTATTACGGGTAATTCATCACTATAACCTTCAACACTTTTTATCTGAGTCATAATTGTCTGATAATATGCAATATCATGGTAATTGGTATACTGAAGTGATTGGTAATTTCCGTTGGCATACCATATATAGACAAATATTATCATTGTACCTGATATTGCAGCTGTCCATCCGGCTATGATATTTATGGTTTTCTTCGAAAAGAAATCAGATTTGTTATCATACTGCTCTAAAATGCAAAGAGGTAACACAAAAGCAAAAACAGTGGAATTTAACATTCCGGCACTGATTGAGGTTTCGGGAGGTATCATTGAAAAAAGCAAAAACAGTGCTATTGGATAAACAGAGAGGAGAATAATATAAATAATTTTTATGTAAGTAATATTTTTAATGCTCCTTGTATTGTTACTATCTGTTTTTTTTATTATTGTAGCCGTTACAGACATTAAGGAAAGAATGAATAATAATAATGCACAGATCTTTAAAACTGAGGTAGGATTAAGCTTATAAACATCTTCTGTAAAGAGATGGAAAAAATGGGAATATGACTGCAGGGATTTTTTGATGATATAGACAGGATCTATTTTTCCCATAGAGCTTATTCCCTGATAATCCATAAGTGTAACGTTAAAGATCTTTAGAGCTGCCTTATTCATTATCAGATACATTATGAGTGATGCCAGAAGACATCCGATATATACACAACCTCTTTTGAGGATGATGACTATGGATATATCGGTGTCAAGGCTATCCTTATCATTAATAAGATTCTGGCAATTTAGTATAAGTACTCCCAATAATATGCATACGGCCACAGGAAAATACGACTGATAAATGCCCGTAGAGAAGGATAATAATAATATGGAGCAGATGCAACGTAAAATACTGACCTTTTCTGTTATCAGCAGAGCTGAAATACAGGAAAGGAGCATAGCAAGTGAATAATAAGGAGATGTATACATATAAAAATAATTACAGGTTACGGAAGGAAAAACAGCAAATAATCCACCGATAACAGAGGCGTATATAACGTTTTTGACTTCAAAAGCCCTGATCACTGTACAGGCCGCAAAGATCATTATAATTAAAGCGATAAGTCCGTTTACAAGCGGGAAAGAATAATTCCCGAAAAAATGCTTTAATATCTGGCCCGTAATATATAATCCCCATCTTCCGAGTGCAAGGCCTTCACCTGTTCCCTCAGGGGTATGATATAATTCATCATAATTGAAAAACTTGTTTGTAAAATGATACAGATGGGCCGTGAGACCGCAGATCATACCCGAAAAAAAGGCATATTTATATTGTTTTTTCAAATTGTTTAAAAATTGAGGAATTACATTTTCCACTTTATTATCCATAAATCCGCTTCTCCGTGAGTCAAGATTTGTTCACAGCTGTCATCTCTTTGATTTATCATAAGCCTCACCCAGGGCGCGCGGTGCCTGATTGTTTTTGGCAAGGAATATCAAAAGCAAAAGAGTAAGTACATAGGGCAGGATCATTACAAGATCGGAATATGTACTTGGAAGCTCAAGCTTTTGTACAAGCTGGTACCCGGCAGATCTTGCAAAGCCGAATATG
>JAILEM010000141.1 GCA_024687745.1 Lachnospiraceae bacterium
GATGCTTGATTATCTTATGAAGAAGGCACCAAGGACTTACGATGGGATCATCTGTCATAACAATATATCCTTTGTGGAAGGATTCTCACCATATCAGCTCTGGATAGACGGACTCTACATGGTTCCGCCATTTCTTGCTGCAATGGGCTGTATTGATGAGGCAACAGAGCAGGTAAGGGGTTATTACAGGCATCTGTATGATGAAAAAGCAGAGCTTTTTTATCATATCGTTGATACTGTAGATGGCAGGTTTATCCGTAAGCTTTTCTGGGCAACCGGAAACGGATGGGCTCTTATGGGACTTGCAAGGATAATAGAGGAGGCAGAAAGGCAGAAAAGAGAGGATATTGAGATCGAAATGAGTGGGCATTTTAAGGAGCTTTTAAATTCTTTGCTTAAGTATCAGCTCCCTGATGGAAGGTTCAGAGATATCCTTGATGACAAAGAGAGCTTTACAGACGGGACTTCCGCGATGATGGTAGCATCCTGTATTTACAGGGGGAATGTTAAAGGATATCTTGACTCTTTATCTGATATGGCGGATAAGGCATATGAAACAGTCACCGCTAAGATAGATGGATACGGACTTATAAGGGAAGTATGCGGATGCCCTGATTTTATAAAAGAAGGCACCTCTGCGGAGGCACAGGCTTCGTATATTATGGCAGATGCCTGGCGGGAAAGGCTTGGAAGAAATAAAGGGTAAAATATATGAGAGCAAAAAAAGAAGTGTTTGAAGAGTATTTTAAAAACATGAACAAAGGGGGAAATGACTTTTCTAAGATCCGGGAATTGTTATCCGATAACGGAAAGCGATTTTTCCTGGGTGTGAGAGAGGATTATCTGAGCATATATTACATGGGGATGAGCATAGCAACCGTGAAAGCCTTAAAAACGGGCGGATGCAGTTACTCCCTTAGTTACTATTATCTAAAGGGTGTAAAGGATGAAAACGGTAACAGCAAATATGATAACAAAATGAAAGGTTATTATTCTATTCCCTCGGAGGTCTTCTGGCAGAGGGAAATTTTTGACAGAATCCTTAAGAATGTAGAGGAGCATGTGTTGGGTTTTGGAAGAGAAGGACATACCTATCTTGAAAAAGCCTGTCAGCAGTGGATCATAAACACAAATAATAATGACCCGGGGTCTAAATGGTATTACGCTGACATGGAATACATATATAAAGAGGACGGAGAAAAGAGTGATCATCCCTTTGGAAGGGCTGATTTAATCGCGATCAGTAAAGAACCGGATTGTAATGGTATTTTTCAATTGGCTTTTGTGGAGCTAAAGGTGGGAACAGGTGCATATGGAATTTCTATAAAGGTTCCTAAGAAAATAGTGAAAAAGGAAGAGCAGGAGAAGTATAGAGAGAATGTAAAAAAATGGCTTAAAGAGGATTTTTGGGGAAAAGATGTCTTAAACGTCAAGCTGGGAAGTGGTCTTTCCAGTCATGTTGTCGATTTTTTGCATTTTTTTGCAGATAATAATGCAACAAAGCAGCTCAGAAAGGAAATTGCAGGGATAATTGACATTCATAAAAAGTTTGGACTGATAGGAAAGGATGTTCCGCTCTATAAGCTTAAGTCGGAGCATGAAATCAGTAATACAACGGATATTTATATTGTCACATATTCAGAAGCTCCGGGGATAAAAAAAGAAATGCTTTCGATGAAAGCTCAGGAAAAATATACGGTTCCTACCATGCATGAGATGAAAGAGCAATTTGGCAAGTATTTTTATAAGGTGGAGGGTTCATCATCTATGCCGGTAGAATGTCTTATTGATCCTAATGTTATCGATGGACTTATAAGCCTTAAGGATGAATATATAGAATTCACAGATAATAACGAGGAACAGATAGAATGCATACAGAATATCAAAAATACGGATCATCGATTTGTTTTCAGGTTTATCGATGTAAACGATAAAGAAACAAACCCGGTGCACTGCATTATCTGATGAGCCAGGGGGACGGAGTCACTGGCTCATTTTCCTCTTCT
>JAILEM010000148.1 GCA_024687745.1 Lachnospiraceae bacterium
ATCGCTTCCAACTTCATCCGAAAGGCCCATGCCCTCTCGCTCGGCAGTATATTCTCCCTTTGCAGGTTACTGTCCACCATGAAAATAGTTGCTGTATCATCATCAAGATCCCTCACTATGCAGGGTATCGTATCCAATCCAGCAAGCTCCGCTGCCTTATGTCGTCTATGTCCGGATATCAACTCATATCCGCCTTTACTTCTCGGCCTTACAATAGCCGGGGTTAATATTCCGTAATCCATAATACTATCTACTGTTTTCTTCATATCATCATCTATCTTTACCTGAAATGGGTGATTCTTAAACGGATGCAATTCTTTTAGGGATATCTCTTGTATTGCCTCTCCCGTTGCAGAATCACCTACCAGCTTATTACTTCCGCCAAAAATATCATCATAACTCGAAAGACTGATGTTTCTGCCTTTTACTGACATTCCTTATAACCTCCTTCGTCAAGACTCTATAGGCATCCGCCACTTTACCCCTTGGATCATGCTCATATATGCTCTTGCCCTCTGCGCTTATCTCAGAAGCTCTCACCGACTGGGGGATATCAGTCTTATACACATGAAGCTTTCCGCCGTAAACATTCCTTATAAGGTTGCTGATATCCTTAGCGTAATTTGTCCTCGAATCAACCATTGTGAGCAATATTCCCTCAATCTTTAGTCCGGGATTTATATACTTCCTTACCTTGTTCACCGTCTGCAGCAGGAGCTCAAGACCTTTCGCAGGCAGATACTGAGCCTGTACAGGAATAATAAGCCTGTCCGCAGCTGCCAGAGCATTTATAGTGAGCATCCCAAGCGATGGGCCACAGTCAATAAGGATAAAATCATATTTATCCTTTACGGTATCCACATATTGCTTAAGGATCTTCTCTCTGTTCATCACATTTACAAGCGAAACTTCAAGTCCGGATAGTTCAATGTTAGCCGGCATAAGATCTACTCCTTCTTCGTGCCTTATTATCCCCTCATCAACAGCTATATCCTGTTCATTGATTATTTTTGTGAATATATCCGATAAAGTCACCTGCAGCTCATCTGGTCTCGGATATCCAAGGCTTATAGTTAGTGAGCCCTGTGGATCACTGTCAATAAGCAGCACTCTCTTTCCTTCATTTGCAAGGCCTATTCCAAGGCTCTCACAGGTTGTTGTCTTACCTGTACCTCCCTTCTGGTTAACTACTGCCATTACGACCGTTTTGCTCATCTTCATCCTCCCTCTTATGATTTTGTCTGTTTATTACAGCCCGACGTTATCCTGTAGGCTGCCATTGTCATAGTTGCGTTATATAGAGCCGATATAAGGTACTGTCGAATATTTCGTATTTCTTTATCGTTCTTCTTTAGACATTCCAGAACATATTCGAAGTGTTCGTATTTAAGCTTACAGAACATACTCTTTACTACCTGTTGAGGTTTTTCATCCTTTCCTATCCTGATATATGGCTCCTTAGAACACATTACATCTACCATAAGCTCAACTGTCTGATCTATAACCTCCGTTTGTAAGGGATGGCCCCTAATAAGATCCTCATACCTCATATTTTCCTTAACAATATCTTTATATATCGCTCTTTCTTCCATCTGAATATCCGGCTTATCTTTCCTGATGGATTTATAGTCAGTATTATTCATCTCAGTATTATTCTTATAAGTATTATTAGGCTGTAATTTCGCCAGCTCTTGATATGATGAAATTACAGGTCTAGAATTGTAATTCTTACAGTTCTTGAGCTGTAATTCCGACATATCTGTAAGAAAATTCTTTACAAAAATCAGATTTGGCTTACCCATGCCCCTCCTTTGTTTCTCGATCAGACCCTTAACTTCCAGCTCCCGTAATACTGAAATCGCTTTCTTTTCTGAACATCCGAGATATCTTGCGGCCTCTGAAACCGTATATATGATATAGATTCTTCCGGCTTGATCTATCCAACCGTTTTCAGCTGATAATGAAACCCTGTCAAGAAGCATTCCATACATGATCTTTGCCTCAACTGATATATCTTTAAGTCCGTCCAGTTCGAACAAAAGCTTGGGAATCCTGTAAAACATAAATTTGTCTGCTTCCCTGCCATAGAAATACTCATATGACATCAGGATCACCTTCAATCTGTCCAAGGAGCTTTGCCGTGCACCATCCAATGCATTTCTTTCCCACACCATAGGGACAACCAATGCATATATCATATTTTGCTCGTAAGGGCGGAATATCCGGTTCAATAGTAAGTGGACAGTTATCCGTATCTCCCGCTCCCAAACAACATCCTGCTCCTTCATGTACAAGCCTTTTTCGTCCATGTATATCCCATTTATAGA
>JAILEM010000151.1 GCA_024687745.1 Lachnospiraceae bacterium
AAACTGCAATAGTGATCGCGGATAAATAAACAAATCAAAGTAAATTTATCAGGAGGGAACTTTTTTGAAAAAAAAATTATTACTAATATTATTAACACTGGTACTTATTACAGCTAATATCATTCCCGTTATGGCACAGCCTGGTAATCATATGCCATTTGGCAATATGAACGGACCGGATCAGCCTCAAGAACCCTCTTTTGGTCATTCTGAATTCCAACCTCAGGAATCAGCTCCTGTCTTTGATATGCCGCAAAATGAACCTCCTGTTGAAATTGCGACATCTGATTCTGAAAACATTGTAAATCCTTTTGACGACATTGGACGAAGGGAAATGAATTCAATGGAACAACCTCCCATGGATATGAACCAAGTAAATAATTCTTCCATGAATATGTTTCCGATAAACATTAATCCTCAAAATAATAATATGCAAAATTTGAAGATGAATAGCCCGGGTAATAATGTGGGATTTCCCGATAACGGAAACATACACAAAGAACTTCCCGTTCCCATTGGCGAACATGACAAAAATCCCCAGATAAATCACAAGATATTCAACGAAACTCTCGATTCCGGCGATTACTCGCAGAGTGAAGACTATTCGTATGTTTATTATCTTGGAGCTGTTTCAGAAGGTGACTATGATTATTTTTCTCAATATATGGATATTCTCTCATCTGAGCAAAGCTCGGTAATGGATAGTTTTCTTTCTTCAGGATGGAAGATAATCCTTACTTCAGCAGACCTTGATGAGCTTCTTTTCAATGGCCAGACAGAAAATGTCGCCGGATGTACATACAGCTCAAGAAAGGAAATTTATGTTGAATCAGGGGACAGCAGCTACTGTGTGATCCACGAGATAGGTCATTATATAGATTATGTTCTTAATTATGCATCACAAACAGAAGAATTTCAGTCAATATATGCAAAGGAATCCGGCAATCTGACAGATTACGGAACAACCTCGGCAGAGGAGTTCTTTGCAGAGGTCTATATGTATTCACTTTTAGAGCCTGAAACAACAGCAGAAAAATGTCCTTTGGCTTATGCTTATGTGACTGCTCTGGCTCAGACCATCTGACTGATTAAAAAAACATAATTTTTGCTTTGAAACTATAAACGGGTATTTGTGCCTTTTACTTATAAAGGCCCTTTACTATATAGCTTCGGATAGTTTAGCGCTCTGGAAAATCTCTCTCCCCCCTATTTCTGTAGCGCTACATTCCGAAGCTGTTTTTATATAACATTTTTAATACTTCTGTTAAGTATTCCATTTAACTTTGCAAGTACTATTCCATAATTTGTGAATGGAATTCCCTGAGACAGGGCAGCATCGGCCCTGTAAGCCATCTCCTTTTCATTAAGCATACAACCCCCACAATGTATGATAAGGTTGTATTCACTAAGATCACCCGGAAAAGTACCTCCGGATGTGAATGAAAATTCAGGGTCACATCCCGTTTTTTTTCTTATCAGATTGGGAAGCTTCACAGTTCCTATATCACCGCACTGTCTGTGATGCGTACATCCTTCGGAAATAAGGATAGAATCACCATCCTTTATCTTATCAAGCATTGCAGCCCCTTCTAATGCTTGGCCCAAAGTTCCTTTATACCTGGCCATCAATATAGAAAAAGAAGTGAGTGGTACCTCTTCAGGAACCAAATCTTTTATTTTTCCAAAAACCTGTGAATCTGTGATCACAATATCCGGTAAGTCACGGAGTTTATCAAGAGTTTCCCTGAGCTCACTGTCACGACAGACCAAAGCCTGCATGCCTCCATCAAGCAGATCCCTTATTACCATCTGTTGGGGAAGTATAAGTCTTCCCTTTGGGGCAGCTTTATCTATGGGAACTACAAGTACAGCTGTATCTCCTTTTTTTAGCAGGTCAGAAACGATCGGTTTTTCATGAGAATAATTTTTTGCTTTTTTTCCTATAAGTTCCTTTAATTCATATATACCTGATCTAGTCAGGGAGCTTACATAAATTGAATTTTCCTCTGCTTTAGGAATCTTATCGAGAAGATCGCTCTTAGTATAAACGACAATATACGGTATCTTTTTTTTAAGATAAAGGGATATCTGTTCTTTATCATGGGCTAAAATCCCTTCTCTCCCGTCTATGACCAAAACAGCCATATCAGTACTTCGAAGGACCTCCTCGGTTTTTTGAATTCTCTTATCTGAAAGTTCTCCAATATCGTCAAGTCCTGCCGTATCAACTATCATTACAGGTCCCACAGGAAGCAGCTCCATCGCCTTTTTTACAGGATCGGTTGTGGTTCCGGCTACCTCTGAAACAACAGATAACTCCTGTCCGGTAATAGCATTTATCAGACTCGATTTACCTGCATTACAACGACCAAAAAAAGATATTTTAAACCGTTCCGCACTGACCGTATCATTTAAACCCATATCAATCACCACCAAAACTCCTATTTACATATATCTATGATCCTTAAGCTCTTCACTTAATATAAAACAGGATACACTTTATTATCAGAATCTGAAATCCCTTCTGTTACTGTTCTTAATATCTATGATATTCTGAAGCGCTGTTTCCTTTACCTTAGGATTTGGTATCTTATTAAGCTCATCCTCGATCATCTTATATCCTATAGCCCTTGTCTCCTCAGATGCATAATCTACAAGGTATTCTGTCAGAGTCATAAGTGCATTGGGATGACAACAGTTAAGGATCTGACCACTCTTACAAAGGGACATAAAACGATCTCCTGTTCTTCCTGCCCGGTAACAGGCTGTACAGAAAGAAGGGATATGCCCGTTCTGCATTAACCATCGAACCACATCATCAAGTGTACGCTGATCGGAAACATCAAACTGCTCAGTATCATGAGGACGCTCCTCCTGTGTATATCCTCCAACGCTTGTTCTGCTCCCTCCGCTCACCTGGGATATTCCGAGACGAAGCATCTTGGATCTTACTTCTTCTGTCTCACGGGTAGAAACTATCATTCCGGTATATGGTACAGCCAGCCTTATACAAGCCGTAAGTTTCTCAAACATTTCATCCGATATGGAATTATCAAAAGCATCAGGATCTATATCCTCTGCTTTCTTAACCCTTGGTACACTTATAGTATGGGGTCCAACTCCGTGTACGGCTTCAAGATGCTCAGCATGCATTAAAAGTCCGGCAAATTCATAGCGGTATTTCTCAAGGCCAAACAAAACTCCAAGTCCAACATCGTCTATACCACCTTCCATCGCTCGATCCATTGCTTCTGTATGATATGCATAATCATGCTTCGGTCCTGTAGGATGTAACTCTTCGTAACTATCCTTATGATAAGTTTCCTGGAAAAGAATATATGTTCCAATCCCTGCATCATGAAGTTTTTTATAATTTTCCACCGTTGTTGCCGCTATATTTACATTAACACGCCTTATGGCTCCATTCTTATGCTTTATGCTGTATATAGTATCTATGCACTCAAGAATATATTCTATGGGATTGTTAACCGGGTCCTCCCCCGACTCTATAGCCAGACGTTTATGACCCATATCCTGAAGGGCAATAACCTCCTTTGCAACCTCCTCCTGTGTAAGCTTTTTCCTTGGAATATGTTTATTTTTTAAATGATAAGGACAATACAGACACCCGTTTATACAATAGTTTGATAAATATAACGGAGCAAACAAAACTATACGGTTACCATAATAGGCAAGCTTTATCTCCTCGGCTATCTCAAACATCTTTTCTTCTTTCTCAGGTATATCACAGGCCAGTAAAACTGATGCTTCCCTGTGTGTAAGACCTGAACATACATAACCGTTACCCCTTTTTTTAGGTCGTGCCTTTTCTAATATCTCATCAATGAGTTCAATATTATGCCTGTTCTCATCAGCGTATTTCAGCGTCTCCTCAATTTCCTCATGATTGATAAATTCATCCGCTTTTAACGACCTCGGATCATATACTGCCATTTAAATCATCTCCTCTGATTTTATTTTATCTGATCACCATAATCTCCTCTTGCGATGATTATGCGATATCCGTATTTTATTAATTCCTTTGCAAAAAGGTCTACTTCTTCTGCACTCTCCCTGCCACTGTATGCTTTATTATTGTAGAGTTCATATTTCCCTCTTACTCTGTCAAGTGTCAGATTTGGCATTATCACATTTGCGCCTGAACTTATTCCTTTTATCCTGCCATCGGGTATCAAAGTTGCAAGGGCCGTAGTAGAAGGAATCATCATAGCAGGATGTATAAGTCTTAATAACGATAAAAGAAAACAGGTCAGTTTAGCATTCCCGGGCGGAATATCTGCAAAGGGTGTATCATGATGCGGAATAAAAGGTCCTATCCCACACATCTCAGGTCTGAACTCTTCTATAAATTTTAAGTCCTCAGAAAGTGTTTTTTTCGTCTGACCGGGAGTCCCCACCATAAAACCACAGCCAACCTGATATCCTATATCCCGCAGGTCATATAAACATTTTATCCTGTTCTCAAAACTCATCTGAATAGGATGAAGCATATTATAATGCTCCTCATCCGCCGTCTCATGACGCAAAAGATAACGATCGGCACCGGCTAGATAAAGTGATTTATAGCTCTCATATGAGCGCTCTCCCAAGGAAAGAGTTAAAGCACACTCAGGAAGCTCATCCTTTATTTTTTTGATGATCGGGATAAGAAATTCATCACTCAGTGCAGGATCCTCTCCCCCTTGAAGGACAAAGGTACGAAATCCCAACTCATATCCTTTAATACAACAGGAAATAATCTCTTCATCATTTAGGCGGTATCTTTCTGCTTTATGATTATCTCTTCTGATCCCGCAATAGAAACAATTATTCCTGCAAATACTGCTTATCTCTATAAGTCCTCTTATATAAACCGTATTTTTAAAGAGCCTCTCCCTTTCTTTATTAGCAAGCATTAACGCAAGTGAAATGATCTCTTCATCCGGAAAAGAAGAAAGCAACTGCTCATATTCATAATTTGAAAGCTTATGCTCTGCCTGTAGCTTATGGATCAGTTTTTTTTCTATTGATCTATTCAAATTAAAGATACCCTGTTAATATTTTCAAACTATTATTATAATCTTAAATAATTATTTTACACCTTTTTTGATAATATAAATATTATTTTTTATTAAATATCAAATATTTCTTAATTAATTTTTGTGATGTACTTGTTATTATCAAGTTTTACTGATACAATGACTACATATAAGAAATTCTGAAGCAATTGCTTATTATATTAAAGGAGGAAACTATAAACCATGACTTTTGGAAAGAAACTCACTAAGCTTCGTACTGCGAAAAAAATGACGCAAAAGGATGTTGCTGCTCTTATGGGTGTTAACAACAGTACCTATTCAAGATATGAAAAGGACCAGCTTACCCCTACCGCAGAAAAATATGAAAAGCTTGCAAAGATCTTAGGATGTGAGACGAGTTATCTTACGGAGGAGATTGAAAAAGCAGCAGAAAAAAAGGCAGCTGTAAAGAAACAGGTTTCCGCAAAGAAATCAGCCACAAAGAAGACATCAGAAAAGAAGGCTATGGCACCAAAGGCAGCACCGGTAAATCCCTCAGCTAAAACCATCATTGAAGTACAGTATGCAGGAAAATCACTTAACACAGAAGATATTATCAAAAGGGTTAAAAGTGAATCAAAAGCTGATAAGGGTGATATAAGCATTTACATTAAGCCCGAAGAAAATCGTGTTTACTATGTAGTTAACGGAGAAAGCGGAAGCTTTGAAATCTGATTAAATAAGTATCATTCAAATCGGAAAATCATAGTTTAGTCAAAAAACAGCTATTAGTCATATCTGACTGATAGCTGTTTTTGACACCCAAATTCATTTCTCCAGATTAAGCCACTTCATTTCCTCCTCAGTTAGTACAACATCCGAAGCATCACAGTTTTCCTTTATTCTCTCCGCAGTTGAACAGCTCATGATAGGAAAAACATTTAGACTCTGGTTTAAACACCAGGCAATTGCTATCTTTGAAACTGTCGCACCCTTTTTTTCCGCCAGTTCCTCTGCCCTTCTTAGTCTTTCAAAATTTTCGGTTGCGTAAAAGCCCTTTATGGCGAATTCATCAAGCAGTTTTTTTGCACCCTCAGGGTCATCACTTTTTACCTTACCGGAAAGCATTCCCCTTCCAAGGCAGGAATGAGAAAATACCGGTATTCCTTCTTTTTCATACCAGTTTCTGGCTTCTTTATTTTCAGGTCCTGTGATAGTAACACCACCCGGTCCCCCTCCCCAGGGGTCTTTTATCTGCCTGCAGAGACTATAGTTAGGGCTGGATACCGTCATCGGAATAAGATCATGGTATTTTGCATATTCATTTGCCTCTATGATCCTTTTAACTGTCCAGTTAGAACCGCCAAAAGCTCCGATCTTTCCTGCTCTGTGATAATCATTAAGAACTTCCATTATCTCTCCCACAGGCTCTTCCGGGTCATCTCTGTGAAGAAAATATATATCAATGAAATCTGTTCCAAGTCTTTCAAAGGACTGATCAAGATCCTGCTTTAAACATTCAGGATTTACCCTGTTGATCCCGTCATAGGGATGACATCCCTTGCTGATTATCACGATATCCTTTCTGTTTTTCCTTCGTCTTATCCAGTCTCCGAGAACTATCTCACTCTTTCCATAGTTTTCTGCGGTATCAAATGTTGTAATCCCAAGGTCTATAGCTTTATCTAACAGATCATCAACATTTTCTCCTCTTAACATCTTTTCGCCTGCACATCCGAATACTATTTCAGATACATGAAGCGGAACATACTTTAGTTCCCGATATTTCATCTGCTTACTCCTCTCCGGGTAAGATATTTAAATGATCTTTAAACCCGTAAAAACTAAAACTCATAAGCTATATGATCAATAATTCCTGATCTTATTCTCCTGCTTTAAATGATATTATCCATGGTGCCGGCTGCTGGTCATAATTATGACGGCTCGTGACCTTGGATACTGATACCTGAATTATCTCCGGATCTGATAAGCATATCTTTTTACAAAAAGCGATCATTGAGGATGCTATAACAAAGTCAAGAGTATATACCACAAACTCCATATGGGGGTTGAGCTTTAGAAGTGTGGATATCTCCTGCTCCATTGATGCAGATGCAACTAACATCGTTATATCGGGAACTGGTAATCCCTTCATTGTATTATCATCCACATGATCGATGATGGTCACGTTGTTTATACCAAATCTCTCTACGTTCTCCTCTAAAAGTCTTCTGTCATTGCCGTTATACTCAACTGCAATTATCGATCCTTCCCCGTTAAGTATGGCTGACTCAACTACTATTGACTCTCCTGAAATGACACAAATATTCTTTCCTTCTTCTATCTGCATTTTGGACAGGATTATGGCTCTTATCTCAGAACCTACATATTTAACTGAACCCTTGGCAAGAACACTGTTATCCATTCCAAATTTCACTGTAGAACGGGCATTGGGATTTAGAACGAGCATTCCGGCTGATGCATTGATACCTCTGTCGATCATATTTGAAAGAAGATCCTTCTTTATCGGACCGCTTGGATCACTTCCTTCATTATATATTACCGTACACTCACCAAGCCCGGCATTGTACATCCTGTAAAAGATATCCTTATTTCCTGCCTCTGTAAAAACAAGAACGCAACGGTGTGCCTCACATGCAGGAATAAGATTCTTATTTTTCCTTGTGATATCAAGGATCTTAACATGTTCAAGATCCACATCCGTCTTATCTGAAAAATACTTAAGCCAGGAAATTATACTTCCGTTATTAAAAAGCCTTTCTTCCATATACTGATTCCTCCTATCTTGCGCATTTATAAAGAAGATCTTCCCATCTTCTGTCAACTTCCTCCTGAAACTGAACAATAAGATCTTCATTTCCGGGTTTGAATAAATGCTTAAACCTTCCCTGTTCCCTTAAGAAATCCTCTATGGGAAGTTTATGCTTTGGCTCATATGAAAGTAGCCATTTCCCGTGATCTACCTCAAATAACGGCCAATAACAAGTATCTATAGCAAGTTTACATATATTCATTACATCAGATGCCTCATATCTCCATCCTCTCGGACATGGTGCAAGAACATTAAGAAAGCAGGCCCCCTCTGTATATATCGCTCTTTCTGACTTTGTATGTATATCCCTGAAATCTTTTGTAAAAGTTGTCTGGGCTACATATGGTACATTGTGTTCTGCTATTATTCCCGCAAGATCCTTTCTTCCCTGAAGCTTTCCGTTAGATACCTTTCCAACAGGTGTTGTTGTTGTATCTGCATACATAGGAGTTGCACTTGATCGCTGTATTCCGGTATTCATATATGCACCGTTATCATAGCATACATATACCATATCATGTCCTCTTTCCATTGCTCCTGAAAGAGACTGAAAACCTATATCATATGTTCCTCCGTCACCACCGAAGGTAATAAATTTATAATTTACATCCTCGGATATCCTCCCTCTCTTTTTTAATGCCTTATAGGCTGTTTCCACACCACTTAGGGTTGCGCCGGCATTTTCAAAGGCATTATGGATATAGCTGTCTTCCCAGGCGGTATAAGGATATGTATAAGAAGATACCTCAAGGCATCCTGTCGCATTTCCTATTACTGCTCTGTCGTTTTCGTGAAGCGCCCTTAAAACCGCCCTAACACCTATCGTTGCTCCGCATCCTGCACACATACGATGTCCCGGAGTCAATCTTTCCGGTTTGTTCATTATTTCCTTTAAATTATATCCGGCCATATCATATTTCCTCTTTTGTTCTTAAATTAATATATCTGTGTTGCTTATAATCTTTTTTACTATTTATGATCTCATAAAGTTCTTTGAATATGTCATATACATGATCTACCGTAAAATCTCTTCCTGCAAGACCATAAGTATAACATACGGCCTCGACATAGACCTTGTGCTCAAAAAGACCTGCTCTTATCTCTGAGCAAAGCGGGCCTCCGTGTCCGTTATAACTCTCGGTTCTTTCCATAATCGCAACAGCCTTTGCATTCTTTAATGCTTTCGCTATTTCTTCTGCCGGGAAAGGTCTGAACACTCTTAATTTAAGTACTCCTGCTTTCACACCCTTTTCTCTGAGATCATCAACAGCCTGTTTCGCAGTACCTGCAGCAGATCCCATTATAACCATTATGTATTCTGCATCCTCAGTTCTGTATTCCTCAAACAACTCAAACCCTCTGCCAAATTTCGCCCTGTATTTTTGTGCAACTTCAATGATAACCTCTTTAGAACTCTCCATTGCCATCTCCTGGGCTTTTCTTGCTTCCATGGCATAGTTGCTTATCGAATAAGGACCTATTGCTATAGGATTACCGCTATTTAAAAGAAATTCCTCAGGATGATATTCCCCCACAAATTCCTTAACATCTTTATCTTCATTAAGTTCAATATTCTGAACGGCGTGAGACGTAATAAAACCATCCTGACAGATCATCACCGGAAGATGTACTCTTCTATCTTCGGCTATGGGATATGCCTGTATAAAATTATCATATGCCTCCTGGTTATTCTCAGCATATATCTGTATCCATCCGGTATCTCTTGCTCCCATTGAGTCTGAATGATCACAGTTAATATTGATCGGACCTGACAGCGTGCGGTTAACAAGTGCCAGGACACAGGGCATTCTGTTAGATGCGGCAAGAAGTAATTCTTCCCACATAAGTGCTAGACCGCAGGACGAAGTTGCGGTCAAACTCCTCGCTCCTGCAGCTTCTGCTCCGATAGTTGCCGACATTGAGGAATGCTCTGATTCTACCGGTATAAATTCTGTATCCATCTCATTATTTGCTATATATGTGGAGACAAGCTGAGGTATTTCTGTTGATGGTGTAATCGGAAATGCAGGCATAACATCAGGATTTATCTGTTTTATAGCATATGCCACAGCTTCATTTCCGCTCATTCTGTCTTTACGGGACATATTATTTCTCCTTCTTGGTTCTTTATAAATTATCTCTTATTTTTTTTGTTTTATCAAAAGTCCTTTTACTTAGGATCCACTCCTTCAATCATTTTTATTGCGCCAAAAGGACATGCTTTCTCGCATATTCCGCAGCCCTTGCAGTGATCATAGTCAAAATCCCCTCTCCTTGAGTCCCTTATCGGGATACATCCATCCGGACATACAGGCGCACAAAGAAGACATTGTTTACACTTTTCAGGATCAAATATGGGAGTATTTGTGCGCCATTCTCCTGTTTTAAATTCCTTTGCCGTTCCTCCGGCAAACATGATAAGTCCCTCTGTTAAATCTTCATACGGAGTTGTTTCATTTATTTTGGATACATCTGTTCTCATAATCTTCTCCTATCAGGCTATATTTAAGGCATCGAATGTCATTGTGAGAGCTTTCATATTTCCTTCTATAACCTCGGGTTTTTTAGCAAATTTATGCTCATACGATGCTCTCATTTCTTTTATAAATTCATCCTTTTCCATGACTTTGCTTACAGCCACCGCAGCAGCAAGCATAGGGGAATTCGGGAAATATTTCCCTAAGGCTTCTACAGATATCTTTCTGGCATCGATCGTATATATTCTTCCGTTAAAACCTTTTAAAAGTGGTTTGATATCATCAGGCCTAAGCGCTGTATTTACTATTATCGCACCATCTTCTTTAAGACCGGCAGTTACATCTACTGAATTAAGAAGTGATTCATCGACAACGACTACAAGATCCGGTGTATATATATTACTGTGTACTCTTATTTCTTTTGAACTAATTCTGTTAAAAGCTGTGATAGGAGCACCCATACGCTCCGGTCCGTACTCCGGAAATCCCTGAACATAAGCTCCTGTCTTAAAACATACATCGGCTAAAAGAAGTGCTGCTGTTTTAGCACCCTGACCACCTCTTCCATGCCACCTTATTTCTATCTTATCATAATCCATTTTTTATGCCCTCCATATCAAATTTAAGATCATGATCTTTCTTTCAGGCATACTTATTCATTATAATAACTTTATCATACCGGTTAATTAAAATTGTAATTATGCTAATAACCGGTTTACTTGAATATTTATTTTAAGCCTGATATTTCTACATTATATTTTATATGAGGGGATTTCACAAGTTTATATGTTAAAAAGCCTGTAATTTAAAAACATCTGCGGATAATCCGCAGATGTTT
>JAILEM010000165.1 GCA_024687745.1 Lachnospiraceae bacterium
AGAGACAGAAATTGACTGAAACATATCGAACAGATCAGTAATATCTGTTTGATAAATCATGTCCGGAATAAAGTTTTATGTTGAAAAACAAAACCGAGGGGATTATTCTTATGTATATGAAGCTTATGATCAAAATTGAAAAGGAGTAATGATATGAACAAAAAAGTAGCCGAATTATTGAATGCACAGGTAAATAAGGAGTTCTTTTCCGCGTACCTTTATCTTGGGATATCAAAATACTATGCAAAGCAGGATCTTCCGGGATTTGCATCATGGTATAAGGTGCAGGCAGAAGAAGAGCAGGAGCATGCTATGAAGATATATGATTATCTTCTCGATCAGGATGAGGATGTTACCTTAGATAAGATCGCAGCCGTTAAAGTTGATTTCAAGGATGCTCTTGAAGCAGCAAAGGAAGCCGATAAGCATGAGCATTATATTACAGGAGAGATAAATAAGATCATGGATGCCGCTGTTGAGGATAAGGATTACAGAACCCAGCTTTTCTTAAACTGGTTCATAAGCGAGCAGGATGAGGAGGAGAGAAATTCAAAGGAAGTAGTTGCAAAGATAGAGCTGTTAGGTACGGAAAAGAAGAATCTCTATCTTCTGGATAAGGAAATGGGCTCTCGTAAGGGCTGAGTATCAGTGAACAGGTAATAAAATAAAAGCAGAGGTCTTCTCCGTAAAGGAGGAGACCTCTGTTTATCTTAAGAGCTTATATCAGTTATAATAGGGGAAAGGGTGAGTATCCTTATATTCCCGGCATAAGGAAATAAATTTATTTGCCGATGGCATCAGAAATTTATCCTTATGGCGGATTATGTAGAAATTACGTTTGAAATTCAGATCTTCAACATTTACGGTAACAATAAGGCCGCTTTTTAACACCGGATGTATGATCCTCTCAGGAAGGATCGCTATCCCAAGACCACTTATCACAGCATTTATAAGGGCGCTCGTGCTCATCGATTCCCATGCGGGAGAGACGTGTATCCCCTCCCGGTTTATCACATTTTCAAAAACCTCTCTTGTTCCGCTTCCCCTCTCACGAAGAAGAAAGCGCTGATCCTTAAACTCTTCCTTAGATAGGAGCTGTCCTTCCTTATAGCCCTTTTTTGATGAGCATATCACACTCAGGTGATCCTCCATATATGCTTCCGATATTATCCTCTGATCATGGGGGATACCCTCGATAAGAGCAAGATCAAGTTCGTTTGTTAATATCTTTTTTTCCAGAAGATCTGACTGTTCAACAGAAACCCTGACATCTATTCCGGGACATATCTCTGAAAAGGCAGTTACATAGCTTGGCATAAACCGGGAGCCGATAGTGATGCTTGCACCGATCCTTAGTATCCCTTTGGAATCCCAGTCTCTCAGACCTGTTTCCATATCTTCGAATAGGTCGGATATATGTATGGCATATTGAAGAAAATGAGTCCCGGTATCTGTTATCTTAAGTCTTCTTCCTATTCTGTCAAAGAGACGTACACCATAGTACTGTTCCAGTTCCTTAATGGCCAGACTGACAGCGGGCTGTGTCATATGTAAGGTTCTTGCGGCCTTTGTGGAATTGTAATCCGATTCACATACGGTCCTGAATATTATCATGTGGCGAAGGGTCATTTTATCCTCCTTATATCAAATCACTTATTAAATCTATTAAAATATATTATTTATATTATATAAAATCAAGACGTATAATGTGAAACGGTGTGTAAAATCTGCTAATGATGAAATATATATCATCATATAAATATATCGAATAAAAATTATTGATGCAGATCATGACCGGGAGGGATCAGAATGGATACTTTGGAGATATTAAGGAGTCTTGCTATAATAATCATAAGCGCTAAGCTCTTCGGGCTGCTTGCACGTAAGGTAAAGGCTCCACAGGTTGCGGGAGAGATAGTAGCGGGTCTGCTTATAGGCCCCTCATTATTTAATCTTGTCACGGAAAATGATTTTCTTGCGGGAATGGCTGAAATAGGTGTTATCCTTCTTATGTTCAGTGCAGGACTTGAAACGGATATAGATAAGCTTAAGAGATCGGGTCTTAAGGCTACTGTAATTGCTATTGCCGGTGTCTTCATCCCATGGATACTCGGGACTATCATGTATATGTGCTTTTATGGCTTTGCAGCACCCGGCTCCCCTGAATTTATAAAGGCTGTTTTTATAGGTACGATCCTTACCGCTACATCCGTAAGTATTACTGTCCAGACACTTAAGGAGCTTGGCAAAATATCCACAGAGGTCGGAACTACCATAATGAGCGCTGCTATCATAGATGATGTTATAGGTATAGTTGTACTTACCGCTGTTTTGGGACTTAAGGATCCAAGCTCTGATCTTGGGGCCGTCTGTATAAAGACAATAGCCTTTTTTGCCCTGTCCGTGGTCGTCGGAATGATCATATTTAAGATAATGCAGATGATGGACAGGAGATGGCCTCATACCCGAAGGATCCCCATAATGGGAATGACCCTGGCCTTTGTCATGTCATATGTTGCCGATAAGTATTTTGGTGTTGCTGATATAACAGGTGCTTATGTTGCCGGTATCATCTTAAGTTCACTTGATGATTC
>JAILEM010000168.1 GCA_024687745.1 Lachnospiraceae bacterium
AGCTGCACAGCATTTGTTATGCTTCTTGTACCTGAAGAGATGGTGAGCGGTCTAAGCGGCATGGATCTGTTGCAGGAAGCAATGAGATATCATTTTGGAAAAGCCGGGGTTATATTTATCGCTGTGACTTTATGGCTTTTCTGCTTCTCCACATTTCTTGGTATTCTTTTTTATGCCCGGTCAAATGTAGCATATATATTTGGTGATAACTGGACATCACAGACTGTATACAAGGCCGTTGCGCTGCTTAATCTTTTTGTCGGATGCCTTGCCACATACACCTTTGTGTGGGATCTTGGTGATGTGGGTATAGGACTCATGACTTTATTCAATATGATAGCTCTTATCCCCATGTCTAAGGAGGCTGTCAGATCACTGAAGGATTATGAACAAAACTATAAACGCAGAAAAATAACAGATAGATCATAGATCATCCTGCAAAGATAAGGAGCATGATAAGGGAAAAACCTATAACGAAGGCAAAGGCTGCACTGTCATTATCATTTTCTCCGACCATGAGAGGTAATTCCTCAACCGTTGTATAGATCATGGCTCCTCCTGCTATTGCCATAACATAGGGCAGTGCCGGGGGAAATAAGATCATTATGATCAATACAAAAACCGCAGCAAGGGGAACGGTGATACCGGAAATCACACCCATGAAGAAGGCTTTCCCTTTTCCGTTGCCCTTTTCCATAACAGGGAGGGAAACAAAGAGAGCTTCGGGGAAGTTTTGTATTGCGATCGCAAGGGCAAGAAAAAATGGTGTTGAGGCGGGTATCCAGTCTGCCTGAATAAAATGGGCGGCATAGATTGCGCCAAGGGCAGTGCCTTCCGGAACATGATGGATGATCTCTGAGAGCATCATCTTTGTTTCTTCCCGGAGATTACTCTTAAGGCCCTCTGTTATATCCACAAAGGCATGAGTGTGCGGGACTATGCTGTCTAAAGCATATTGAATGGCTACACCTGCAAGAAAGCTTAAGAATACAGGAATTATTGCCCGGCTGCTGCTCTTTCCCAATCCACCGGCAGCAGGCTCTATCATTCCCCATACAGAGATCGAGAACATTATCCCTGCGCTGGCTCCTGCCATGAGAACGCGCAGTCTTTGAGAAAGCTTTCTTTTTTGCGCATATACGGATGCCGATCCCAAAACAGTTCCTATAAGCGGTATGAGCATTCCGAAGACGGTATCTGAATCATTCATGGCTCCTGATGTGTCAAGATGATCTATAAGAGTATTTAATCCTATGAAGATGAGAATAGTTCCGCCTATTACTACCGAACCGGATCTATATCTTGTTCCGAAAAGATTTCCTATTTTAACCCCAAGGGAAGAGATGAAAAAGGTGATCACAGCTATTGTTATAACCGCAAATATCGTATTCTGAAATCTGCCAAAGGCTAATACCCTGACAGGCACCGCAACAAAGGTTATGCCTACGGCAAGGGCATCTATGCTGGTAGCTACAGCCATAAGAAACATGGTTTTCACACCGAAATCTTCCTTTTCTTCTCCGGCTTCCTCAGAAAAGGCCTCGCGTACCATATTGATACCTATGAGAGTAAGTAATATAAACGCGACCCAGGGTGCTACCATGCTTATCCACTTTTCAAATCCTGTGCCTATAAGATATCCGATGAAGGGCATTATGCCCTGGAATGAACCAAACCAGATACCACAGATAAGACATTCCTTAACAGTCAGTTTTTTTACTGCAAGTCCCTTACATATCGATACGGCAAACGCATCCATTGCAAGGCCTGCAGACAGGAGTATAAGCTCAAAAATTCCCATATTTACCACCGGTATATTTTTATATGATCTCAAAATTAATTATTATTCTACTATAATTTTCTCATTTTTTGGTAAAAAATAATGGAATTAAGCAGTTATTTATAAAAGAGACCCGGCATAACGGCACATCACATGACATTACATGATATAATGATCCGGGAATTATTCTTTATTTGTATATCTGACATGATAACCATAAGGATAAGGAGTAAAACGAGGATAAAGGAAGCTGTATTAACGGGAAAGGAATTTCGGGATAAGATGTCTTTTCAGATGACTCATATGCAGATCGCATATAACCTTATAGATAAGCTTTTGATAAATGAGGGAAAAGAAGAATTTATCCTTGGTTCGGTTGCTCCTGATTCGGTGCATTTCAGGGAAAATTACTGTATAGAAGAGAAGATACACACTCATCTTTTTGAAGGCTGCGGGCCATGGAGCGATACAAGGGATTATGACAGATGGCTTTACAATATCGGTTTTTTCTGGGATAAATTCGGGAAGGATGAGCCGGATATAAGAAGAAGGATGTTTGTTTTGGGAATCTGTGTTCATTGCCATACCGATTATTATAATGACAGGCTTATCTGGAGAGATCTGCAGGATAAAAATATTCCGCCTATGACTCTTGAAGAGTTCAGGGAAGCTTATTATCCCGAGGCCAGGTCAGTAGATAAATGGCTATACCAAAACAGTCCTGATCAAAAACAGATAACTGAGCTTTTGTATAATTCCTGGGAATATCAGATAGATGGATATATATACCCTGATGATCTGAAAAGACTTAAACATCATTTGATAAATGTTCAATATAACATAAAAGAGAAGATAGACGTAACGGATTTTAAGTTTTACACATCCGGGAAAATATTGTGGTTTGCGGAGACTGTAACAAAAAGGATCGCCTCCGTAATACATCTGTGAAATGATTACCGGAGGCGGTCTGTATGTGGATTATGCTTTTTATTCATCTGATAGCTGCTGCAAAGCTCTTGTAAAGTTCCTCAAAGAAAAGTTCGATCTTCTTCATAGCCTGCTCCTTTCTTCATAATCATACCTTTATGGTATGTATGATCTTTAATATCTATATGAGCGATTGTATCGGCCGATTTTCTGCTCTCCTCTTGTTGACTATAATATAACCCCTTGCGAATAAAAAGTGAAATACATATAATAGAGGGGTAATCATACTTTTAGGGTATAACAGGTCATCATTAGATGTTTATATGAGGAGGATAATAAATGGAACTGAGACATATCAGATACTTTATGGCTGTTGCCGAGGAAATGAATTTTACAAAGGCAGCAGAAAAGCTTTGTATAGCACAGCCTCCTCTAAGCCGCCAGATAAGGGATCTAGAGGAGGAGCTTGGAGCAAAGCTCTTTGAAAGAAATCCACATTCCGTGACTCTTACCGAGGAAGGATTATTATTCAGACAGTATGCGGGAAGGATACTTGAGCTTGAAAGCAGGTCAAAGGATGATATCTCCGAAATGAACGGGGTGCTTCACGGAAGGATATATATAGCTACTGTTGAAGGATACGGGCCGCATCTTCTTGCGGGATGGATATCAGGTTTTCATAAATTAAATCCTGGGGTTCAGTATGACTTCTGGACAGGAACAACCGATGAGATCGTTAACAGGCTGCATAAAGGTCTGTGTGATCTTGCTATAGTGATGGAACCCTTTGGAGATCCCGGTATAGAAAATGTGAAGGTTCACTCCGAGTCGTGGGCAGCGATCATACCAAGGGAGGATCCGCTTGCCGGAAGAGAGGGAGATATCATAAAGCCGGAAGATCTTATAGATAGAGAGCTTATAATCCCCTCAAGGGCTTCAAGAAGTGATGAATTCAGGAAATGGATGCCTGACCCCGGAAAAGCTCTGAACGTTGTATGCAGGGTGGCTCATATGATAAATGTCAGAGAGCTTGCTAAGGCGGGAGTCGGTATAGCGATCTTCCCCATATCCGAAGGAGTTATGTCCGGTGATGATGACATAGTAATAAAGAAAATAGATCATCCGGATGCAGTAGCTTCTTATTTGCTTATATGGAGTAAAGACAGACCATTATCAAAGGCAGCCGGCGAAATGCTTAAATATATACAGAAAAGTACCAAAGATCATAGTAAATGAGAGGATGCAAAGGTTATCGCGATCACTGAACAGGAGGAGGAATTTTGGCAGAGATAACATACCCGCAGATGCTTATCGCTATCACCGTATTGTGGATATTGGTCAGGATATGCATTGCTGTAAAAAATAAGAAGACGGATCTAAAAAGGGAGGTCCTTCTTTTGAGTGTATATATATGTATAATAGTCATAAGCAGGATAGTTTACTTTCCCTGGCATCATGTAGACGGGCATATCGATACACTTAAATTCGATAAGGAAAAGATAATACCATTCTGGTTAAACCTTGTACCTGTAGTGCATCTTTTTGATATTTATGACGGATGGCAGATGAACATAGCGGGAAACATAACAATGTTCATACCTGTAGGTATTGTCTGGCCGATATGCTTTAAAAGGCTTGATAATGTTTGGAAGACTACACTTGCCGGAGCGGGATTTGCTTTTTTTATCGAACTGTCCCAGCTTTTATTTTATGAAAGGAGCAGCGATATAGATGATATTCTGTTAAATACAACAGGTGTATTCATCGGGGCTCTCATATGCTTTGGTATCAGAAGGATCGGGAAAAAACAGTAAAATTATTATATATTGACAGGAGAAAATCATATTTTTATGAATACGGTTAAAGTATAATATGGTATAAAAAAGAGAGGTTTCATATGGATAAAGCGATAGAATTTTTAAGGTTAAGGAAGCGCCGTATTATAATGTCCTTGATGGGAGTCATAATCTGTGCGGTAAGTGTAGGTGTATTTAAGCTGGCAGCTCTTGGGGTGGATCCCTTTCAGTCACTGATGAGCGGTCTTGATTCACTTATTCCTATAGAGTTTGGGACACTGTATGTAATAGTAAATATCATTCTTCTTTTGTTCAGTATCATAGCAGACAGACATAACATAGGAATAGCAACCTTTATAAATCTTTTTCTGCTTGGATATATCACTCAGTTCACTTATAATATGTTACAGAAGCTGTTTCCCGCCCCTTCGGTCATATTCAGGGCAGTATGTCTTCTGATCGGGATAGTGGTGATCTGCTTCGGATCCGCTCTCTATATGACAGCAGATCTTGGTGTTTCCACATATGATGCCGTAGCGATAGTTATCTCCGGTAAATGGAAGATGGGAAAATTTAAATATGTCAGGATCTGTACAGACCTTGTCTGTGTGATAGCAGGATGTATATTATTTGTTATGGCAGGTAATCCTGTTTCAAAGATACCTCAGATAGCGGGGGTCGGAACGATAATAACTGCCTTTTTCATGGGGCCGCTTATAGAATTCTTTAATGAAAAGATAGCAAGACCGCTATTAAAGGATAAAGATCAGGAAAATGATAAGGATATTGATATAAAGGAATAATGAAAGGAGCAGCGGTCATACTTATAGTGCCGGCTGATAAAAGTATTTTTAGCCCTTTGTTTTTTGAAATCGTATATATAGATGAGAACAAAAAAACAAAGGTCCGGATATAATGAGAGATCTTAGGTCCGGAAATATCATAATAAACGGAGGTATTGTCATGAAGGAAGATAATAAAGGAAAGGGAGTTAGAGCTCTCAGCGATGAGGAACTTAAAAGTACAAACGGTGGATTTCTATTCAAAGCAGAAAATATCGATGGTGCAACGGAAGGATGCCCCTGGGAGGTAATTAATGATAAGGGCGAAAAGATTTACTGGACAAACAGCCAGGAAAAAGCGGAGATATGGGCAAAAGAAAGAAACTACGGTACTAAGATAATCGATTGGGATACCTTGTGCTGGCTCAGAGGTGTTGATCCTTAATAGTTATATCCATAAGATGTTTGTCTGAAATCTGATGATTTATCAAATTGATCAGTAAGTTCTGACTCCGCAGACCACTGTTGTGATCTGCGGGGTTTTTATATTAAACGTAAATCGAATAACAAATAAGCAACATTTTTATTGACAAGATAAATATTACAGTGTAATATTACGAGGTAATAAACAGTTGCCGGGAGAAGTCAATGCCGTATGATTATGAAAAAACACATGAGAGTATTCTTGAAAGCGCAATGAAGAGCTTTACCGCCGAGGGATTCAGAAATGCTTCCATAAGAAATATATGCAGAGAGGCAGGGGTTACGAATGGTGCATTCTATGCGCATTTTAAGAGCAAAGACGATCTCTTTTCCACTTTGGTCGAAGACTGCCTCAATAAGTTTAAAGAGAACTATAATGGATTCAACGATATAAATGTCGAATCGCCTGAGGATATTCCTGAACTTTTCAGGATGTCATATGTATCTGTCGAAATCCTTATTCATTATATATATGAGCACAGGGATGTGTTCATGCTGATCCTTAAATGCAGCGGAGGTTCAAGCTATGAGAGTTTTGTTGAAGATCTGATACACGAGGAAAGCAGAAATACAATGGATTTTTTTGAGAAATGCAGTAAATACATGACAAAACCGGGGAATATATCCGAAAGACTTGCCGGGATAGGTTCGGCTCTTGTGATCAATCTTATGTTTGACGCATTTGCCAAAGGAGTGAGCGAGGAGGAGAATATCAGGGAAACCAGGATATCGAGTGAATTCTGTATCGCCGGATATCGGGAAATATTGGGCTTTTAACTCAGCCGGGATTTAAACTGTTACTGAATTAAAAGCTCTGCAAGTCCTTAATATTGATATATTGTATTTACAGGGCGAAATAAATTCGCCCGTTTATTAAAATATATAGTTAGCAGAGGCTAACGATAAGGAGGTGTGTTTAAATTGCAGCAACAAAAGTCTGATCCAATGGGAAGGATATGGCAGATAGCAAAAAAGGAACAGGGAAGGCTTTTATTATCTGTCTTTTATGCCGTGTTAGGAGTCATATCCGGTGTCATACCGTATATTGCAGCCGGAAAGATAATATCCGGGATAATTACAGAGAACAGTGACCTGAGTTACTATGCCGGTATGGTGCTTATAGCTCTTGCCGGATATGTGATGAAGAGTGTTTTTTATTCATGGGGTCTGAGTGTAAGTCATAAAGCGGCTTTTTCACTTCTTGCAGAGATCAGAAAGGAGATATTTGCCAAGCTTCCCCGCATGCCCCTTGGGACGATAATAGATACTTCCAGCGGAAAACTGAAGCAGATAATCGTGGATGAAGTTGAGAGAATGGAAAGACCTGTTGCGCATATGATACCGGAGCTTACATCCAATATAATCGGTGCGGTGGCAGTATGGATATATATGATGATCGTAGACTGGAGGATGGGACTTATATGTCTGATATCGGTGCCCGTCGGTATGTTTTTTTTCTTATTGATCGCTTCATCGTATGGAGAGGATTACAGGAAGTCTGTTGAGATCACTCAGGATATGAATTCAAGTATAGTCGAATATGTTCACGGGATAGAGGTTATAAAGGCATATAACCAGGGACGGTCCTCATATAAAAAATTTAAGGATAAGGTAATGACCAATGCTGCCTTTTATTATAACTGGATGAAAAAATGTGAACTGAATACATCGCTTTGTTATTCTATTGCGCCCTGCACCCTTATAACGGTACTTCCTGTTGGCTGGAAAATGTATGTATCCGGCAGTATCAGCGCCGACGTTTTTATGACTTCGATAATGCTCTCAATGAGTGTAGTTGGACCGATCCTTGCTGCGATAAGCTTTACGGATTCATCGGCGAAGGTCTCTACTACGGTGGCAATGGTTGACGAGCTTTTATCCGGAGAAGAACAGAATCATTCCGATATACCTGTAATCTTTGACGGATATAACATAGGGCTTAAAGGAGTCAGTTATTCTTACCATAAGGGGAATGAGGTGCTTCATGATGTAAATCTTGAAATTCCACAGAAGAGCTTTACAGCTCTCGTTGGACCCTCGGGAAGCGGAAAATCTACCATAGCAAAGCTTATAGGAGGCTTCTGGGATGTAGAGGAGGGAAGCATTACCATCGATGGTAAGGAGCTTAAATCCATACCGTTAAGCCAGTTATATGACTGTGTTGCTTATGTGTCACAGGATACATGGCTGTTTGACGATACCATAATGAATAATCTTCGTATGGGAGATACGACGGCTTCGGATGATAAGGTACGTGAAGTGGCAACAGCTGCAGGATGTAATGATTTTATTGAGGCTCTGCCGGATGGTTATAAAACCAGAGTAGGAAGGGGCGGAACTCATCTTTCCGGGGGAGAAAGGCAGAGACTTGCGATAGCAAGAGCCATGTTAAAGGATGCACCTATAGTTATCCTTGATGAAGCGACCGCATATATAGATCCGGAGAATGAGGCACTTATCCAGAGAGCCCTGACCGGTCTTATAAAAAATAAGACTGTTATCATGATCGCACACAGACTTTCCACTGTAATGAATGCAGATCAGATAGTTCTTGTAAATAATGGAAGAGCAGAGGCAAAGGGGACACATGTGGAGCTTCTCAGCTGCAGCAGTCTTTACAGGGATATGTGGCAGGCTCACATAAGTGAAGGAGGTGTCAGATAATGATAGAAGCGATCAGGAAGATCATAGCCTTTTCAGGGGATGAAAAGGAGAGGATATATAAGGCCATCATAATATCCTTCTTTAAGTCATTATTGTCAATGTTAAGGATGGCGGCCATTTATTTTGTCATACAGGCCTTTGAGAATGGGGATAAAAGCATGAAACCGGCTTTTACGGCATTGATACTGATTACAGTAAGCATAAGCGGAAATGTTTTGCTTAAGATGGCAGCGGATCTTCAGTCTGTACATGCCGGATATTATATGAGTGCATATAAGAGACTTGATATAGCACAGAGGCTCAAAAAAGTCCCGATGGGATATTTTAATGACAATAACCTCGGAGAGATAACGGGTATAGCCACAACGGTTCTGGATGTTGTTGAAAACCAGGGCGCCAATGTGCTTGTAAATATTATGAGCGGACTGATGAATGCTGTTGTATTTCTGATCTACATACCTTTTTTCGATATAAGACTTGGCATCGTCGTTTTTTTGGGAATGGCCGTATATATGCTCTTTACATCATCCATGGAAAAAAAGACCAGAGAATTATCACCTGTAAGACAGAAGAATCAGGCTGTACTTGTTTCAAAGGTACTTGAAAGCCTGCAGGGAATGAGCGTTATAAAATCCTTTAATCTTACAGGAAAAGGGGATGAGGCGCTAAGGAAAGCCATAGATGGTAACAGGGACAGTAACCTTGCACTTGAAAGGCTGTTTATCCCCTACGGGATGATGCAGGGTATTACCCTTGGCATATTTAAGGCACTGATCCTGCTGCTTGCGGTGTTGTTTTATTTTAATGGAAGTCTGACAATGACATATTCCCTTATGATGATAATCATTTCATTTCAGGTTTTTGCCGACATAGAACAGACCGGTTCCGGGCTTACGGTGCTTCGCGTGGTATCAAGCTCTATAGAGGAGGCAGATAAGGTGAATTCACTTCCTGTAATGGATGAGGATGGTACCGATATTGTTTCCAAAAATTATAATATCACCCTTCAGCATGTATCCTTTGCTTATGGGGATAATGAGGTACTTAAGGATGTGAATCTGATCATACCGGAAAAGACAATGACTGCCTTTGTCGGATCATCAGGTGCCGGTAAGACTACAATGGCAATGCTTATAGCCAGATTTTGGGATGTGAACGAGGGAAGGATAACCATAGGAGGAAGAGATGTAAGAGAATATACTCTTGAAAGCCTGATGTCGCAGATAAGCGTTGTTTTTCAAAATGTATATCTTTTTGCCGACACAGTGGAAAACAATATAAAATTCGGAAAGCCGGATGCTAAACGTGAAGATGTCGTAAATGCTGCAAAGAAGGCATGTTGTCATGATTTCATAATGTCTCTTCCGGATGGATACGAAACTGTTATAGGAGAGGGGGGAGCAACTCTTTCAGGGGGAGAAAAGCAAAGGATATCGATAGCAAGGGCGATCCTTAAGGATGCTCCGGTCATAATCCTTGATGAGGCAACAGCAAATGTGGATCCTGAAAATGAGGATAAGCTTACCGCTGCCTTTGGGGCATTGACAAATGATAAGACTGTTATCATGATTGCGCACAGGCTTAAGACGATAAGAAATGCCGATAAGATCGTTGTGATAGATTCGGGAAGGACAGATGAGGGCACTCATGATGAGCTTATGGAAAATAATGAAAAGTACAGATATTTCATAAGGCTTAGAGAAGAAGCTGCAGGCTGGAAGCTTTAACTCAGTCGGGATTTAAGCAGTGAATGATTTAAAAGCTCTGTGATGATCCGGCGCAATTATTTAGTGATGCCATCTGATCCGCTTTGACTTTAAGCAGATGTGAGATTATACTGAAAAGAGTATTTGCGTAGGGAAGAAAGGAGCAGGTGATGAACAATAAAGAACTGCCTTACAGGCAGATCCATCTGGATTTTCATACATCTCCTTATATAGAAGGGGTCGGAGAGAGTTTTAACGGTGATGAGTTTATCGATACATTGAAAAATGCACATGTAAGCTCGATAAATCTTTTTGCCAAATGTCATCACGGAATGTATTATTATCCGACAAAGATCGGAAGGATGCATCCAAACCTTTCTTTTGACCTTTTCGGAGAACAGATGAGGCTCTGTAAGGAAAACAATATCAGGGCTCTTGCCTATACCTGTGTTTCCTGGAATGAAGACGTTGCAGACCGTCATCCCGAGTGGCTGACCCTGGATGCAGAGGGCGTCAGGGGAGTAAAAAAACCCTTTGAAAGCTCTTTTTATTCATGGAGACATATCTGTCACAATAACAGGGATTATCAGAAAATACTTAAGGAAGAGATAAAGGAGATATATGACCTGTATAAACCGGACGGCTTCTGGATAGATATAGTGCAGGGAAAAAGATGCATATGTAAAACCTGTTCCAAAGATATGATCTCGATTGGTCTTGATCCACATGAACCAAAGGATGTTTTGAGATTTGACAGGATCAGTGAGACGGCATTTTGCAGGACTATGTATGAGTATATAAGATCACTGGATAATGATCTGGAAATATTCTTTAACTCAAATCCATACAGATTGGATGACGCAGAAGACGAGGAGGCATCCTCCGCAGAAAAAAGAAAATATTATGATTTTATAGACATTGAGTCGCTTCCGAGTGACCAGTGGGGCTATACTCATTTTCCGGTTGCGGTAAATTATCTGAATAAATATGATAAAGCGCTTTGTATGATGAACGGAAAGTTTCATACGGCCTGGGGAGATTTCGGGTCGATCAGGAACAAGAATGCACTTGAGTATGAATGCTTCAGGGCTATAGCTAACGGAAGTGCGGTTTGTATAGGAGATCAGCTGCATCCCTGCGGGAAGCCGGATAAAGCGGTTTATGAAAGGATAGGTGGGATATTTTCTCAGATAGAGTCACTCGAGCCGTGGATAAAGGGATCTGAAAAGATGAGCGGGATAGCCGTTATGATACCCAAAAAAGCCGGGGAAGAGGATGAGGAGGCGCAAAAGAGTATTGAGGGCGTATACCGTATTCTTTCGGAATTGCATCTCATGTTTGATTTTGTGAATATACAGGATCCTCTCGAAAAATATAAATTACTGATACTTCCGGACAGGGTGACTCTTAACTGCGCAACAGCAGAAAAAATAGAAGAATATGTAAGCCTTGGAGGAAGATTGTTGATGACGGGCAGCTCCTGCCTTAAAGACGGCAGATCACAGCTTTCATGTATGGATATCATACATCATGGAAAAAGTGAATTTTCTCACAGATATCTTCGCCTCGATAAGGATTATTTCAGCGGTATTCCTGAAATAGACCATGTTCTCTATGAGGCCGGGGAAAAGACAGAGGGGAAGGGCGATGTTCTTGCACGTATCGTTGAACCTTATTTTCAGAGGACATATGACAGATTCTGCTCCCACAGACAGACTCCGCCCCGCAGGGAAGAAAGCGACGAGGCAGGTATTCTTCGCTGCAAAGGAGGGATATATTTAAGCTTTCCGGTTTTTGCCATCTACAGTGAATACGGTTATACGATCTACAGGGACATCCTGGAGAGATGCCTGAAGGAGCTTGTGGAAAAACCTCTCATAAAAACTGACCTTCCTGCGCTGACTGAACTTACTTTGCGCAAGGGACCCGACAGATATCTTCTGCATATGCTGAACTATGTTAAAGAAAGGAAAGCAAAAGTCATGGATACTGTCGAAGAAAAATATACAGTCTGTGACAGAACCGTCAGGATATATACAGAGGATCGTCCCGCAAGAGTGGTCAGGGTACAGGGACAGAAGGAGACAGGATTTGATTTTGAAGAGGGTTATACAAGGATACATATAGAAAGAGAAGAGGGCTATACACTGTACAATATAGAGATGAAGTCATGATTTTCTCTGTTACCATAGACCGGACACTTCACTAAAGGAATTAAAAATGATATAATTATATGGTTTTTTAAGTATCACTTATATTTTTTTTGAGGTTTGGAGGTCTTTTATGAAGAGAGAAAATTTCACATCCAGGATAGGTTTTATACTGGTAAGTGCCGGTTGCGCAATAGGGATCGGTAATGTATGGAAATTCCCTTATGTCTGCGGTCAGAACGGAGGAGGGATATTTGTTCTTTTTTATCTGATCTTTCTTGTTATCATGGGAATCCCTGCTCTTACAATGGAACTGTCCATAGGAAGAGCCAGCGGTAAGAGTATGGTATTGGCATATAAGACTCTTGAACCTAAAGGAAGCAAGTGGCATATACACGGATGGATATGCTTTATCGGGTCGGCTTTACTTATGAGCTATTATACAACTGTTTCAGGCTGGATGCTTAACTATATGGTGAAATTTGCCATGGGAACCTTTGTCCATACAGATAAGGAAGCGGTTTCAGATGTTTTTAATTCGATGATATCGTCTCCGGGACAGATGCTTTTCTTTATGGCAATAACAGTGATAGTCGGAACAGTTGTCTGTATAATGGGTCTTCAGAACGGTATTGAGCGGATAACAAAGGTAATGATGACCGGACTTATATTGCTTATAGTGGTACTTGCCATAAATAGCTTATCATTAGGCGGAGCGGGTGAAGGTCTTAAGTTTTATCTGTTACCCGATATAAGCAAGGTAGAGGATGCAGGACTTGGAAATGTGATCTTAGCGGCCCTTAACCAGAGCTTTTTCACATTATCGATCGGAATAGCCTCAATGGAGATATTCGGAAGCTATATGTCCAGGGACTTTTCCCTGACAGGAGAATCGGTAAGGATCACTTTACTGGATACATTTATTGCCCTGATGGCAGGTCTTATAATCTTCCCTGCCTGCTTTTCCTACGGGGTTGAACCCGGTGCGGGACCTTCTCTTATTTTTATTTCCCTTCCGCAGGTATTTGTCGATATGCCGGGAGGGCGGATATGGGGAACGCTCTTCTTTTTGTTCATGACATTTGCAAGCTTTTCCACTGTTATAGCTGTTTTTGAGAATCTGATAGCTATTATTATGGACAGTTTTTCGTTTGACAGAAAAAAATCCGGACTGATATGCTTTGCGATCCTCATGATCAGCGGTATTCCCTGTGCGCTTGGTTATAATCTGCTTTCGGGAGTACATTTGATAGGTGCAAGGGATATACTTGATTCCGAGGATTATATCGTCAGTAATCTGTTGCTTCCCATAGGAGCGCTTATTTTTGCCTTATTCTGTACAACAAAATACGGATGGGGATTTGATAAATATATCGAGGAGGTGAATACCGGTAAAGGTATGAAGCTTCCCGGATGGTTTAAGTATTATCTAAAGTATATATTCCCCATACTGATGCTTATTATTTTCATAAGCGGTATTATAAACTGACAGGAGATGGTCATCATAATGAATGAAAAAACAGAGTCATACAATAATATAGACCTCATGGGACAAAGGGAGAAAACCATAGTAAAAACAGGTATTATCGGTATAGCCGCAAACGTGTTCCTTGCGGTTTTAAAGGCGGTAATAGGAACCTTTACCAATTCCATCGCCATTATCCTTGATGCCGTAAATAATATTTCCGATGCGGGAAGCTCACTTATTACAATAGTCGGAACAAAGCTTGCCGGAAAGGAACCGGATAAGAAGCATCCTTTTGGCTATGGAAGGATTGAATATTTAAGTGCCATGATCATATCTGTCATAGTTCTCTATGCGGGAGTTACATCCCTCTTTGAATCCCTCAAACAGATATTTCATCCTGAGACTCCCGAATATACCCCGGTAACTCTCGTTATCGTTGCCATAGCTGTTGTCGTAAAGATAGTTCTTGGCAGGTATGTAAAAGGTGTTGGTGTTAAGGTCAGATCCGATGCGCTCATTAATTCAGGAGAAGATGCGGCACTTGATTCTGTAATATCGGCATCTACCTTTGTTGCGGGATGCATCTTCCTCCTGTTTGGTATATCCCTTGAAGCATGGCTTGGAGCCGTGATCTCGGTCATCATAATCAAATCGGGAATTGATATGCTTAAAGATACTATCTCCAAGATACTCGGTGAACAAAACGATATAGAACTTGCAAGGGCCATAAGAAAGACTGTTCTTGAATTCCCCGAAGTTCATGGAGCATACGATCTTGTGCTTAATAATTACGGACCTGATGTATGGAACGGTTCGATCCACATAGAGGTTTTGGATACATGTATGGCTCACGAACTCGATCAGCTGATAAGAGATATACAGATCGCTGTCTATAAGGAGCACAGAGTTATCCTTACTGCTATAGGTATATATTCGATCAATACCCAGGACGAAGAAGTCATAGCGACCAGGGAGAGGATAAGAAAGATTATATTCAGTCATCCCAATGTAAATCAGATCCATGGTTTTTATCTTATAAAGGAAAAAAACTTTATACGTTTCGATCTTGTTATCAGTTTTGATGAAAAAGACAGAAAAGCTTTATATGATACCATAGCTTCAGAGCTTAAAGAGGAATTCCCCGGATATGAATTCCAGATAGCTCTTGATACTGATTTTGAAGAAGAGCTCAAGTCACCTGTACAACAGATAAAAAATACAAAGTAGATCTGCGGATCATATAGCGGATGCTTTTATGAGGAGAAAATATGAAGGATAGGAATGATAACCATGAATACCGTATTGAACATGATTCCATGGGTGAAATGAAGGTCCCCGCCGATAAATACTGGGGAGCTCAGACTCAGAGAAGCCGCCAGAACTTTTTGATAGGTGTGGGGGAGGAGATCATGCCCCGGGAGATATTGTCTGCATTTGGGATACTGAAGAAGGCAGCAGCCTGTGTAAATAACGAGCTTTTACCGGAAAAAATGACAGATGAAAAGCTTTCCGCGATAAAAGAGGTCTGTGATGAGATCTGTGAAGGAAGGCTCTGGGATCATTTTCCCTTAGTTGTATGGCAGACAGGATCCGGAACCCAGTCAAATATGAATGTCAACGAGGTTATCGCAGGCAGGGGAAATGAGATTATAGGAAGAAAGCTTCTACACCCAAACGATGATGTTAATATGAGCCAGTCCTCTAATGATACATTTCCTACGGCGCTTCATATAGCAGCTGTCATGATACTGGAGAACAGATTGTTTCCGGCTGTTTTAAGGCTTATCGAGGTATTTAAGAGACTGGAAAATGAAAACAGAGGGATCATCAAGAGCGGAAGGACTCATTTGCAGGATGCGGTGCCTATTGCTTTTTCACAGGAGATAAGCGGATGGAGAAGCTCTCTTGAAAGGGATATGGAGATGCTAAGGGCTTCTGTTGTTCCTTTGAAAGAGCTTGCTCTGGGAGGTACGGCCGTTGGTACGGGTTTAAATGCTCCAAAGGGATTTGATGAGCTTTCGGCAAAAAAGATATCTGAACTTTCGGGTATCGGTTTCGTGACCGCCAAAAACAAATTCCATGCCCTGAGTTCAAGAGATGAGACTGTATTTGCTCATGGGGCAATGAAGGCACTTGCCTGTGATCTTATGAAGATCGCCAATGATGTAAGGTGGTTATCCTCAGGTCCCCGTTGCGGACTTGGTGAGATAACGATACCGGAAAATGAACCGGGAAGTTCGATAATGCCGGGAAAGGTCAATCCCACGCAATGTGAACAGGTAACCATGGTCGCCGTCCAGGTAATGGGAAACGATGCAGCCATCGGTATAGCTGCTTCACAGGGAAATTTTGAACTAAATGTTTTCCTTCCGGTCATAGCTTATAATTTCCTTCAGTCTGCAAGACTGCTGTCGGATTCGGTAATATCTTTTACGGATAACTGCGTATCCGGTATACGTCCGAATAAAGAAAAGATGCACGAAAACCTGCACCGCTCACTGATGTTAGGTACGGCACTCAATCCATATATAGGATATGAGAATGTGGCTAAATGTGCCCATAAGGCCTTGGAAGAGAATATTTCATTGAAGGAAGCCTGCGTAAGTCTTGGATTTATGTCAGAGGAGAGATTTGATGAGGTATTCCATCCGGAAGAGATGGCTCTGTCAGACAGAAAATAGCCTCTGATCCCCATAAAGGAATGTATATCATAAGACAAAGGTCTTTATCAGGCAAAGGATCAGGCAGCTTATGAGCGCTGCGAGCTGTTCTTTTTTATGCATTGCCATGATCGCAATAAACTCACGGATATATCCGTAGGGCCAGTAATACCATTTGGTACTGCTTGCAAGGCCTTCTGCTTTAAGACCGGCTTTTTTTGCAAACATCCCGCTTCTCAGCACATGATAATTAGTCGTTATGTAAGTGATCCTGGCATCCTTCATCCTTGAATCAATGATCCTTTTTGAAAACAGCATGTTCTCATATGTGTTGGTGGATTCTTTTTCCGTCAGGATCTCATATTCCTCTGCACCGTGCGAGATAAGGTACATTTCCATAGCCGAGCCCTCGCTCATTATCTCATCGCTTCCCTGTCCTCCGCTTGGAACGTATTTGACGGCCTTTCCGGTTGCTATCTCCTGTTCCCAGGCAAAGTGTATGGCTCTGTTAAGGCGGCTCCTCAAAAGGGGAAGGAGCTTTTTCTTCTTACCTATGTAGCATCCGAGTATTATAAGATAGTCGTTATCCAGAGCAGGTCTGTTTTTTACGGCAATGGCTCCCATGACAGATGTGCCAAAGAAGGCACAGGTTATATAACAGGCTAAAAGAGCGCTGAGGCAGGTTTTTCTGCAGATGAGATTACCTGTAATGCATGCCATGCCAAAGGCTAAGCCAAGAAGTCTTGCCGGTTTGAAGCCTTCATGGTAAATGAGAACTATACCGCTGATGGTTAAAAAGAGAGTCATCAGTATGATAATGGGAAGAGTCAGGGTAAGAAATATATTGGGAAAATCAAAAAAAACATCCCGAAAAACCTGATCGGAAGTAAAAAATAGGAAATATATGATGAAGGTTATAAGATATATCCCGATGCCGGTGATCATTATCCCTGAATATGAGCAAATAAAGCTCCAGCGTTTATTTCGGTCGATGTGCATTTTTTCTCCGGTGTTTTTATTATATTCACTATAATACTATAAAAATTAATTCCTGATAAGGGTTTTATAGCTTTTTTTGAACGGGGATTTGAGGTATAATAATTTATTAGATTAAAATTCAGAGATAGTTAAATGATCAGAAAGGGTTTAAAACAAGGATAAAAGGGTAACTTTCGTTTATCGGTATCTGCTGATGATTCCGCAGAGATGCTTTCTTTCACGGGATACTGGCAACAGAAGGGAGATAATGAATGTCGGAAAAGCAGGAAAAGTCTGAAAATAAGATTCTCCTGGTCGGGGAAAAAGAAACTTTTCTACTGAGAGTATTGTTAAAAAAACTTACTGACGCAAAGATAGAATGTGTTTTTACTCCATGGAATGTCAACGATATCAATAAAATGTGGGATAAAACCTGCATTGTTACGGTTTTTATGGATAACGGGGAACAGATACCGGAGAGTGTACTTCATTTCCTTATCGATAAGATGTCAGAAGATGATGTTAAGCTGATATCTGTCGGTGAAAAGGAGGATATTGATTACATTATAGATCATGTGCCCGGGGATCTTATATGCAGATCATTTGTGCGCCCGGTAGATAACGGAGAGTATGTAAAAACAGTTACGGATCTCTTTTACAGGTTTGAATCGGGAGAGTTCAGAAAGAGTATTCTGGTCGTGGATGACGATCCGGGCTTTCTTTCACTTGTAAGGGACTGGCTTAAGTCAAAGTATAAGGTATCGATGGTAAGCTCCGGACTCCAGGCGATCAAATGGCTTGGAAAGAATAAGGTGGATCTTATCCTGCTTGATTATGAGATGCCCGTTACCTCAGGGCCTCAGGTTCTTGAAATGCTCAGAAGCGATGAAGAGACTAAAGAAATACCGGTAATGTTCCTCACCGGTAAGGGCGACAAGGAAAGCGTAATGGCTGTTTTGTCCCTTAAACCCGAAGGCTATTTTTTAAAGACGATAGGAAAGGAAGAGCTTTTACAAAAGCTGGGTGAATACTTTGTAAAGAGTATGCATTAAAATACGAAAAATAAAAACCGGGAGACTTAAATTATGAGGATAGTAAATCTTATCGAGAATACCGAGGGAGGATCGGGCTGCGAATTTGCGCATGGACTTTCATTTTATATAGAGACAGAAAAGCACAGAGTGCTCCTTGATCTCGGTCCCTCAGAGAAGACTCTTCTCAATGCTGAGAAGCTGGGGATAGATCTTTCTTCGGTCGATACGGTTATTTTAAGCCATGGCCATTATGATCATTCGGGAGGGATGATCCCCTTTGCAGAGATAAACAAAAAAGCAGTGATATATATGCAGCAGACGGCAACAGATGATCATTACGGTTATGACGAAGAAGCAGAGGAAGGGAAAAGATACAGATATATCGGTATTGACAAGAGGATAAAGGATCTTCCACAGGTCAGATTCCTTAAGGGAGACTATGTTATCGATGATGAGCTTGAACTTCTTACCATAAAGAAAAGAAACCGCCCGTTGCCTTTTACCAACGGAAGACTTTTTGTTAAGCTGAAGGATGAATATGTCAGGGATGAGTTTTCTCATGAGCATTTTCTTGTTATACATGATAAGGGAAGGGACATTCTTATGTCCGGATGTGCCCATAACGGAATTCCCAACATCCTTGATGCTTACAGGGAAAAATACGGTAAGGCTCCGGATGTTGTGATAAGCGGATTCCATCTTATGAAGAAGTCAGAATACAGTGACGAAGAGCTAAGGGAGATAATAAAGACCGCAAGGGAGCTTGACAAGTATGATACCAGATTCATAACCTGTCACTGTACAGGGATTCCCGCATACAGGGTTATGAAGAACATAATGGGAGAAAAACTCGGATATGTTCATTCGGGCGATGAGATCCCTGTTGATGCTTTAGGGGACATTAAAAAGAAGGAAGGGAGGTCATCATTTATGAAATGGCACAAGTTCTTCGCATGGGCAACAGTATTTTGCTTCTGTCTGACCATGATAACCGGATATGAGAAGAAATAGAGATTCTTGATTATAAAGGAGGATAGGAAATGAGAGTTGCGGTAACTTATGAAAACGGAGAGGTATTTCAGCATTTTGGAAGAACTCCCATGTTTAAGGTATACGATATAGAGAATGACACCATAGTGAGCGATGAGGTGATAGATACAAACGGTACGGGTCACGGGGCTTTAGTTGGTTTTATAAAGGATCTGAACGCAGAGATTCTTATATGCGGAGGGATCGGGGGAGGTGCCAAAGAAGCATTGAGCGGATCCGGGATAAAGCTGTATGCGGGAGCTTTGGGAAGTGCGGATGAGGCTGTGAAAGCTCTTATAAACGGTACACTTCCGGAGGTCTCGGAGGCTACCTGTGATCATCATGAACATGAGGGACATGGGGACCATGACTGTTCACACTCAGGGGGATGTCACCACTGAATAAGATCAAATGTCCCCGTCAGCATATATCTGATCGGGGATTATAAAAAGAGTTTTATAAAAATCATCATACGGACAGGATACAGGATTATATGGCTGTCCGGAAAGAGGCAGGAGAATGGGAGAAATTTATTCTGAAGACTATTTTACTAACAGACCGGTATCGATGAATACCAGTAACAATCTATTGGAGATAGAGGAGCATATGTATATTCTGGATGACGTTAAGAAACCTAATGTCTTCCGGAATATGTTCCCATATTCCGATATCCCCAAGATTCCTTTCAATGACAGGATAGTACCGCACAATATGCCAAAGGAGATCTGGATCACAGATACTTCCTTCAGGGACGGCCAACAGTCCAGGGCACCCTATACAACGGAACAGATAGTGAGAATATATGATTATCTGCATGAGCTTGGCGGACCAAACGGTATGATAAGGGCAAGCGAGTTCTTTCTTTACAGTAAGAAGGACAGGGATGCCGTATATAAATGTATGGAAAGGGGATATAAGTTTCCTGAGGTTACAAGCTGGATCAGGGCTTCAAAGGAAGATTTCAAGCTGGTGCGTGAGATCGGAATGAAGGAGACCGGAATACTTGTCAGTTGCAGTGACTATCATATATTCATGAAGCTTAAGATGACGAGAAAAGAGGCTATGGATCATTATCTTTCAGTTATTCGTGAATGTCTTGATGAGGGAATAAGTCCGAGGTGTCATCTTGAGGATATTACAAGAGCAGATATATACGGATACGTGGTTCCCTTCTGTCTGGAGCTGATGAAGCTTATGAAGGAGTATAATATACCGATCAAGGTAAGAGCCTGTGATACTATGGGATACGGAGTCAATTATCCCGGAGCTGTTATACCAAGATCCGTACAGGGAATAATCTATGCTTTGCATAAACATGCGGGAGTTCCCCATGAGCTTCTTGAATGGCACGGACACAATGATTTCTATAAGGCTGTCGTTAATTCGACTACAGCCTGGTTGTATGGCTGCTGCGGAGTGAATACTTCTCTTTTCGGTATAGGCGAAAGGACAGGTAATACTCCTACAGAGGCAATGGTATTTGAATATGCACAGCTTAAAGGCGATCTGAACGGTATGGATACAAAGGTCATTACTGAGCTTGCAAGGTACTATGAGAAGGAGATAGGATATGAGATACCTCCAAGGACGCCGTTTGTAGGCAGAAACTTCAACGTTACCCGTGCGGGTATACATGCTGACGGACTGCTCAAGAATGAAGAGATATATAATATCTTTGATACGGATAAGTTTCTTTCAAGGCCTGTAAGATGCGCAATATCCAATACCTCGGGACTTGCGGGGATAGCTCACTGGATAAATTCGTATTATACGCTGGATGAAAAGAGAACGGTAGATAAGCAGAGCGATCTTGTTAAGCTCGTGAAGGAATGGGTGGATGAGCAATATGAAGAAGGTCGTGTAACGGTAATAACAGATGATGAACTTGTGAAGCTTGTCGATGAAATATGTGAGAAAAAGGGTATAAGCCTGATATAGAAATACGAGGTGAAGTATGTTAATAACATTAAAGGAAATACTTGATATTGCAGAAGAAAAAAGGATCGCGATAGGATCTTTTAACGCAACATGCCTTGAATCGCTGGAGGCTGAGATTTCGGCAGCAGAAGAGCTTTCTCTTCCCGTAATAATACAATTTGCGCAATGCCATGAACCATGGATACCGATAAAGACCATAGGCCCCATAATGATGGATATGGCAGAAAAAGCCGCTGTCCCCGTCTGCGTTCATCTGGATCACGGTGAGACGCTTGATTATATACAGACAGCACTTGATCTGGGATTTACGGGAATTATGTATGACGGTTCTACCCTTCCCTATGAGGAGAACCTTGAGAACACAAAAAAGGCGGTTGAAATGGCCAAAAAAACCTCTGCTTCGGTAGAGGCAGAGCTTGGATCCATGGGAAAGAGAGAAAGCGGTTTGGGAGATGAGGGAGCAGGAGCCGATGATGATACAAAGATCTATACAGATCCCGATCAGGCAGCCCTCTTTGTTTCAGACACCGGTATCGATGCCCTGGCCTGCTCATTTGGGACAACACACGGTATATACTTAAGTGAACCGAGACTTGACTTTAATGTTGTGAGAAATGTCAGAAAAAAGACAGGAAATATTCCCGTAGTAATGCACGGAGGCTCCGGAGTCAGCAGGGAAGATTATTATAAGGCCATAGAGGCAGGGGTCCGCAAGATAAATTACTTTACCTATATGGATAAGGCAGGAGGAAGCGCAGTAGTTGATCACCTTAAGGAATCGGGTGGAGGTACAGTATATTTTTCATCCCTATTTATGGCTGCCCGTGAAGCGATGAAGGAAAATGTTAAGGAAGCAATGTCTGTATTTGCACTGAAAAACTCCCCCGAATGATCAGGGGAGTTTTCTGCTGATACAGATTCATATATAAGTTTAAATAAAACCGTAAACTGATCCGTATATCAGATCATGCTTACTATATCTAAGGCCTTTTTAAGGTCGTCTGTTTTGATTATCATAGAGGCACCGCTTGTAGAGGATGAGGATGCATACATATATTCCACATTGATACCGGCTGATGATAATTTCTTTATGATGTTTGATAAATAGCCGACTTCCTGTTTAAGATCCACAGATAAGAGCTCATTAATGGATGAGGTATATCCTGCGGCCTTCATGGCATCCTTTGCCTTTTCGGGATTGTCCACTATCAGTCGTAAAAGACCGAATTCTGATGTATCTGCAAGAGAAAGTGCAGAGATGTTAATATGAGCTTCTTTGAGTATGCTTAGAGCTTCATCGAGTGATCCGGCTCTGTTTTCAAGAAAGATCGATAACTGTTTTACTATCATACTATGACAACCTCCTTTTATCTTCTACGTGCTTGGTTTTGCCTTCTGAATGAGGCAGTGTATTGGGTTCCACGAGCTTAACCTTTGCTTTGATCCCCACAGTCTGGTTGATCGCAGCTTCTACATCACTTCTTAATTTCTCGAGCTGTTTTATCTCATCTGAGAAGAATCGTTCCTCAACCTCAATAGCCACATCGAATGTATCGGTGTTATTGACCCTGTCAACTGTAATGAAATAGTTGGGTGTGGTACCGGCAACGGTCAGAAGTGCGTGCTCTACCTGTGAAGGGAATACATTGACACCTCTAATAACAAGCATATCATCCGATCTTCCCCTGAAACGCTGTATCCTTGCCAGGGTCCTTCCGCATTCACATTTGCCGTATTCAAGGGATGTCAGGTCTCTTGTCCTGTATCTGATAAGAGGCATTCCCTCTTTTGTTAAAGTAGTGATACAGAGCTCTCCGAGTTCACCGTGGGGGATCTGCTCTAAGGTATCGGGGTTGATTATCTCAGGATAGAAATGATCCTCATAAATATGGAGTCCCTTTTTATGCTCACAGTCACAGGCCACTCCGGGTCCCATGATCTCTGTAAGGCCATAGATATCAAAGGCCTTTATGTTAAGCCTTCTTTCCATCTGCTTTCTCATCTCGTCAGTCCAGGGTTCGGCTCCGCAGATGGCATATTTAAGCTTTATCCTGTCAAGAAGACCCTGTTGTTCCAGTGCTTCCGCCACATGTAAAAGATAGGAAGGAGTACATGCGATCGCTGTAACCTCGCAGTCGATCATCATATCTATAAGCTTTTTGGTATTACCTGTAGACATGGGAATTACCATGGCTCCTAAGTTTTCCGCTCCGTAATGGGCACCGAGTCCTCCTGTGAACAGTCCGTATCCGTAACCTACCTGAATGATGTCATTACGGGTTATGCCGGCCATAGCCATGGCTCTTGTTACGCATTCCGACCATACATCGATATCATGTCTGGTATAACATAAGAGCTTGGGTTTTCCGGTAGTTCCGGAGGAAGCCTGGACTCTGACTATTTCTTCTCTGGGAACGGCAAGGAGTCCATAGGGATAGTTTTCCCTTAAATCCTCGTAGGTTGTGAAGGGGAGCTTTACGATATCGTCTATTGTCTGTATATCTGCCGGCTCAAGTCCCATTTCCTGCATTTTCTTTCTGTAGAATTCAACATTGTGATATACCCTCGATATCTGGGTATGTAATCTTTTGCCCTGAAGAAAGGCGATCTCATCCCTGCTCATGCATTCTTTTGTTTCATTCCAGATCATAATATTCCTCCTGTTTAAATAAAAAAATTGATAGATACTGGCTATGATAAATATCCGGTATCAAAGGCCCTGAGATTTATCTCTATGGTTTTTTCGGGAACACGGGATCTTATGATATCAACCCATTCTTCCTTTGAAAAGTCCATATGCTTCGCTGCCATTCCCAATACAACCAGATTAAATACCTTCTGATTTCCGAGCTTCTTTGCCTCGCTCATTGCATCGATGGAATAAACGGTATGGGAAGAGCTTAATGTTTTTATTATATCCTCGGGATACTTTGCGGCACCTGTAACTACAGGCATCGGATCTATCCTTGTATCATTGATTATCAGTACGCCGTCCTTTTTCAGAAAGTGAGAATAACGCATTGCCTCAAGTCTTTCAAAGGCTATCATCAGATCGGCCTGTCCCTCCTCAACGATAGGTTCGTAAACCTTGTCGCCGTAGCGTACAAAGGTAACAACAGAACCACCTCTCTGAGCCATTCCGTGAACCTCTGATATTTTTACATCATATCCCCTCGATGCCATCAATCCTCCGAGTATCCGGCTTGTAAGCAGCGTTCCCTGTCCGCCTACGCCGACGATCATAATATTCTTAGTAACCATTATCCGTATATAACCTCCAAATCAAACTTCGTATTTTTCAAGGGCACCGAAATGACACAGCTGTACGCATAATCCGCAGCCGTTACATAAAGTATCGTCTATTTCTATCGAGCCGTCCTCTTTTTTCTTTATGGCCGGACATCCGGGCTTTAAGCACATACCACATTTTTTGCATTTTTCAGGTATTGCTTTGACCTTATACGGGAATTTCTGCCCCTTTAATAATGCGCAGGGTGCGCAAACTATGATAACAGAGAGCTCATCCCTTGCTGTCTCTTCCTTTATGACTCTTTCGAGCTTAGCAGTGTCAAAGGCATCTACCTCGACAACATGCTCTATATTCATAGCCTTACATATTTTGTACAGTGATATTGCAGGGACAACGGTACCGTCGAGTGTCTTTCCGGTTGCGGCATGATCCTGATGTCCCGTCATTCCTGTTGTTGAATTATCCAGGATCATAACAGTTGCACTTGAACGATTGTAGGCCATGTTTTCGAGAGAGTTTATTCCCGTATGCATGAAGGTTGAATCACCGATAACGGCAACCCAGTTTTTGATGAATTCTCTGCCCTTTGCCTTTTCCATGCCATGGAGCATTGAAATGGAAGCACCCATACATACTGTAGTATCTACCACATTTAAGGGATCTACGGCTCCAAGAGTGTAACAGCCTATATCTCCGGATGCATGGATGTTTAATTTCTTAAGAACATAGAATGTGCTCCTGTGAGGACATCCGGGGCAGAGTATGGGAGGACGGTTTGGTATATTTGCGCCAACACAGTTTACATCCTCATTTAACAGAGTACTTCTCAGCATGTTTGCGGAATACTCTCCCTGGATGGTGAAAAGATCCTTTCCTTCACATTTTATCCCGAGACTTTTAACATAGTCTTCGATGAACGGTTCAAGCTCTTCAAAGATGATGAGTCTTTTTACCGAAGACGCAAATTTTCTTATCAGCTTTTCGGGAAGGGGATAAACAAGACCGAGCTTTAATACAGAGGCATTTGGAAATACTTCTTTGACATACTGATATGCGATCCCGCTTGTTATAAAACCGATCGAATCATCGCCCGCTTCTATACGGTTTATGGAAAAGTCTGCGGCATCCTCCGCCATTCTCTTCTCCCTCTCTTCGACGATGAGGTGTCTGCCCTTTGCAGGTCCCGGCATCATGACATTTTTTGCCATATTTCTCTCATAGGGTTTATCTTCGGGCACTGCTCTGTCATTTAATTCTACTGTTCCCTGAGAATGACCGAGTCTCGTAGTGGTTCTTAATATGACCGGTGTGTCGTATTTTTCCGATAATTCAAAAGCAAGCCTGGTAAATTCCAGGGCTTCTTGTGAATCGGAGGGTTCGAGCACCGGAACATGGGATGATCTGCCTATAAGACGGGTATCCTGTTCATTTTGTGAAGAATACAGTCCCGGGTCATCTGCCACACAGAACAGCAATCCTGCATTTACCCCTATATATGAAACAGAATAGAGGGGATCACTTGCAACATTGAGTCCGACGTGCTTCATGGACACCATGGCTCTGGTCCCTGCCATGGATGCACCTATTGCAACTTCAGCGGCAACCTTTTCGTTGGGAGACCACTCCGCATATACATCCGGATATTTTACCAGATTTTCTGATATTTCTGTACTTGGTGTGCCGGGATAAGCTGCCGATACCTTTACGCCTGCTTCCCAGGCGCCTCTGGCGATAGCGGCATTACCCAGCATGATTTCTTTTTCAGCCATTTTCTGTATCTCCTGATCATTTTTTCCTAAGCAATACTTTTATATAATAACATAAAGTAAACCTATTCTGTCATTTTTTTTCTGAGGGTTAAAATGTTTTCTTCCTTCATCCCTATTCCGAGAAGATAGGATATTGCCACCTTTTCCATTTCTTCTCCGGAAAGCTTAATGTCCTTTCCTTCTCCGACCATAAATCTTAACATTGTGTCTATCTGATGTGTAACTACATAGTCATAGGTTTCGGTATCTTTTTTTGTTATTCCGTAATAATACTGGTAGGTTGACATATAATCATCGACTATCTCGTCATATCCCGAGGTTGCAAGGGCATCTAAGAGAGCACAGACAAAGCCGGTCCTGTCCTTACCCTCCAGGCAGTTTATAAGATACGGCCCGTCTTTTTGTGACATAGTTGTGAGTCCTTTTGCCAGATTATCGGCAAATTCCTTTGCGGAATAGTCGGCGGGAACCTTGGCAAAGATGACCCCGCCCTCATCTATGAGTTTTCTGGAATACTCCGGGATATCCCTGTAGTTATCGATGTCCTCCCTGCTGTCTGCCAGGTCCAGGATAACCTTTATGTTATTTTTACGTGCATATTCCGAAGCATATCCTGCGCGTGAGAAGGTATCATCAAACGGGCTTGCCGAACGGTGAAGTATAAAAGGCTTAAGCTTTCCGCCCTTCATATCCCTTGCATTTGCGAATTCATCATCACTTGAATAATCCTCTCTTTTATTGGTATAAACAAGGTTATTGATATTCTGTATAAGGGACGCACCGCCTTTTTTGTTAAGGAGGATATCGATCTTCAACCCCTCCTTAAAATCTCCGTTATCATAAAACCTGCCGAAGTTGACACCTATCGAAGGGTTATCTATTCCGGGATAGGCAACAAGGAGGAGTCCGCCATGCTCTGAATAAAAACCGTTGTAAAAGGGGATATCCTCTAACCTTGTACCGTTTTCAAAGTTTATGTTCACTGTATCCCCGTATTCAAATCCTCTGTCCAAAAGCTCCTCTGTTGTGGCATTTATAACAATATGCCCATATTCACTCCTCTCCTTTACTGATGTCTGAAGAGAGATGTCCTTATCCGGGATCTTTTTATCTTCTTTGAAAAAGGCCTGTATTATAAATAACATCAGATAGAAGTATCCCATGATATATATGGGAAAATAGTATTTAAAATATGAGGCCGGTGCCAGAATGAAAACAATAAAAAGATGGCAGAGAAGACCGCCCATTACAAAGAAATTGAACCGGTTTCTTTTGAACAGGGAATAGAACAGTATGCATATTATTATGATGACCGGGATGAACAGGTTATAAAGAATTGTTTTTACAACACTTATTCCAAAGCTTATAAGCGATCTTATATCCGTACCCGTAAAGGTAAAATGATAGGGAAGGGCTGCGTATTTGAAGGCTCCCCATCTGGTCTTAAGGAATACGTCGGGGTTGTTTTTGAAGAGCTCCTTACAGGCATTTGCAAAATTAAAATAATCTGTAAGTGTTGCCTCCTCCCTTACACCGATGAACCCCTCCTTATAAAGTATAAGAACGTCTTCGTAATTTATATCCTTATAGTAATCGTTGATGGCATCTATTTTTTCGACAGAGAGATATTTATCGATAATATCGATCGTTTGGCTGTTCTTTTCGCGGTCCAGACCATTTCTGAACATATTGGTCACTGTATAGGCATAAAACGGTTTCATCCTGTCATCGGCAGCTGCACCGAGTTCCTTTGCTATGAATCCGTTCTGCGGCACCGATACAAGATACTGGCATAATAGTACGCATCCAATGGTAAGGAGGGCTCTTTTTTTATCTTTATGGAGTCCGTATACCATAAATAAGAGGATGGTCGTAAGCACGACCAGATAGATCCCCTCGGTTCTCCACTGTGTGAGTATCGCTGAAACAAAGATAAGCCACAGCTCTCTTTTAAGGCTTAAATCCTTATTTTCGAGAAGGTCAAAAAGAAGGGTTGAAAATAGATAAAGATAGACAAAGAAATATATCGGGAGTCTGTGCGCACTCGTCGTATAAGCTATCACCGGATAAAGAAGGAAGAGAATATACGAGAAGCAGCCGGCTTTTTTGGAAAAGATCCTGCTTATCCTGAAGGTGACGTATCCGATCACAAGAAGCTCTATGATGAGCTTTATGATGATGGGAGAATATTTAAAGGGAATGAGCATGAGCGAGACTATATAATAATAGGTGGTTATGTAGTAAAACCAGGTATAGTGGATCAGATTTATAGCATTTTCATAAATGAGATTTTCGTCATTGCTTAAAAAGCCGCTTTTAAGCTTTATAAATGAAACTATAAGCACAACGGGAAGATAGGGGAGAGCCCACTTCAGAGTATTGCAGAGAAGGCTTTCCTTTCTGTTTTTTGAAAAAAGGACTGTATAGATCCCGTAATAAAACGCATAAAGGACAACATAGGTTATCAGCTTGCATATTATATAGTCGGACGGATTGTCTTTAAAAGAGGCGGTGAATATATTTTTATCCGTTATAAAGGTTAAGCACAGATGGATAAGGGCTATGGCCCCGATAATGAATTTTTCCCTGTTTTTCTTAAGCATTTAAATAGAGTTTACCTTTCTAAATATATGAATTTAGTATATAATTATGAAAATGGTCCCAGGATATCAATGACCATACATATCATATCATTACAGAAAGAGGACTACAATGAAAAAGATAATAGTAACCGGATGTAACGGACAGCTTGGGAGGGCTATAAACGATATCTACGGTAATGATCCCGAATATGAACTTGTCAATACGGATTATAATGTGGAGGGTGTAAAAAACGCCGATATCACAGATCTTAACATGATGCTCGATCTGTTCAGGAGTGAGAAGCCCTATGCAGTCATAAACTGTGCCGCCTATACGGCAGTAGATGCCTGCGAAGTGAATGTGGATGCCGCATATAAATTAAATGCGATAGGCCCAAGAAACCTGAGCATAGCGGCTAATGAAACGGGAGCCAAGCTTATGCATATCTCTACGGATTATGTTTTTTCGGGGGATGGCACAAAACCTTATACTGAGTTTGATCCCACCGGCCCCAGGGCTATGTACGGAATAACAAAGCTTGCCGGAGAAAATTTTGTTAAGGATCTGGCAAAGGATTACTTTATAATACGTACCGCATGGCTCTACGGAGACGGAAAGAATTTCGTAAAGACGATGCTGAGGCTTTCGGAAACTCACGATGAGGTGACAGTTGTCGATGACCAGGTAGGATCCCCGACATCCGCAAAGGAGCTTGCGAGAGCCATAAAATATCTGATCCCAGGTGAAAATTACGGCCTTTTCCACGGGACCTGTGAAGGGATGTGCAGCTGGGCAGACTTTACAAAGGAAATATACAGACTTGCGGGAAAGGATACAAGGGTCATTCCCGTAACGAGTGAGGAGTATAAGATAATCAATCCGGCTTCTGCGGACAGACCCAAATATTCCGTACTTGATAATTATATGTTCAGGCTGACTTCTCCCTTTGTCTTTGCCGACTGGGAAAAGGCTATACATGAATATCTGAAATAAAGTCCTCTTTATCTATGGCTTTGGTATTTGCCGGTCTGTGAGACGGATCATAAAAATAATGAAATGACAAATGCAATAAGGATCCCGAGGATGGCACCTATCGAAACCTGTAAAGGAGTATGTCCTATAAGCTCTTTAAGGTTTTCCTCATCAAAGATTATCTTCTCCGGATGCTCGCTTGAAAAGTAATCCATGATCTTATTGAGGAT
>JAILEM010000198.1 GCA_024687745.1 Lachnospiraceae bacterium
AATGAAGAGATCCCTCCTTATGTTCTAAAGAGCCATGAGAGTGAGGAAAAACGTAAGCTTGCGATGAAGCTTGCCATAGACAGTGATCTTGTAGTTATGGGGACCGCACCTGAGGAATTTATTGAAGAAAGACTTGATGAGAATAAGATCATCTTCAGATATTCCGAAAGACCGCTGAAGGAGGGATTCATCAAATTCTTCATCCCGAGACTTACCGGAAAATATCTTCATCTGCATGTCAGGAACAGGAAGAAAAATATCTATATCCTGGCTGCAAGCGCCTATACAACCTGGGATTATAACAGGATGTTTGGCAGCTATCCCGGAAAATGTTATAAATTCGGATACTTTCCAAAACATATGCATTATGATCCGGACGAGCTTATGGAAAGAAAGAAAAGATATGCATATGAAAGATTTGGAGATGAGAATATCCCTACAATACTATGGACGGGAAGGATGCTTAAGCTTAAACGGCCTGATATAGCTATAAAGGCCCTGAGCAGACTAAAGGATAAGGGATATGATTTCAGACTGACAATGGTTGGTGAGGGCGAAGTAAGGAAAAAACTTGAATCCCTGGTAAAGAGCTTTGACATGGAGGAAAGGGTGACCTTTATGGATTTTCTTTCTCCGGATGAGGCTCTTGATATAATGGCTGATCATAAGATATATTTAATGACAAGCAATTTCTGGGAGGGCTGGGGCTCGGTCATATATGAGGCACTGAATGCAGGATGTGCCCTGGTTGTTTCCCATGCGCCCGGAGCTGCCCCCTGGCTTGTGAAAAATGAAAAGACCGGGCTTATTTTTGAAAACGGAAAGGTTTCGGGAATGGAAAGACAGCTTGAAAAGCTGTTAAAGGATGAGAGCATGGTTTCAAGGCTTGGAAGAAATGCCTATGAGCAGATGGAAAAAACCTGGAATCCGAAAACCGCGGCAGAAAATGTACTGACCCTGTACGAAGATCTTATTACGGGTCATGATACAAGTATTAAGGAGGGCCCCTGCAGTAAGGCAGAGGTACTTAAGAACAACTGGTATAGGGATGGATCAGATGGGTAAAAAGATCGTATATCTTATGGAATACCCCATAGATCTTCCGGGTGGGGGTCAGATGTCCACCAGGACGCTTTGTGAGGGAATAAGTGAAAAGGGTTTTGAACCTGTGGTCATCTGTCCAAGGCTTTTGAGCCACAGGGCAGAGGATCTTCCGTTTAAGGTTGTTGAATACCCTTCCGATGAAAACAGGGAAAACAATATGGCCTTAAGGCTTTTGAATTTCTTTTCAAGGATGGGGGATTTTGAGAGACTGATAAAGCAGGAAAAGCCCGATATGATACATGTATCCATGTCAGAATCCCTTATAACCTATGGATTTATAAGGTGGAAGAGGGCACTTAGGAATATTCCCTTTATATATACTGACAGGGGACTGTGCTACGGGTACAGAAGCCACTCCAAGCTGTGTATGAAAAACACGCTCAAAGCAGCATCCTTCATGGTGTGTACCACCTCCTTCAACAAGGCACTTTGGGAAAAGGAAGGGATGAGTGTAAGTATAAGGGTGATACCCAATACGATAAGCAGTGCGTTTAGGGAATATGACCCGGGCAAAAGAGATCTTATGCGAAAAAAGCATGGGATAGATAAGAATGAATTTGTCATAGGATTTGCGGGGAGAATATCTGAAGAAAAGGACTGGGATCTTGTGCCTGTGCTTGTAAAGGAGCTTCATGAAGCGGGACTTAAGTTCAAGGTCGCTCTGGTGATCTCTGTATATGAAAGTAAGGATGCTATGGAAAGCTTAAGGATAAGAAACGGGATCACTCAAAGTATAGGAGAGGAAAATCTTATTTATATGCAGGATCTTTCACAGAGTGAGATCGCCGATTATTATTATCTTTTAGATGTCTTTATCATGTCTTCGCTTTTTGAGTCCTTCGGAAAGGCCGCAGTGGAGGCCATGAGCAGGAAGTGTTCGGTGGTATCTACAGGAGTCGGCGGTTTGAAGGAGGTCATAGGTAGGGATGAAAATATTTATGATAAGAATGATCTGTCAAAGTTCGTTGAAAGAGTGAAGACTCTCTCATCGGACCGGGAAGAGCTTGACAGAGACAGGGAATATTTTTATAAAAGATACAGAGATAATTATATGCTGGATGTTCATATAGAAAGGCATATAAAGCTCTATAATGAGGTATGCGGACAATGATAGAGACTAACAGACTCGACAGGGGATTTTACAGATATCAGAAGGAATTTGAAGATAAGGCTTTGGAGGTTTTAAGATCAGGATGGTATATTCTTGGGCAGGAGGTATCCTCCTTTGAAGAAGAATTTGCATCATATATGGGCTCCGGATACTGTGTAGGCCTTGCCAGCGGACTTGATGCCCTGATACTTGCCTTCAGGGCCCTTGGTATAGGGAAGGGCGATGAGGTTATCGTACAGGGAAATACCTATATAGCCAGTGTTATGGGTATAACGATAAACGGTGCCAGCCCTGTTTTTGTTGAACCTGACGAATATTATAATATCGATGCCTCAAAGATAGAGGAGAAGATAACCGAAAAGACAAAGGCTGTTCTTGTTGTACATCTTTACGGGCAGGCATCGGATATGGGAAGGATCACGGAAATATGTAAAAAGCACGGACTCAGACTCGTTGAGGATTGCGCACAATCCCATGGCTCATGTTTTAACGGCAAAAAAACAGGGACCTTCTCGGATGTGGGCTGTTTTTCGTTCTATCCATCGAAGAACATGGGAGCCTTCGGGGATGCAGGTGCGGTAATAACCGATGATAAGGATATCGCAGAGAATATAAGGGTACTCAGAAATTACGGCAGTGAGAAAAGATATCATAATAAAGCAGTCGGAATGAATTCGAGACTTGATGAGATACAGGCAGGTTTCCTTCGAATAAGGCTTAAGCATTTAAATGAGCTTAACGATGAGAAAAAGGAAATTGCATCCGTATATGACAGGGAGATAAAAAATGATCTGATAACACTGCCTGAGATAAGAGAGCACTGTGAGCATATATATCATCAGTATGTGATAAGAACAGAAAAAAGAGATGTGCTTAAGGAATACCTTGAGAAAAACGGGATAAAAACGATAATCCATTATCCCATTCCGCCTCATCTTTCAGAGGCGTACAGATATCTTGGAAAGGAAAAAGGATCACTGCCGATAACGGAAGGATATGCCGATGAGGTTTTGTCCATCCCTATGTATAACGGCCTGTTAAGGGAAGAACAGGAAAGAGTGACGGAGGTTTTAAATGAGTATAAAGGATCAGTATAGGATAATCGAATTCGGTGAATATGGTGATGAAAGAGGAAACCTCGTCGTTGCCGAATGCGGAGGCGTGGATGTGCCCTTTGACGTAAAGCGGGTGTTTTATATCTATGGCAGCGATGATACTGTTGTAAGGGGAAGACATGCAAATAAAAAAACTCATTTTGTGCTTATCAATGTTGCCGGGTCAAGTAAGGTTAAGATAGATAACGGAAGAGAAACGAGCATAGTTGAGCTTAACAGGCCAAGGATGGGGCTTTACCTTCCTCCTATGCTGTGGAAGGATATGTATGATTTTTCGAAGGATTCCGTCCTTTTAGTGCTTGCAAGCGAGCATTATGACGGAAATGAATATATAAGGGATTATAATGAGTATTTAAAAATGATCGGAGAAAAAATGTGAGCAGGATTTCCATAATTGTACCGGTGTATTATAATGCCGATACGCTGATGCTTCTTTATGAAGATATGAAGGATAAGATACTGGGACAGCTTGAGGACTATGAGATCGTATTTGTAGATGACGGTTCCGGTGATGATTCCTGGAAGATAATGAATTCGATAAGAGAGAGGGATAGAAATGTCAAATGTGTAAGACTCTCAAGAAATTTCGGAGAACACTCGGCCATACTTGCCGGGCTTTCGGTATGCACCGGAGACTGCGCCGTTACAAAGCAGGCTGACCTTCAGGAGGATTCTGCGCTTATACTTGATATGTATAATGAGTGGAAATGCGGCAATAAGGTTGTTATAGCGGTAAGGAAAGAAAGAGATGATTCAAGGGTCAAGAAGTTTTTCGCAAATATGTATTATGCGATAGTAAGAAAGTTTATAGATAAAAATATGCCTGTCGGCGGTTTTGACTGTTATCTTCTCGACAGGCAGGTGATAAAGGTACTACTCATGCTGGATGAAAAAAATTCCGCCCTTACCCTGCAGGTTCTTTGGGTCGGTTTTCGCCCTAAACTGATCTACTTCCACAGAAAGGACAGGGAGATAGGTGAATCAAGATGGACCCTGTCAAAGAAGATAAAACTGGTCGTTGATTCAATGATGAGCTTTTCTTATTTTCCGGTCAGGTTTATGTCGGCAGTCGGAGTTATCTTTTCTATCATAGCCTTTATCTGGATACTTGCCGTGATAATAGAACGCATAGCAGTGGGAACACCTATAGCGGGATGGGCATCCCTTATGTGTCTTGTATTGTTTTCCGCAGGTATCATAATGCTTATGCTCGGTATCCTCGGGGAATATATATGGAGAGCTCTTGACGCTTCAAGGAACAGGCCGCCTTTCCTTATCGAAACAATAAACGAAGATAAAAAGGAAGATAAGTAACAGGTTTTGCTATGGCAGTAGAAAAGAAAAACGAGAGTCTTTTGCGCAGCTTTGTTGAATACTTTTACGGTAATGTTGTGGTCCTTCTGCTTGGCTTTGTTTCGTTACCGCTGATAACAAGGGTAATGTCAACGGATGAATATGGCAGAACGGCCATGTTTACATCTGCGGTATCGATCATATACATATTTGCCATTCTCGGGCTCGATCAGTCATATATAAGATATTTCTATAAAGAGGGAATAAACAGGAAGAGGCTTATTTATACATGCATCAAATACCCTTTTATCCTTATACTCATCCTCTCACTTATATACGGGATATTTTCTTCACCTGTTAACGGTTTTCTCTTTGGAAGGACCTCCGCCGATATAACCTGGTTAGTCATAATGTATACCGTTACATCGGTCTTTGAGAGGTTTATGTTTCTGAACATAAGGATGGAACAGAAGGGAAAGTTATATTCAAATCTTAATATAGTATCAAAGCTTCTGTATATAATTTTTATCTTTACCTTTGTATTTATACTGGGGGATGACTTCAGGGTGGTATTATATGCAATGACCCTGCCTCTCTTTATCGTTACGGTATTTTTGCTGATAAGGTTTTATGTGATCAACAGAAATGTCACGATGAGAGATGATCACCTGTCGGAAAAGGAGCTGTTAAAGTACGGGATACCCTTTGTTCCGATGCTTTTGATGGAGTGGCTTTTGTCCTCCATGGACAGATGGTCGGTAAAGATCTTTAAAGGATATTCCGAGACCGGTATCTATTCCGCTGCGATGCAGATCATGACGATACTGCTTACGGTCAAGATAACCTTTGTTGCCTTCTGGTCGCCTATAGCCATGAAAAAATATGAAAATGAGTCAGAGGATGTCTGCAAGACCTTCTTCAGGGATACCTTCGATAAGGTTCAGTTTTTATGCATGTCCGCTGCATTTATGCTGACGATCTTCAGGGGGATCATTGTTCTTATCTTAGGTGAGGGCTACAGGGATGCTGTCAGGATAATACCGTTTCTGTCGCTGATGCCGGTTTTGAGCATATTGTTTGAGATGACGGGACAGGGTGTGAAGTTTACGGGGAAAACAAAATATTTTAATTATGCCTCACTTGCCGCGATAATCTGTAATCTTACGGGGAATACGATCCTTGTTCCTCTTCTTTCGGGAGTTGGAGCGGCTCTTGCAACTGCCCTTACCTACATAGTATATTTTGTTATCGGTACGTATTATTCAAAAAAATGTTACCCTGTTGATTACAGGTTTAAAGGCTTTTTGATATCTTTGATCCTCTATGCGCTTTATTCGGCATACGCAACATTTACCGAACCCGGCATACTGCCAGCATTAGCCGGTATCCCGGTATTTTTGCTGCATGCTGTCTTTAACAGGGATGTGGTGACAGGACTGATCTTGACGGTAAAGACCATCTTAAAGGACAGAGCTGTTAAGGAAAAATAAAACCTGGCAGAAAGAGAATCCTTAAGGGAAACGGGAGAAAAGGATGAAGTTTATTTTTGTGATCGCACTGACAGCTATAACCGTGGTGCTTCTTTTATTGAAAAAAGAATACAGATCAAAGCTGATCCTTGGTTATGTGCTTGTTCTCATCCTGTTGAACATAGTCTATGATACTCTGTTTATTCATATAATAGTTCCTTTTTACAGACCCTTTTCACAGTGCTTCTATCAGACGGGTTTCCTCGAAAGGGGAGAATTTCCCGACAGCCTCCTCTCAATGCTTCTAAAGGATAAGAAGGTATATGTAAAGGATGATAAATATGGGATAGATGAGGCGAAGGCAGAAGGTAAGGATTATGTATATTCTTACTATCATATGGTAAACGCCGTGAATTATGCGGAGTTTAGCGGAGCTGAGGTTATAAAAGACAGTACCATGAATGGCACCATGGTAAGTGATGAACGGCTCAAAAACGATTTTGAAAAGCTTGGGTATGCCAATGATATGTTCAGGTATACCTTTCTGATGAATGATTATGTGGAGGAGCTGGGTAATTATTTTACTTACTTCTGGTATTATTTTGATCATCTTTCAGACATATATGCCTATATCAATACAGGCGCTGACAGCAGGGGGGAGGATATCTCCGAGGCAGAGGAACTTGTTATCTTATGGGATTCGTCAAAGACAAAGGAAGAAGAAAATATCTATGTCATGACAAAAACCTATTATGAGGACAATATAAGAAATGGAAATCTGGATCAATGATTATCTGAGACAATTTCATACGGAATATTTTATAAGACAGACCATGGTGATATTCATTATCTTTTTGTTTGGCTTCTTTATCAATATAGTATTCGATACGGGGGCCGATAACGTACTTAAAGCGCTTTTGGCCTTTCCGACAGGTATTTCCCTCTATGTGCTTTCCGGATTTTTCCTGCTCGTATTTGATCTGGGCTTTACAGCAGGAAGGATCATTTTTCTTATGATCCTTACAGCTCTTCTCCTTTCAGGGGTAAGATTTTTGTTTGTGAGAAAAAGCTTAGGCACCGGTCAGGGGGAGAGGATGATCTGTGCTGTTTTTAAAGATATATCATTAAAATACATTCTGATCGTATCATCGGCAGCACTCTTAACCGCCCTGATAGCGACTTTAGGCCTGTTTTCTGTCAGTATATCAAATGATTCGTATTATTATTTTAACCTCTATTCCAAGGCTCTTTGCAGATTTGGAATTCTTAAGAGAGAATATAATGTTTTCCTTACGGATGTAGGATTAGGAGCCGTGATGATCGGCACTCTTCCCCATTTCTTCGGTTTTAATGAAAGCTTTGGCATTCTGACATTTTTTAACCTTGATTTTATTGCTTTCTTCTTTTATGAAGCCTTTGGCTATGTAAGGGAAAGGACAGGGAAGGTTTCAACGTCACTCATAGCTTCGTTTACCGCGACTCTCTTTCTTCTCTCGTCAATGCCCTTTATCATAGCATCCAAATGGGTGATGGCAAACATCTATTTTATGGAATATATGTTTATCTGTGTGTCTCTTGCTCCAAGGCTTATAAGGGATGGGAGAGGTAACGGTGAGAGAGCAGAGAATAAAGATATGATCATCTTTTCGATCCTTTTTATCATGCTGTCTTTGCTTAGAATGGAGGGAACAATGATCTCCGTATTTTTAGTCCTTGTCTTTTCCACTTTAAGATTTGATAACAGACAGCTTGCCCTTGCCTTTGTTCCGGCTGTCTGTTTCCAGACATTATATGATATCAGGATATTTATCCTTATGGATATAAATGCTCCCTACACCTTTCTTACAGAACGAAAAGCTGTACTTCAGGGTCTCATGATGCTTTTTGTCCTTGTTTATCTGTTATTTATAAGGGGGAAAATACGTTTTACAGATTCAAATATGGGAGGGCTTATAATAGCCGGACTTGCAGCGGTCAATGTTATTCTCTTCATATATGACAGGGGTCTGTATCTTTCAAATCTTAAGGTCTTCTATGAAAATCTCACTGACAGGGGAGGATGGGGAGCATTTCCGGTTTCGGTTATCGGGATTCTGCTAATGATACTGACTGTTGGGTTTTATGAAAAAAGAAGGATAAGTCTTAATTATTTCGATCTGGTAACACTCGGATATGTGATCCTCTCAGTGGCAGTCAGCTTTGCAAGGGGAAGCGTGCTTCAGAAAAGTGTGGGGGATTCGGGAAACAGAGTTTTGCTGCAGGCTGTTCCGCTCATAGTTTACACACTCTATATTCATATATCAGATCTGGCAGTATCCAAAGAAGTTATTTCAGAGAGTAAATGATCCCGCAGTCCACATCTCTCCTTTCATAGTTTTCAAGGATATCCTCCATCAGGGGTCCTTCAAGCTCATTTTCGTTAGGACAGGGATCTTCTTCCACGTCGCCGCAGGTTTCGTAAGAACCGTATTTTTCGTCAAGTATAAGGATCACATCGGGTATCCTCTCTGGATTCAGTTCATAATAGGTGATAAGTCTTTCGCTGCTTATCATGTTTCTCCAGGTGGTAGGGGCTCCGACATACATGTCTGAGCACATATATCCAAAGGGAAGAAGCTTTGATATGAGTAAGGAGTTGGTTTTTCTGCCTGCAGAATCCCTTGTACAGTATTTTCTTATAACGTTTACAACCGTGTCATAGTCTTCCTTATGTTCTGCCGTGGTATAAAGCCCCTCTGCGGGTCCCGTGGTTATACGGTATTTAAGCTCACTGACCGGTGCGTCCCTGTATATATTCACTATCCTTAAAACAATGGTCGATATTGAGGTTATCGAAAGGATTATGAAACATATCATAAAAAGAACGCTTTGTCTGTATCGCATAAAGGGTTTAGTGGAGATCTCACATTCTGTAAACATAAGCTCCTTTATAAAGTCATATATAAAGATGAAGCCTCCGGCTGATGCGATGAAATGGCCCATCGAAAGAATATAGAGATAGCCGTTTGAGGAATAACTGTAAACCAGTGAAAAGACCATCCCGTTGACAAAGAAGGTAAAAAATGCCGCGATATCCGGTTTTTTTGTTATAAAGAAAAGCGGAAGTGAAAAAAGGCAGATCACCGTGAATATATAACCGGTATGAGGAATAGCCCTTGTAAGATCATATATAAACAATACAAGGTCTGTAATAAGGATGATGACAGGATATTTGCCTTCCTTAAGCTTTCTTCCGAAAAGAAGGCAGAGGATGGAGAGAAGATAGCTTATATAGGCAGAATGACCAAATACCTCGTTTATACCTATAAAGAACTTCTTTATAGGATAAATAAAGCTTGTTCCGTGCTCATCATCGGAAAGAACGTAGGGTATATTTGAAAGAAAATCGGAAATTGAAACATTGCCAAGTAAAAATACAAAGAAGATAACGGCCGGTATAAGTATGCCGGCAAAGGTATATTTAAGTATGTCCAAAAGAAGGGCTTTATCCGTGTTTTCATTTATTATGCTTATATCACTGCGGCCCTTCAGTAATATAAGACAAAGAAGTATCAAAACAGTGATAAAATAGCCTAATGCCATGGTCGGAAGGGCAAGAACGGAAATGGCATAATATATCCCGCAGATGATAAGCTCCGATCTTTTTTCCCTTCTTTTGACATGATCGTATAATAACAGCATTGCCATCAGAAAACACTGTACCGAGATAGTGTAATATGAAAGGGTTGCTATGTTTAAGTGTGTATAGAAGAGGATACAGACTGATTCCGTAAGTGCAACAAACCGGTGAGTATGTCTTTTTAATATCCCAAAAGCCAGAACAGAATTGATAAGGGTAAATATCACAAATAATATCCTGAAATAAAGAAGGATACCGTCTGTTGTTCCCCTAATCTTTACATAGAGAGAAAAAAAGGGTATAAGTATAACTGATGAGAGCTGGGTCGGAAACCAGTCATGCCTGAATATACTGTCTCCCATATAAAATCTGTAGGCAGTGGAATAATAAAAGGTTTCATCAGACCAGCAGAAGCTTAAAAAGCATTTTACAAATAAAAGAACCGCCGAAAGGATGAAGATGATCGCTGGAAGATATTTTTTTATGCGGACGTTCATCGTGTTCATTTTAGTTTACTCTTTATGTTATACTGTTATTATTATATATATGTTTTGGAGAATGACAAGATGTCTTTTTTGGTCAATGCGGATGATTTTGGAAAGAATGAAAACGTAACCGGCGCTGTTCTTGAGGCGTTTGAGAGGGGATATATAAACTTTACCACCCTTATGACTAACATGCCTTATGCGCAGACAGCGGCTCATCTTGCATTTGAAAAGGGAGTGGAAAATAATATAGGGCTTCATCTGAATATTACAGAGGGAGAACCCTTAAGCGAAGGAATAAAGAGTAATCCGCTTATATGCAGCAGTGACGGGAGGTTTAATGCAGCTTTTTATCATAATTTAAAATACAGGCTGTATATGGATGAACTGACTATAACTCAGATCATGGAGGAATTCAGGGCTCAGATAGATAAGTTTTTGTCATTTGGATTTACTGCCCTGCATATAGATTCCCATCATCATGTTCATACCAATTATCCCGTTTATGTTGCGCTTAAGAGGCTTTCCGTCGATCATCATTTTGATTACATCAGGCTTAGCAGAAATATGTATCATGGCGGAAATATATTAAACAGGATTTATAAAAAGCTCTATAACAGAGATATAGTAAAGATATGTGAAAGGACTTGTGATCTGTTTGGATCATATCAGGACCTTTTATCTTATATAGATAATGATAAGGAAAAGCTTTCAGAGCTGTTAAAAAGCAGATCGGCAGAGATAATGGTGCATCCTGATCGTGATGATAACGGGGTGCTGATAGACAGGGGTCAGGTTGTTATACCTATGGATGAGGAATGGGCAATACAATGTATAGATTAAAGGATAATAAGATCGCAAGAGCTGCATTACCGGTGCTTATCACGGCAGTTCTTTACAGCGTGATCTTATTTGCCAGACATATTTTTCCTTTTGGAAAAGATACGATCGATTATTATGACATGGCGCAGCAGATAGCGGCATTTTATTATCATGTCTATGATATGCTCCATGGTACCAAGGCCTTCTTTTATGATTTTTATACCGCTCTTGGTACCAATATGGTCATGAGTACCTCGGGATGCAGCAATATATCGATCTTCAATCTTTTTTTTCTCTTCATAAGAAGAGAAAATCTCTTAAAAAGCCTGTCGGTATTCCATATGATAAAGATAATGGTAATGACATATACCATGTATTTTTATGTGCACAAAAGCTATAAGCTCAGGTATTATTTTGAGGTCATCATATCCGTTTCATACTCCTTCTGCGGTTTTGTACTGATGCTTTATATTACAAACCAGTGGATGGATATAGCCGCTCTCTTTCCGCTTTTGATGTATTTTTATGATAAGCTTTTAAAGGAGGGAAAGATCACGGGCTATGTGATCGTGCTTTCGCTGATAACTGTAAACAGTTACTATCTGAGTTTTATGATAATGTTGTTTTTGATCCTTTATACGGGACTTATCATCTCCTGTGAAAAGATATATGTACCTTTTGAAAAAAGGAAGAGGATATATATCATGGAGCTTTTTGCGGGTACGGTATTTGCTCTTCTTCTGTCAAGCTTCATTATAGTACCGCAGCTTACCCAGACACTTACCTCGGCAAGATTTGGGAATTCCGGAGAGGGTGGACTTATAACCCGCTACAGGGATATCTTAAAACAGGTAAGGCCGGCATATACAACAAGATGGTTTGCTCTGTTTAATTCATCCATACTGTTTGCCATTATCCTTACGGGAATGATCAGACTTAAGAATACAAAGAAAAGTATTTTTATGACTGTTTCCCTGATACTTATCATGTGTCTTGAGCTTTTTATCGAAAGTATCAATCTTATATGGCACTTCGGTTCTTATGTACAGTACCCCATCAGAAACGGTTTTATCATATATTTTGTTCTTGCCATCCTTGCCTGTTCCTATGCTCAAAGGCTGTTTAAGGAAGGGTTTGAGAGGATATCGCTAGCGGGTATTGTAGTTTCCCTTATAGTTTTTGTGATCTTTTCGTATGTTTTCAATCTCCATAAGGGAATGTCTGTAAGAAGTGTATTTCATGCAGTTGCCGTCATGATGGCTGTAAGCTTTTTCCTGTATCTTTTTATGTTTTTATGGAAGGGCGGAAGACATTATTCATTCAGCCTTGTGATCCTTATTTCGGAGATCCTCTGCTTTGGGTTCATAATGTACGGAAAGCCGGGTTTTGTTACGGGATACGGTGAAGAACCCGAGCAGGAAGGCGAATACATAAGGATATGTGAACAGTTAAATAAGGAGTTTGATCTTTCGGGTGAGGTGATCTACAGGATAAAGAATCCGGACGAGAGCTTAAATGCCAATTACGGTCTGGTTTTAAGAAGAGCTGCCCTTTCAAACTGGACGCATCTGGTACCTAAGGAAACTCAGGATGAGGCGGCAAGATGGGGATACAGCGTGCAGTTTACAAGGCTCTTAGATGCGGGAGGCACGGCATTTACCGATGCACTTATAGGAATAAGGGACGTGGTGAGCTGTAAGGAGCTTGATGAAAAGCTGTATGAAAAAACAGACTCATGTACCGTAGTGACCGATCATCTGACCGGTGAGAGTACGGAATATCATCTCTACAGATGCAGGTACCTTTTGCCCTTTGCAATGCCCGCATATTCAAATGCATTCATTGACTCCGAGATGGAAACAAGGGATATGGTAAATTACCAGAATCAGATATACAGGGCTCTGACCGGAGCCGATACGGATGAGGAGCAGAACATAACGGAATGGATAGTAAGGAATTCGCAGCTTGTATCCGATGACGGCGGGCTTAATATACAGGATATAAAGGATGGAACGGGAAAAAATATAAAAAGGGTGATCCTTAACAGGAAAATAACAGGAAAAAAAGCTCTGTATTATACCGCAAACTGCTATGATACCGAGGATGGAAATATAAAGATAGCTGTATCTGACAGTGACGGAGACAGGATCATAGAGATACCTACCATAAAGGATGAAGATAATCTCCTCTATCCCGCTCATTTTAACAATAATTCTGTCTATCTTGGCACTTTTGAAAATGAGGAGGTCTTTGTGACGATAGATATGGAGATATCTGAAGATAAGGAGGAAAAACCTGTTTTTATAAGCTCGCTTGATCTTAACAAGCTAAGGCTTCTATGCGACAGCTATGATCAGGCCTCCATGAACGAAAAGCTTAAGGTTGGGAAGAAGAGTATTGAATTTTCAACCTATATTGACGAAACCAGCGGTTCGGCTGTCATGCTTTTGCCGATAGTCTATGATGAGGGTTGGGAATGCAGTATTAACGGGAAAAAGAGTAATATAGCCTATCCATACAACGGACTTTTTACCGCGATTCCCCTTTATTTGGGAGAGAATGAGATAAGCCTTAAGTATACTCCTAAGGGTATGGGAGTGGGTATTATACTTTCAATTGCCGGAATGATAATATGGATATTGTATACAGTGATAAAAGAAAGCAAAAATGAATTCATAAGAGATGAATTCAACCTCCTGAGTAAGGATGTGGAGGGATGGCTTACTCCGCTGTATCTTATATGCTTCTTTGTTCTTTTGTGTATCATGTATTTTATACCTGTTATTTATGCTGCTATATCTGTCGTTCTTTAAAATATCAAGGCAGGTAAGGTCAGACGGGAATTGGGCTTTTTAAGGGAGAATGTCCGGAGAAAAGATATGATCAATGATATGAAAAAAAATACAAGGCTATTTGCTTTTTTATATAATGCAGTACTTGCAGCTGTCGCAGTATTTATCTACTGCCCCTTTTTTGAGGAAAATGATGATGCCTTTATAGCAATGATATCCGAAGGCGTATTCGGGACGAGGGATCCTCATGTGATATATCCAAATGTCATATACGGAAAACTGCTCACTCTTTTAAATTCTGTATTCGGGCAGGTAAGATGGCACAGCGTAATGCAGTATATCCTTATCTTCTTGGCTATGTATTCCCTTACCGTCTTTTTGATCGAACTGACGGGAAGGAGGATGCCGGCAGTTATTTTTACGCTTCTTACCTTCTATGAATTATATGTTTCCGTACAGTATTCCAAGACATCGGCCTTTGCTGCCATGACAGGTTTTATCCTGATGCTTTATGAGGCTTATACTGCCACGTCAAAGGAAGGAAAAGCGGACAATAAGAGGATATTTACGGGCTCTGTCCTGCTCATAGCTGCTGCTTTATTAAGGGACAGTTCTTTTTTCCTTGCCGGAATATTTGCGATCGTTCTCTGCCTGTTCGATATGATCATTCTCGTAGACAGGAAAAGAGGGCTTAAGCTCTATAAAATGCTTTCCGTATATGTGACTGTATTTGCGCCATCCCTTATCATCATCCTTTTATGCTCTCTCTACAACAGGGAGATCTATGGAGGTGATGCAAAATGGACGACCTTCATGGAATATAACGCCAAGAGGACAGAGTTACTGGATTTCCGTTACGATCTCCTTGATATCAACAGATACAAAGATAAAATGGAGGAGGAAGGCATTTCCGAAAATGATGCCCTGCTCTATCTGACCTGGCAATTCGGTGATGACAATGTACTTGATGTTGAAAAAATGGATGAGATCTTAACAAACGGTTCACCAAGACCGGTTGATCTGAGCATGATGAAAACCTTCGTGGCAAATATTCATAATGATATATTTATTATAGATCCGGTATGCTTTCTGTGTCTGGTTCTTATCATATTTATGCTTCTGCCATCAGGAAAGGGAGATACAAAAAGCAGAAGGAAGAGCTTCTTTAATGTCTGTATGATACTGGCAGAATCGGTGATATTCTTTGGCATTCTGTTTTACTTCAACTACAGCGGGAGATGGTGCCACAGGGTAGTATATGGGGCTATGCTTGCCTTTGCTTCGGTTTTGATGTATCTTTTTATTTCAAAGTTCTATTTGGATGCAGTAGATGAAAATGATGGTAATTACACAGAGCAGACCGCTCTTATATCTAATAACCTGTATATCGCGCTGCTTGTTTTTACGATCATCATAGATGCCGGGATCCTTGTTGGAAACAGATTTGACTATAATGATCATAAGAGGACGGAACCTGATTATAAGGGATTTTATGCTTATATACAGGAGAATAAGGATGAGCTTTTTATTGCGGATACCTTTACCTTCCAAAGAGCATATAAGTATGA